>JAFNAG010000047.1 GCA_017860135.1 Acidobacteriota bacterium
GGCCACTTTCCCGGACGCGGCAGCTGCTTCCCATGCGTAATCGGGGATATTGCCGAGATGCTGGCAGGCCAGGCGCCCCATCCCCACCCACTCCCTGCAAAACAATTCCCTATCATTCCCTACTTCAGTGCTTCCATGACCGAAAAATCGCGGTATGGGTCGAAACTCGCCAGGATGCGCGCGTCGTCCTCGTTCAACTCCTCGAGCACCATGCGCGCGATCAGTTCGCCAAGGCCGGGCCCAAGCATGAACCCCTGGCCGCACATTCCAATGGCATTGATAAAACCCGGCAGCTCCCGGGCGCTGCCCACGATCGGAAATCCGTCCGGCGTGTTCGGGTACTGGCCGCGCCAGGCCCGCCGCACCTTCAGATGGGCCAGGCGCGGATAGAGCTTCACCATCCGCTTCGCGACCATCGGGAAGAATTCGGAGGTGGAATCGTCATCGGTGCCGTAGACGGCCGGATCCGGTGTGATGCAGAAAACCACCTGCCCTTCGGTGTTCTGGTAGAAATAGTAGTTTTTGGAATCGCGGGACGGCCGCATGTCGACCACCATCGGGCCGAAGAACCGCCGCACCGGTTCGCTTATGGCCGCCTCGTGGCAGTCCGGCCTGATTGCATATCGCTGGCCCGCAAGCGCGGCGATTTCCGCCCCCTGATTACCGGCGGCATTTACCACTTTGCGGCAACTGTACGAATTCTTGTCACTGACCACTTCAAAACTGCTGCCGTTCCTGCTGCGGATTGCGGTAACCCTTTCGTTGAAGCGGTAGGCGGCGCCGTCTTCCAGGCTGCGGAAGTAAAACGCATTGAGCGCCAGCAGCGGAGAGGCGCTGCCATCGCCCGGAGAATACGTTGAGCCGCGCAGGCCGTCCATGTTGATGCCCGGCACGAGTTCGTTGTAGTCGTCAGGCGAGACCCAGCGGATGTCGAGCCCGTAAGAATGCTGAACCTCCATCAGGCTCTTCAACTTCTTTTCGTCTTCTTCCGAGTAGGCCGGATAGCTGTAGCCGTTGCGCAGCCAGCCGATGTCCCTGCCGCACTGCTCTTTGCAGTTCGCGAAGATTTCGATGCTGCGCAGGCAGGTCCTGACCTTGCCGAAATCCGAATGCGTGGCGCGGATCCCTCCGATCGCCTTTTTGTTGTTTTTCTGCCCCGGGGAAGGACACGGCTCGATGACGAGAGTCGACAATTTCCTGCCGGCGAGCGCCATCGCGGCGGGCACACCCACGGAGCCTGCCCCGATCACGATTACGTCGCAGGTCTCAGCCATTGAGCTCTCCATCGTCCAACCCGGCGAGCACGCCGAGCGGCACCTCGACAAATACCGGCCGCCTGGTATTCGCCGTCACACGGTCCTGCGGAATCCCTTCCTGCCGGAAAACCGCCCGGATGAGGGCTTCGCACGACTTGCTCCCGCACGCCCCCATGCCGGCGCGCGTAATGGCTTTGATCTGGTTGATATCCATGATCCCCTGCCTGACCAGGGCGCGGACCTCCCCGATCGTGACGCGCTCGCAAAGGCAGAGCTTTGCCCCGTCACCCTCCACGCCGGGAACGACAGCCACGGGCAACGGTCTGACCACTTCCTGGTCCTGGATACGAAACGAGACCACTTTCCTGGCCAGAGCTTTCGGGACGCGGATCCGGATGAGTTGGGTCCTGGTTTTCCTGTTGTTCAGTACTGCAACGACCTCCCGATCGCCGAGCGGGGCCCCATTGATGTCGACCGTCTCCACCTTGTCCCCCTTCCTGACGGCGAAGTTGGAGACTTCATAGGGAATGGTGATTTCCGGGAACTCGGCGTCCTTTCGGTAATCCACCAGCGTGATGGCCAGCCCCGGACAGATCGCGACGCATTTCAGGCAGCCCGTGCAGCCCCCCGCCCCGCCGGCATATACCGGCAGCCCCATCAGCGGATCCCCTTCCATCCGAATCGATTCCGTCGGGCACACGGTGACGCACGGATTGCAGGGAATTTCCTGGATGCAATGGAGCACAGGCATGACGCCGAATTCGTCCGCAGACGCCCAGGGTTCATGGATCGCACCGGGGTGCGACTTGAGCACATCTGCCTTGGCATGCCAGCTGTCCGGGACTTCCGCCCCCTCGGCGCCCAACTCCCGTGCGATCGTCAGCCCGGCGATTCTCCCGTTAAACATCGCAGAGGAAGCCTCCGCGATTTCAAGCGCATCGCCCGCGGCGAACACCGGAATCCCGGCAGTGCGGGCCTCGTGAGTGAACTCGTCGATCGGATTCAGGCCGACGGCGATCAGGATGGTGTCGCAGGCGAAGGTCTTTTCCGTTCCGGGGACGGGCCGGAAATCCCGATCCACCTCCGCAATTGTGACGGATTCCACGCACTCGCTTCCATTGGCCGAAAGGATGGTGTGCGAAGTGTAGATCGGTACGCCCAGCCTCTTCAGCTTGTCGGCGTGCACCTTGTAGCCGCCGCATTGCGGCATGACCTCGGCCAGAGCCACAACCCCTATGCCGGCCTGAAGAGCGTGATACCCGGCGATCAATCCAACGTTGCCGCCACCCAGAATGAACAGCTTTTCGGAAGGGCGGACAAGATCGCGATTGGCCAGCGTCTGAAACGCTCCGGCCCCGTATATTCCGACCAGGCTGTTGCCGGGAAAACTCAGGAATTTTTCACGGGCGCCGGCCGCGTTTAGGATGACCCTGGGCGTGACCAGCTTGTAGGCGCCGTTTTTGAGGATGCCCGCTTTCTTGTCTTTGAAGACGAAGACCGCCGTGCTGTTCAGCCATACCGTGATGTTGGGGTCGGAAGCGACCGTTTCGGCAAGAATCTGGCCGATGCGGTTGCCGCGCGTCCCTGCGTGCGAGTCTTCCACGGAGCCGAAAAACTTGTGCGTCTGGAGCACCAGTTTTCCGCCCAATTCCGCCTTGTCGTCGACGACCAGGGTCCTGATCCCCTTCTTGCCCAGCTCGATGGCGGCCGAAGCGCCCGCCGGGCCGCCGCCGATCACCAGGACATCCGTGCGGACCTCCTCGATGTCGGACAGGCTCGGCGCGTCAACGGCCGACGGGAGTTCGGGGAGGCCGTCGACGCTCTCGATCACCATGTTTTCGTGCACGGCGGTCATGCAGGACTTGACGGGAACTCCGTTGGCCACGACGGTGCACTTGGAACACTGGCCGTTGGCGCAGAAAATGCCCTGCGCCGTCCCATCGTGATGGTGGCGCCCGAAAACCTTGACCCCACCGGCAATCAGCGCCGAGGAGATCACCTCGCCCGGCTTGGCCGTCATGGGCATCCGGTTCCAGTAGAAGCGAACGTCGGGCCGGTCCGCCACCAGCAGGACGGGGTGTTCGACGATACGATGACTCTCCATGTCCACTCCTCGCGCCGACGCAATCATCTTTCGGATGATCGGCCACTCAATTACCACAGAACGGAAAACCGGTCAAACCATAAGGTGCTGCGGAAGCTGAACATGACTTCTCACCGGATCCCCAGGCTGACGGAACCAGCGAGAGTCCCGGCACCGACTGTCGTGGAATATTGTTGAACTTACAGATCCGAAAACCGTTACTATGAGCATCTGCAGGCGGACGCTTTGCGCGCGTGCTGCGAGGTTATCGGCAGGCGCCACAATGCCGCCTCATGCGGATTGTCCATGAGGCGAAAGAAATGAAGGAGCGGAAAATGACCCGTTACACGAGATTCATGTCGGCTGCGATTTTCCTTGTGCTGCTCGCGGGGTTTTTGCCGGCACAAGGAGTGGACCTCAGCGGGACCTGGGTCGGCGAAACGACAGTTCCCAATTCGCAGGAAAAGGATTTTGTGACTCTGATCCTGAAAAAGGAGGCCTCCTCCTATTCCGGGACAGTGTCGGATTCACTCGGCATGGCCATTCAGTCAATGCTCCAGAGAGTGAAATTTGAAAACAATACCCTCACCTTCGAATTCACTATTTACACCGGAGCGCAGGAGACCAGGATATATTCGGCTCTGAAGGTCAACGGGGAAAAAATGACGGGATCCTGGACATCCGAGGCAGGCGACACGGGCCCTCTGGAACTGCAGCGCAAGAAGTAGTCCCATACGGGGAAACTTGCCCCTGTGCATCCGTATTCCGAGACTGATCGACGTTTTCCCGGTTCATGTGAGGAGGATCTGGTGAAGAGAATTCTGGAAGTATGCGTGGAATCTGCGGCAGGCGCCGTGGCGGCGCAACAGGGAGGCGCGGACCGGGTGGAATTGTGCGCCAATCTGCTCGAAGGAGGCACCACCCCCAGCGCCGGCTCCATCCGCCTGGCGCGGCGCAGTCTTCACATCGGCCTGCAGGTGATGATACGGCCCCGCGGCGGCGACTTCTGTTACTCCGCGATGGAGTTCGAGATCATGAAGCTCGACATCGAAGCGGCCGGCGCAGCAGGTGCCGACGGAGTCGTGTTCGGCCTCCTGAACGAAGACGGATCCGTCGACGAAAAACGCACCCGCGAGCTTCACGGACTGGCCAGGCCGATGAGCGTGACCTTCCATCGCGCCTTCGACATGTCGCGCGATCCGTTCGAATCGCTGGATTCCCTGATCAGCATCGGCATCGACCGCATCCTGACATCCGGGCAGGACGCCAGCGCACTCGAAGGCCTGGACCTGATCGCCGGACTCGTGCGCAAGGCAGGTGACCGCATCATAATCATGCCCGGCGGAGGGATCACCGAGCGGAATTTCGGCAGGATTCTCCTCGAGTCAGGCGCAAAGGAGGTGCACGTCGCCGCCCTGGCGATGGTAGAGGGCCCTATGAAATATCGCAATCCACTCTGTTTCATGGGAGGCGAGCTCAGGCCGCCGGAGTTCGATCTGCTGGCAACGGACGCAGGGCGGGTGCGGGCCTTCGTCCGCGACCTTCAGGCCGCCGCGATTGCCTTGTAATGGGATATGCGGCAGAATTCTGGCCGACCACTTTCCCCGGAAGCCCGACGACGTGAACGGACTCTCGAATCACGTGATCGACCACACGAAACAAAGGTAGCGCCAGTCAAGGCGGGGAGGTGAAAGGAACTCCCGCCCAGGCCTGCCTGAGCGGATGGACAGGATCGGGAGAAGCGCATGCCGGTCTCCCACGGCATTCCCGGACGGAATCCAAACGGGAATCCGCAAAGCCCCGCAGGATCTTCAGGCCCGGTGCCACGGCACTGGAGGCGACCAGTCCGATCACGCTCCCGATCGGAGGAAATCACGGAGTCGCGGGCTCTGCGGCCGGTCGCCGGCTGATGCGGGACCGCAGGACCGGCTCCACCGCAAGATACAGGGCCGGCAGGAGGATCAGCGAGTCCCGGAGGATCGTAAGGGGGCCAATCCTGTCATCGAAACTGAAACAGCCGCAGTTCGCATCGATGCCGCGGATGTAGGTGACTGCCAGGACTACTGTAAACGTCAGGAGTAGACCGCAGGCAGCCCACGCAACATAGCGGATTCGCCAGCCGATCAGCAGGAGAAGCCCGAGGGCGATTTCAATCCAGGGAAAATAATTGCTCATGGGCAGAATGAGGGAGTCCGGGAAAAGTTTGTAGCCGTAAAGGATGGCAGCAAACTGCAGAGGAGCTGCCATTTTGATGTAGCCGGTATACAGGAAAATACCCGCCAGCGCCAGCCGGGACACCCAGTGGAGGATTCTGAAGATCATGATTCTCACTTGATGATGGTATCGAAGAATTCTCTCAACACGGGATAGTGGATGATCCCCGTAACATTTTGCTCGTCGCCAATGGCGTTTACAAAAAAGGTGGGTGTTAACCCCACTGCTTTTTCCTTACCCATGGAGTTTTGGCTGTCGATCCCGGCGTCGATGGAGGAATCGAGCTGGAGCTTCTGCAACCGGAAATATCCGCCAGCGCCCGTGCGGGGTGAGAAAGCGAGGGCAGACATCGAAGCGCCGAACACGTCGGGAATTGTACTCATTTTGCAGCTCCGTCCAAAGATTCGCCCATATTTATAGCAACTCGAAGTCAGGTCTGCAATTTCCAGTTTTCTGAAGGCGATGCAAAGCAGACCGGGATCGCCCGAGATTATGGAATGAAACATTCGAAAGAAGTATGCGATTATCGGGAAAGAACCGAGGCATTCTCCCGATCGGAGGCCAGACGGATGAAAAACCGGTTCATGCGAATTGCGATTGAGGAAGCGCTACGTGGGGTGAATGCAGGTCATGGCGGACCGTTCGGCGCGGTCGTCGTCCGGCGCGGAACCGTCGAGGGCAGGGCCCACAATGAGGTGCTCAGGACCGGAGATCCGACTGCACATGCGGAGGTGCTGGCGATTCGAAAAGCAGCAGCGCGGCTCCGGAGCCATAACCTGTCATCCTGCACGCTATACACTACCTGTGAGCCCTGCCCAATGTGCCTCGGCGCTGCTTTGTGGGCCCGGATTCCAAGAATCGTCTTCGGATGTACCGGCGGGGATGCCGCGAGGCTCGGATTCTCTGACCGTGAGATCCGGGAGCTTCTCGGGTCGCATCGGGGCCGCCTCCGTTCCCGCGAAGGAGAGAGAATCCGCTCGTCGCCGGCGGAACCGCCGGCGGGTAAAACGCGCATCAAGCGGACCGGACCTGCCATGGTCAATATGGGGCGCAAAGAGTGCCTTGCCGTATTTTCTCATTGGGAGCAACACCCGAGGCACCGGCTTTACTAGCCAACAGCCCGGCTCATTCCGCCGCCAGCGCAACCACGGGGTCAATCCTGGTTGCGTGACGAGCAGGCAGAAGACTGGCAACAATCCCTGCCATGGCGAGGGCTGCCACCACCAGGACGATGACCAGGGGATCCCGCGGCTCCACGTGATATAAGATCGCCTGGGTTGGAGAGGCGGCTACGAGTGCCAGGCCGATTCCCAGTACCAGTCCTGCGCATATTTCTATCATGTTCTTGCGCATGACGAGGCGGATCAGCTGCCCGCCGCTTGCGCCCAAGGCGGCCCGGATGCCGATTTCGCGGGTGCGCAAGGTCACCGAGAACGACATGACTCCGTACAAGCCTGCCATGGCCAGAAGCAGCGCACACACGCCGAAAGCCATGAACAGGGTCCCGAAGATATTGTAAAACCAGGTCTGGCGGGCGATCACTTCATGCATCGACAGCGTATCGAAGATCGCCAGGTCAGGGTTGAGACTCGCGACGGCTGCGCGTACTTCGGGCGTGATCTCCATCGGCTCGCCCCGCGTCCGCAGCGCGATGCTGACAAAGTTCGTGATATCGCTCTGCGCGATCGGGATGTAATAGCCGACTGCGCTGTCCTGATTGTTGCCGATTCCCTGCATGAGCATGTCCGGGACGACGCCGACGATTGTAAGCCACTGAGATTTGGGGTCGTTTCGGCCTTTGCGGATGCGGCGGCCGATGGCGTCGATGCCCGGGAAAAAGGTGCGCGCGAAAGTCGCATTCACAACCGCCACCTGGGCGCTGTCGGCTCGATCCGAAACAGCGAACTCCCTGCCCTGCAACACCCTGGTCTGGAACGTCCTGAAGTACCCCGGCGTGACTACGCCCTCGCGCGCGATGGGGTAATCGCCATCGCGCGAGTAGGACTGCCCCTCCACCTGGAAAACCACGGTTCCGTTCCCCGCGGCGGGCAATCCGTCGGAGAGGGTGGCTGCCTCGACTCCGGGGAGCGATTCCAGCTTCGGCTGCAGCGTTTCATAAAAGCGTATGCGGCTCGGGAAGTCGGGATATTGCAGAACCGGAAGATTGATCCGTGCAGTAAAGATTTTGTCGGTTGCAAACGGCATGTCGACCGTCCGCAATTGCACGATGCTCTTGATCATCAGGCCGGCGAGCACGAGAAGGCCGCAGGAAACCGCAACTTCGGCAACTACCAATGCGGAGCTGAATTTTCCCATGCGCAGGCTGGTCGAGCCCCGGCTTTCGTCTTTCAGTGTATTGGCGATGTTGGTGCGCGTGGCCTGGAGTCCCGGAGCCAGGCCGGCCAGCAGGCTGGCGGCGAAAGTGGCGCCGATGATAAACATCAGCACGCGGTAATCCAGCTCGAAAGTGACCCAGAAGGGCGGCGGATCGACCGCGATCGCAGACAAAAACCACTTCATCGCCAGATCGCTCAAGGCCAGGCCGAGAATTCCCCCGCCTGCGGCCAGCACCAGGACTTCGACGAGAAGCTGCATCATGACGCGGGAACGGCTGGCGCCCATCGCCCCCCGCACCGCCACCTCGCGGGTGCGCAAGGATACCCGCGCAATCAGCAGATTTGCGACATTCACGCAGGCGATGAGCAGAACCCCGCACGAAGCCGCCAGCATGACATAGAGGAGGGAGTAAACCTGAGCACCGAGCATGCTTCTGGTCCAGGGCTTGACCGTGGCACTGATGCCCTGGTTGCTCTCCGGGAACTGTTGTTCCAGTTGTGCAGCAAACCCTGAGATTTGGGCATTCGCCTGTGTAACGGAAATCCCCCGTTTGAGCCTCGCGACGGTATTGAGGAACGGCCCCTGTCCGCGTTTTGTTGCCAGGGGATCGACGACCAGCGGAATCCAGAGCTGCTGCCGCATCGGAAAAGCGAATTTCTCGGGCATGACGCCGATAATGGTCCGGCTCACACCGTTGGCCCGGACGGTCCTGCCAAGCACATCCGGCGCACTATCGAAACGGTCGCGCCAGATGTCATAGCCGATGATGATTACGGGATCCGCACCCGGGAGATCTTCCTCCTTCCGGAAAGTCCGGCCCTGCAGCGGCTTCACCCGCAGAATCTCGAACACGCCGGAGGTCATGCTCGCTGCCTGAAAACGTTCCGTCTGACGTCCTGTCAGGGACAGGTTGACCGGCTCGAACCGGTAGGCCCCGAATGTCTCAAATACCGTCTGCCTTTCCCGCCAGACCGCATAGTCGTGAACACTTGGCGCCATGCGCTGGATGTTCCGGGTCGAGTTCGCACAAGAGACATCCGCGATGCGGTCCGCTTCCTCGAAGGGCAGCCCTTTGAACATCGCTCCGTTCACAATACTGAATACTGCGGTGGTAATTCCGATACCCAAGCCAAAGGTGACCATTGCAATGATGGAAAGGGTCGGGTGTTTCACAAGCATGCGGAAACCGAAGCGAATGTCCTGCAGAACGCCCTCCAGCCACATGGTTCCTCCCCGGCTCTCACGTTTTGATTGACACGTCTCTTCCACGCAATTTGCCATCCACTCAGGCTTGTCCCTGATTACGAAAAACAGCCGTCAAAGGTTCGCAGTGAATGCAAGTCGGGACTCCATGCGGGTTTTCAATTGTGAGTATTGTGAAATATCAATACGACTCGCCAAACATCGTGACAGGAATTGGGGAAAGGCACTGCACCGGCCTGTGGAGGAGCGCGGGCGTCCATGCCGCTTCCGACCATGAATGTCATCCCAATGGGAGAAGAGCCGGTGGGAGGCGGCCGAAGGAGATGCTTAACCTGGATTATTCATGAATCATGGGGCTGATGTTTGTGGACGCGGAGGGATGCCGCTGAACGCAGTAATGCAGTCATTTGGCGGCGTGGGGGAGCTTTTGCCGCCTTCGGAGCGGCAAAAGCTCCTCCCGGTGTTCTTCCGCGTCCCATTTCACAGCTTTCATTCGTCTCCGTGCGCGATTCATGAATAGTCCCGGTGAAAAGCCGGGCTTTGCGGGCGAGATGCCCGCGCTCCAGGACAGTCCCTCTTGCATTGTGCGGTGTAATCCACAATCATCAAACATAGTGCGAGAGTTCTCATCCTGAAGAACCTATAATGTGAATCGTATCGGGAAGTCAGTCGCGCTTCCCCTGCGCGGAGGGGGGATCGCACAAACGGCCGGGGCGAACGGATGCAAAGCCGGAGATGGAGAGCAGGAGTTGCCTTCTGGTTATTGATGATGTCGGCCTTCGCCATCGACCTGGAGGCGCAATACTTCGGGCGCAACAAGGTTCAATACCGGACTTTTCAGTTCAAGGTACTGAAGACCGCGCATTTCGACATTTATTACTACGATGAAGCAGCCGGGGTCAGCGCCATCGTGGGTCGCATGGCAGAACGCTGGTACAGTCGATTATCCGGAATCCTGAATCACGATCTGCAGTTCCGTCAACCCCTCATTCTGTATGCGAGCCACCCGCATTTTGAACAGACGAACGCGATTCCGGACGAGATCGGCGAGGGAACCGGCGGAGTGACAGAAGCCCTCAAGCGGAGGGTTGTGCTTCCCCTGGCGGGACCTTTGGGGGAGACCGATCACGTACTCGGCCATGAGATCGTACATGCCTTCCAGTTCGACATCACGGCGCAGGGGCCGTCGGAGGCCGGATACGAGATTCCGGGCGCCCTGCGCCTTCCGCTGTGGTTCATCGAAGGCATGGCAGAATACCTCACGCTGGGCCCCATTGACGCGCACACGGCGATGTGGATGCGCGACGCCGCGATCCGTGAAAGCCTGCCCTCGATCCGCCGCCTCGACAATCCGAGGTACTTTCCCTATCGCTACGGGCACGCGTTCTGGGCCTATGTGGCCGGCGAGTGGGGCGACGCGGCAACAGGGCGGATGCTGATGGCTGCCGGCCGGTCGGGAGATCCCGAGGATGCAATCCAGGCGGTGCTCGGAATCACCTCTGACGACTTGTCGGGCAAATGGCGTGAAGCGGTCACGGCTGCATATCTCCCGATCGTAAAATCGAGAGGGACTCCGCAGGAGATCGCGCGGCCCATCCTCACGGGGCGCCAGGGTGAGAGACCGCTGAACATCGCGCCGTCGATCAGTCCCGACGGCACCCAGCTTGTATTCCTTTCGGCCAAAGACCTGTTTTCCGTCGAAGTCTACCTTGCAGACGTCGGCACAGGAAAGATCCGGCGAAAGCTCACCGAAACCGCAACAGATCCGCACCTGGAGAGCATCCAGCTGGTCAACTCTGCCGGCGACTGGAGTCCGGACGGCAAGAAGTTCGTTCTTGCCGCCATCAGCAAGGGAAAAGCAGTGCTGAGGATCCTCGACATGGCAGACGGGGGAGTGATCGAGCAGATCAGGATCACCGAAGCGGACGAGATCCTCAATCCGACCTGGTCGCCCGACGGGCGGGAGATCGCGTTCTCTGCGATGCACGGTGGAGTGCTGGATCTGTTCGTCCTGGATCTACAACGGCGCGCGGTGCGCAGTCTGACCAATGATGTCTATGCCGATGTGCATCCCGCATGGGCTCCCGACGGCAGAGTGATCGCATTTGCAACAGACCGTTTCACGAGCAGTGTCGACGACTTGCTGTTCGGCGAGTACCGGCTCGCGCTCTACGATGCCGCCTCGGGACGGATCGATGCCGTCGCGGCAACGGACAAGGGAAACCAGATCAATCCTCAGTGGAACGATGACGGGACAAACCTCTATTTCATATCAGATCAGCAAGGAGTCCCGGATCTCTATCGCCTGGAACTTCCCGGAAACCGTGTCTTCCAGGTTTCCAGGCTTCGTACCGGTGTGAGCGGGCTTACCCGGTTGAGCCCGGCAATATCGACGGCGGGCGGCGCCGGCACCATCGCATTCTGCACGTTTCAAAACGATGGCTACGAACTGTATATATTGAATCCCACACAACGGCCGGAGGTGGAATCCATGGTCACTTCGCCTCTTCCGGTCTATCCTGCGGTCCTGCCGCCGCAAGCGCGCAAATCGGCGACGGTTTCGCAATATTTGAAAAGGTCCCCGCCCGGCCTGACCAGAGGCGAATCATTCACAAGAGAAAAATATAAAGCGCGTTTCTCTCTCGACGCGGTCTCGCAACCCACCATCACAGGCGGCATAAGCAGTTATGGAACCTATATCGGCGGCGGTTCCACTCTCTATTGGAGTGACATGCTGGGAGATCACAACCTGGCGACCGGATTCCAGATCAACACGGACGGCAGCAACATTGTCAATAATCTGTCGGCGCTGGCGGGATATGAGAACCGGAAACGCCGCTGGAACTGGGGTGTGGTGGGGGGGCAGGTTCCGTTGCTGTCAGCCGGGCTCAGCCAGCGCCTCGATCAGATCGAAGGGGAGCCAGCCTATGTAGAGGAGTTGACCCGCTATTGGCAGATCAACCGCGAGGTTTCCGGCACCCTGTCCTACCCGCTCAACCGGTCCCAGAGGATTGTGTTTTCAGGAGGCTATCAGAGCGTCGCGTTCGCCGCCGAACGGCAGACCCGGGCGGTGTCCCTGGCCACAGGGACGATTTTGACCGACCAGGTGGAAGACCTTCCTACTGCCCCCTCCATCAACCTTTCCAAACTCGGCGCCGCGCTGGTGTACGATCAGGCGATTCTTGGAGGTACAGGGCCTATCCTTGGCCAGCGCTACCGGTTCGACGCATCCCATGCGGGAGGGGATCTATCGTTTACTACGGCTCTCGCAGATTATCGCCGCTACGTCATGCCCTTCCGGCCTATCACTTTGGCCGGGCGAGTCCTTCACCTCGGGCGTTACGGCCCGGGAGCGGAGGACCCGCGCCTGTCCCAGCTCTTTCTCGGCTATTCGTCGCTGGTGCGCGGCTATACTTCGGGATCCTATGCCTTCGGTGAGTGCCTGCCTCTCTACCCATACCCTGGTACCTGCCAAGGTTCCGAACAACTCTTCGGGAGCAAGATCGCCGTGGTAAATGCGGAGCTCAGAATTCCTCTCCTGGGCGCCCTCGGGATCGTCCGGTCCGCCGGATTTCTTCCGGTGGATGCAGCGTTTTTCTATGACGGCGGTGTCGCGTGGAACCACGGCGAGAAACCGGCGATTTTGGGAGGCAGCAGGCGTGGCATCAGCAGCCACGGCGTCTCCATTCGCCTGAATTTTCTGGGCATTCTTGTCGGCCAGTTCAGCATAGTCCACCCCAACGACCGACCGGACCGGGGGTGGCACATGGAATTCAGTTTCAACCCGGGATTCTAGAATGGCGGGAGTGTTCCTTCACATTGCTCCCGAGGTGCAAAACGACCGATCACCGGGATTCTGAAGCAGCCCTGTGACCCTGATCACGCTGCTGGAAGGCGAAACAGGGTAATATTCTGCTTTGCGAAATTTGTGGAAAGCGGTTCCCAATCGCCTCACGCGAATCACAAAGGAGACTATCGATGAAAACGGAAATCCGGATTCTTAAGATTGTCTGCATCCTGGCTGTTCTGATCGCAATGACGGGGCTCGCCCAGGCCCAATGGTTAAACAATAACGAGGTCGCGTTCACAGGCGCCGTCACTTCGGTCATCGCTAACGGAGAGGGCGTTGGCACGCTCTTCGTCCGCCTGGACACCCTCGAGCAGCGGGTCCTCGTAAACTCGAAAACCCGGTTATCGGAGGGGACTGACGAGATCTCGATGGATCGGCTCGCGGAAATGGTGAAGGAGGGCGAACTGTTCGTGGAGGTTGTCGGCAAGTTCTCCTCAAGCGGCGTCCTTGCCACTCTGGTTCGTGTCGTGGGCAGCCTCGATGAAGATACGTTCCGGGTTCGAGGGACCATCGGGCAAATTGCCGTCTCCGGGGATAACCTGCTTCTCACTCTGCTGGGAATGAAGATCCTGGCGACCCCCGGCACGGCAATCCTGATCGACGGCCTGCCAGGTCTGTCATCGGATCTGCGCAACGGCATCAAGGTGGAGGCAGAGGGAAACATAGATGCCGCGAGTGGCACGTGGACCGCGGAAACCATCAGAATCCTCACGGAAAACAAGCGCAGAGGCTCCCTGGTGTTCGAGGGCGAAGTTAAAGCTTTCGACAGTAACACGGGCCGGCTGGATGTGGCTGTCACGGGCGTTCCCGGCAATGTCACGACTGTTTACATTACTCCGGCTACACGAGTTGTAGGAGAACTCAATACCGGCGCGATTGTGCAGGTCTCAGGAACCCTCAATCCGGACCTGTCGGTTAAAGCCAAAGAGATCATGGTACTATCGGCTCTGGAAATCAAACCGGACGACTGCAAGCTCAAGGTCGGAACGGCGGCGCAATTCACCGTCAAGCTTCGCGAAATAGCCGCAGCCGACGTGACCGTCACCCTGGTGGTGGACGATGAAGCTGTGATTGCGCTTTCCACGCCTACCGTCACCATTCCCAAAGACAGTCAGACCGCCAACTTCAACGTACAGGCCATGGCGGTGGGCACGGCCATCATCAAGGCGACGGATGGCACGAATACCGCCATCGCCGAAGTGAAAGTCGGCGGCCTCTCGGATGACGAAACCGATCCTCCGGATTTAGAGGTCCGGATCGCCTTCGCTCCCGACCACATCAAGCTGGGATTAAACGAGAGCCGCGAGGTCGTGCTGCTGATCAAGCCGCCTCAGAAGGCGCCTGTCGAGGTCATCTTCGAAATCACCAGCGATCCGCCCGATGTGTTCGCTGTCGGCGGGCAGCGCACGCTCAGCAACGGAGCGGCCAGCCTGAAGGTTCTGCTCAAGGCAGGCGCGCTGGCCGGTTCAGGCACAGTAACAGCTGTCCTGCCGGAGGATCTGGGCGGCGGCACCGCCGAACTCATCGTCGAGGTTGGAAAGGGAACCGGGAAGAAGTGATCTCATAAGGGGATGCAAACGCCCGCTCATTAAGGAAGAGAGCCCGGCGTCAGGAAGAGCTTTCACGGCCGGGGGAAAGCAACCTTCACGGCAACCACGAAAGGCGCAAAAAGCACGAAACCCGTTTCGTGCTTTTCGTGTTTTTGCGGCTTTTTTTGTCCCTGCCTTCTCCACGGGCTTTGGACACCCTGGGGTAAATCCGTATAATCCCTCCTGAACTCACTTGAATAAAGGGACTCCCATGGCGGTAACAGGAGGTGAGAAGGAGAATACTGGAGTGGATGATGCTCAGCTGATGGTCGCCGTGCAGCAGGGAGACACAGCGGCGTTTCGCATTCTGGTCGACCGGTACAAGAAGAGGGCCTATTACACGGCTCTCAAGCTGGTGGGGGATTCCGATGATGCTTCGGACTTGTCGCAGGAAGCGTTCATCCGCGTCTACAACGCGAGGCGCCGCTACGACAGGACCCGGCCTTTTTACGCCTGGTTTTTCGCGATCCTCAGGAACCTCGCGAAGAATCATCTCAAGAAGCGGTCGGTGAGATCCGAATATGCCGCGCAGGTCAAAGACTGCGGCGAGCAGCCTCTGGAAGCAGACAAAGCCCCGGACTGCCTGGTCGAGGCGGACGAAACCCGGAAGGCAGTCTGGGCCGCGGTCGAGAAGCTGTCCTACGACCATCGCGAGATCATCATCCTGCGCCACTTTGAAGACATGCCGTATGAAGAGATAGCCAGGTTGCTGGAAATTCCGATCGGGAGTGTCATGTCACGACTGTATTATGCGCGCCGCCGGCTCCGGGACCTTCTGGGGGAAGCCTATGAACGATGAGGAAATTCAGACACTTATGATGAAAATCGTCGACGGGGTGGCTTCTCCCGGGGAAGAACAGGCGCTTCGCCAGGCGATACAAGGGGACGAGAAATGGGAGACTGAGCTGCGTGCGTTCCGCCGCATCAAGGAGGTGACTGACGGCATGCGGTTCAAGGAGCTTCCCGACAGTTACTGGTCCGGTTACTGGACAAATCTCTACCGTCGCCTGGAGCGCGGGCTTGGCTGGATGCTGCTTTCCACCGGCGCCGTGGTCCTGCTTGCGTTCGCGGGAACCATCGGATTGTCGAGATTCTATTCCGATCCTGCAATTCATATTGTGGTAAAGATAGGTGTCTCACTCGCCGGACTGGGATGCATCATCATGATGGTATCCGTCCTGCGCGAGCGGCTGTTTGCCAGAAAACACGAGCGGTATGAGAAAGAGGTCGAGAGATGATACTGACAACTTCCGATGAGATTCCCGGCAAGCGTATAATCAAGACCCTCGGCCTGGTGCGCGGCAACACAATCCGCGCCCGGCACCTCGGGCGGAATTTCGTCGCCTCCCTGCGCGGCATCGTAGGCGGAGAAATAACGGAATTCACCAAAATGATCGCGGAAGCCCGCGAGCAGGCTCTGGACCGCATGGTGGCAGAGGCTGAAAGAGCGGGCGCCAATGCGATAGTGGCGGTCCGGTTCGGCACTTCGGAGGTGATGAAAGCAGCAGCAGAAATCCTCGCCTACGGCACCGCAGTGGTCATCGAATAGACAGGAACCACTCCCCCCGGCCGGTAATTGTTTAGCCAGCCCGAAAAAAACTGCCACGAATTCCACGAATTATCACGAAAGCCGCATCGTATGGCTCGCATCAGGGGAGATAGATCTTCGTGAAATTCGTGGCTTTATTTGCGTACCCTTGACTGTTCCGAGCCGGATAAGCAGTTACTTCGGCCGAATCCTCCGTTATCCCCCAAGGCCGCTAATCACCCTCGACTGTGCTTCTTTGCCGCGCAAATGTAATGAATAAGTAGGATCCGGAGGCGGTACTAGAGGATGACACAGGATATATCGGAATGATCTCCTCAAACAGGAGAAATCCGGGATTATCCGCTCAGAAAGGATCTTCGATGAACTCCTCGGCAGTCGACAACGGGCACGGCAGAAACTGCGGCATGTCGGGCTATATGGCATACAACGGGGCGCACCTGAGGAGGCCCCATTCAGGCGCGATTTCCGATGAGGAACTCGTGAGGAGAAGCCTGCTGGGGGAGGACGAGGCCTTCGCCCAACTCTATGAACGATACAAACAGCCCATCACGGCAACCATGACCCGCATCATGCGGGATCGTACCGAGGCACAGGATGCGACACAGGAGGTCTTCCTCAAAATGTACCGGGCGTTGCCAGCCTGGGATTCGAGCCGGGCAAAGTTTTCCACATGGGTCTACCGCCTGGCGGCGAATCATGCAATCGACTGCTGGCGCCTGCGCCGCCGGCGTGCCGAGGTTTTTCTCATGGAGCCGGAGAAGATGGCGGATGCGCCCTCGCATGCCGGAGTTTTTCGGGGAATGGGGGATCACTCGCTCGAGAAGAGGGTGGAACAGAATGAAAAACTTGCCGAAATACGCCGCTGCCTGAATGACCTGCCCCGTTCCCAAAGGCGCGTTTTCATCCTCCGTCTGTTTCTCGGACTGAGGCTGCGGGAGATCGCAGAAAGGGAGGGATACAGCCTGGCTGCGGTGAAAGGTTCGCTGTATCGCGCCATTCGCATGGTGCAGCAAAGGCTCCGGATGCCCGCCGGTTTCTGCCGGGAAACCTTCAAGCTCGCAGCGGAAAATGTGACCCTGCGATAACCATATCCACCCTGAAATCATGCCGGGAGCGCACGCGTCCGGCATCCAACAGCTGGAGAATTGACTGGTAGGAGCGCGGGCTGCATGATGACTTCAGAAGCCTTCAGACCGCATCCGGCGAACGCATTGTCTTCGCAGCAATCTCCCGGTTGCAGGAGTTCTCTCAATACTGCGAACTGAATCGGCCTGAAACTCGTTATACAGGTTTAGTTGGAGGGCAAGTGCCATGAGACTATCCAAAAAGATCGCGCTTTTGTCTATCTGCTCTTTGTTGCTTGCACTTACGGCGTGCGGGTTCGCCTATCCCGCCGTTGAGGGGAAGTTCGAGAGGACATTGAATGTCGGCGGGCCGGTGGACCTGGACGTAACCACCGGGTCGGGGAGGATCGCTGTGCGCTCCGGCAGCTCATCTGTCGTTCAGATCACCGGGTTGATCCGGGCGAGAGACGATTCGCGAAGCAATGCCCAGGACAAAGTCAAATATCTGATGGAAAATCCACCAATCGTCCAGTCCGGCAACATGATCCGCATCGGCAGGATTGATAACGAAGCCTACAGAAACAACGTTTCCATCAGTTACGAGATTCTGGTTCCCCGCGAAACCACGCTCAGGTCACAGACGGGCTCGGGAAGCATGCATATCGAGGCGGTCCAGGGCCCGGTCGATGGGAGTACTGGTTCCGGATCGATCACCATGCTGAATATCGGCAGCGATGTGACTGCCAGGACCGGTTCGGGGCAAATCGAACTCGACCGGATTGCGGGGAATATGGATGCCGGCACCGGCAGCGGTTCCATCCGTGCAGAGCAGATCGGCGGTTCTGTCCGCGCCAGGACCGGCAGCGGCAGGATCTCGGTGGAACAGGCCTCGGCCGAATTGGGCGGCGCCCGCAGCGTGGAAGTCAGCACCGGTTCGGGAAGCATTGAGGTGTCAGGAGTGAACGGCGCGCTGCAGGCGCACACCGGAAGCGGAGGAATCACGGCAAGCGGCACGCCGTCGGGTGACTGGGGGTTGGAAGCCTCCTCCGGCGGTGTGACCGTTCACATCGACGGCGGCGCAGCTTTTGACCTGTATGCGCGCACAAGCAGCGGCAGTATCACTGTAGATCATCCGGTCACTGTTACAGGAACGGTAAACAAGCGTGAATTGCGCGGCAAGGTGCGAGAAGGCGGGCGCCTCGTGGAAATTCGCACGGGTTCGGGCAGCATCGCGATCCGCTAACCGGCAGATCGTGCGCGCTTCTGGATTTCTTCGGGAGACACATCCTCGATATGCGTGGATATGTGCCATTGATAGCCGAAGGGATCTTCCAGCCCGCCCGTCCGGTCTCCATAAAACTTGTTTTCAATCGGCCTGGTCAACTTCGCTCCGGCTGCGACGGCCCGTTCGACGAAAGCATCCACGTCCTCCACATAAAGCAAAATGCTGACGGGAGAACCCCCGATCGATTTGAGGCTTCGCGCGCCCATTTCCGGATGTTCATCGGCCAGCATGATCGGCGAATCGCCGATTAAAATCTCGGCGTGGCCGATTTTGCCGCCGGGTCCGGCCATGCGAAAAAGCTCCCGGCCTCCAAATGCCCGTCGGTAGAAATCGAGCGCTGCGGCAGCGTCATCTACAATCAGATATGGAGTAACGGTGTGATAACCGTCCGGGATCGGTTTTGGTGTGGATATCATTGTTCCTCCTTGTGATTTGGGATTTGCTCCACCCACATCAAGCCTTCACTCGCATCTGGCGCCTGCAGAGCACGCCGATGCGCGAGTTTGAGCTCCCACACCAATCAGTATAGCAGGTCGAATTGTGTTGCACGGCCGGTGGCGGAAGGCTGCTCCTCTCCCGTCCCCCTCATATGGATCGGCACCCATGAACCACCGGCGCCGACATCACCTGCCTGCAAGAAGGCTGAGAATTTGCGTGGCGGCCCGATGGGGATCAGCGTATAAATATGCTTCGGCCACTTTGGCTACGGGGGTTTTTATGAATTTTAACAGAGTTATTGTCCTGGCAGCCGCATTTCTGCTGGCGGGATTCGACAGCATGTCGGCTGCCCAGTCCGATCAGTATTTCAAGTTCCTCGGTGTCGCCGATGTACAAAAGCTCACCGGAGTGCAGGAGATTAAGCTGGTGCCGAAAAACGAAGATGCGGATGGAGATCTGAACTTCGCCCGCGCCGACGGTCAGATCCTGTTGTCGGTCTCGTTTTACCCTGCCGACGCCTATGCTTCGGCGAGATCGTCGCAGTCCGGGTTCAAATCGGCGCTCAAGGGCGTCGGCGAGGAGGCCTTCGTCGGGCCGGCGGCCGGGCCGCCTCTGTTTATTCTGGCATTCCGTCAGGGCAACTATACGGTTGTGCTCAACACCGAACTCGATGCCAAATCCAAACCCGTCCTGACCATAGAGCAGATCACCGCGATCGGCAAACTGATTGCGTCGAGAATGTGAAGTCGGGATCGAACGACGCGATCATGTCCACGAAGATCTTCGAGCAGGAGCAGATTCAACGCGGTGTGGAGATCGGTTTGGGCATCGGGAAACCGGAGTAGATCG
>JAFNAG010000196.1 GCA_017860135.1 Acidobacteriota bacterium
ATGGCGGCCTGGCAGGAGGTGGCACGCCGCCTGGCGCACGAGATAAAGAATCCCCTGACGCCGATTCAACTCTCGGCCGAGCGGATGCTGCACCGCTTCCGTCAGATCGCGCTGCCGGCGCGCGCATCGGTGGCGCCGGAGGAATCCTGGCGCGAGCAGCTGGCGGCGTACGACGATCTGCTCGAAGAATGCGTGCGGACCATCATCCGGGAAGCCGACTCGCTCAAGACCCTGGTGGATGAGTTTTCGGGATTTGCCAGACTTCCCGCCGCCCGCCCGGAAGCCGCCGATCTGCACCGGATCCTGGAGAGTGCGTTGAGCCTGTACAACGGCCGCATTCATGACGTCAGAATCGAGAAGAACTTCGACATGGCGCTGCCCGCGCTCCATCTGGACTCCGAACAGATGAAGCGGGTGTTCATCAACATCATCGATAATGCGCTCGAAGCGATGTCCGGCAGCGAACGTGCCAAGGTCCTCGGAATCCGGACCAGCCGCAACCTGCAGCAGCGCTCCGTGCGCATTGAGATCAGCGACACCGGACGCGGTTTTCCCAAAGAGTATCAGGACAGCATTTTCCTCCCCTATTTTTCAACCCGCAAAGGCGGGACGGGATTGGGGTTGGCAATTGTCCGCCAAGTCGTCTCCGATCACCACGGATACGTGAGGGCCGAACCCAACCTCCCATTGGGGACCAGGATTGTGATCGATTTGCCCTTGGCGTCTTCCTGAAGAAAGATCAAAATAGGCAGCTATGACCAGAGCCGCGATCCTGATCGTCGACGATGAAAAAGGTGTGCAATCCTCCCTGCGGGGGATCCTTCAGGATGTCGGTTTCGAGGCTGACGGCGTCTCCAGCGGCGAGGAGTGCCTGGACCTCATGGCAGGAAAAGAGTACGCCGTCGTGCTGCTCGACATCTGGCTTCCGGGCATGGACGGGCTCCAGGTCCTGGAACAGATCCGCAGGACTTCGCCCGCCACCAGCGTGATCATGATATCCGGCCATGCTTCCATCGAAGCGGCCGTGCGCGCCACCAAGCTCGGCGCGTTCGACTTTGTCGAGAAACCGCTCTCGCTCGAAAAGACCCTCCTCGTCGTGAAGAACGCACTGCACCAGCGCAGTCTCGAGGAGGAAAACAGGCTCCTGCGGAGCCAGATCGAGCAGAGCTACGTCATGATCGGCGATTCCGTGCCCATGCAGGCTCTGCGCCAGCAGATTGCATTCGCCGCGCCTACCAACGGCCGCGTGCTGATCTGCGGAGAAAACGGCACGGGCAAGGAACTTGTGGCGCACCTCCTGCATCTCCAAAGTCAGCGACGGGACATGCCGTTTGTCGAAATGAACTGCGCCGCAATCCCTGAGGAGCTCATTGAGAGCGAGTTGTTTGGACACATGAAAGGGTCCTTCACGGGCGCCGGCGAGGACAAGGAGGGGAAGTTTTCCCAGGCGGACGGCGGAACGCTGTTTCTCGACGAAGTGGGGGACATGAGTCCCAAAACCCAGGCAAAAGTGCTGCGGGTGCTCGAGGAGCAGCGCTTCACGCCGGTAGGCGGCTGCAATTCCATACGCGTCGACGTCCGGGTCATTGCATCCACCAACAAGGATCTGGAGAAAGAGATCGAGCTGGGAAACTTCCGCGAAGATCTGTATTACCGCCTCAATGTCATCCCGTTCCAGCTTCCTCCGTTGCGCGAGCGCCGGGAGGACGTCCCGCTGCTGACACGCCACTTTTTGGAGGAGTTTGCGGCGCGATACGCCCGCAGGCCTCCTACTTTCACGCGGCGCGCCATGGAGACCCTGGAAGCCTACTCCTGGCCGGGCAACGTACGCGAGCTGCGCAACATCATGGAAAGATGCGTCATCATGACGCCCCAGCAGCGTCTGGACGTCTTCGACCTGCCGGAGGCCATTCTCCGGCGTACCATTCTCGCTGCACAGGAGCCCGAAGGGACGGTGTCGCTCCAGGACGCGAGAGAGAGATTCGAACGGTCGTTCATTCTGCAGAAGCTGATGGAACATAAGGGAAACGTGAGCCGTGCGGCCCAGATGCTGCAGATCGAACGCAGCAACCTCTACCGAAAGATGCGGCAGCTCGGCATCCCCTATTCCGGACGTGAAAACGGGGAATCGGACTGAGCTCCCCGCTGCCGGGACTCCATAATTAAGCGGGGCATGCGGCTCCATGCCTCAGCTGCTCCCGCACACTGGATCATGAGATGGAGGCCGGCGCCCGGCGTTCCGACGGGGACCATAGACTCTGGGGGAAAATATGAAGGACATGAAGTGCTTGAGGATAAGTGGCCGGATGATACCGGCATTGTGTGTTCTGCTTGCGATGCCACTCCCTGCACAGGAGAATACATATCCGCCGCTCCAGCCGCCCGGGAATGCATTCAACCGCACGTTCGCCGGAAACTACGGGTCTTCCCCGGTGCACACCATTGAGGTCCGGGGGGAGAGCGAACTGGAATCCCTGATCCGCGACGGAACGTTGACTATCAGTCAGGAAGACGCCATCCGGCTGGCTCTGGCCAACAACGTGGACCTCAACGTGCAGCGCTATACTCCCTACCTGCAATTGTGGGGCGTGGCAGGCGGCCGCGCCGTTCTCAATCCGACCGTCCAGTTCAGCCCCAACCTCAATCGCACTGTGACTCCCTCTTCCAGCGCATTGCAGGGAGACGCCGGCGTCCTCAACCTCGGCAACGCTTACAGCGTGAACGTGCACAAGCCGTTCGAAATGGGGCTGGATTTTGACTTCAACTTTTATGTCACGCGGGCGCGCACGAACAATCCCTTTTCGAGCCTCAACCCCTCCGTTACCTCGCTATTGAACATCGGGTTCACGCAACACCTGCTCCAGGGATTCGGCCGGATCAGCCGTGCCCGACCTCTTCGCGTCGCCCGGAACAACTACGACCTCTCGGTTGAAAACTTTTCTGCCGCCGTGACCGGCATAGTGACCAGCGCACTCAACACCTATTGGACTCTGGTCTACAACGACGAGGATATCCTGGTGAAGGAGGCCTCCCAGAAGCTGGCGCTCGTCACCCTGGAACAAGCCCGGATCCAGGCGGAGGTAGGCACTCTGGCGCAGCTGGATGTCCTGCAGGCACAGGCGCAGGTTGCCGGTGTCAACCAGCAGCTGGTGGTGTCGCGTTATAACAGGCGCATCGCGGAGGACCAGCTCAAGAGACTGATATCGTCCCGTTTACCCCCGGCCCTGATGGACGCTACCATTGTGCCGTCCAGCCGCCCACAACCGCCGCCCGCGCCTCCAGGCACCGTCTCAGAAGCGACTCAGCGCGCTCTCGAGACGCGTCCCGAAGTCAAAGCGCAACTCCTGAATCTGGCAAACAACAAGATCCAGATCGAATACACCAGGAACCAGTTGCGCCCGGTACTTGATCTCGTCATGGGTTACTCGCAGAACGGACTGGGCGGAGACAACATCCAGCGCGATTTCTCCAAAGGGTTCCTCAACGCGCCCGTCCTTGGGATCAAGCCGGGAGGCCTGGGCGACTCCTTCAGTTCTCTGTTCAGCGGGAACAACCTCGGCTATGCGATCGGCTTCAGCCTGAAAGTCCCGATCGGCAACGACCAGGCCCGTGCAAATAATGCGCAGGCGCAGATCGCCTATAAGCAGGCAGAAGAGAGCCTCCACTCGCTGCGTCAGCAAATCACCCTCCAGGTGCGTCAGGCATACGACACATATTCCCTCCACCAGGCCAACGTGGATGCCGCCCAGGTCAGTGTGGACTACCAGGAGAAACGCCTGCAGGGAGAGCAGGATAAATACGCTCTCGGAGCGAGCACCACCTTTCTGGTGCTGCAGGCGCAACGGGATCTGCAGAATGCCCAGACCATCCTGCTGCAGGCGAAAACCGCCTGGATCCAAAGCCGCATCGCCCTCGATCAGGTGCTGGGCGACACACTTGCAGTGCACAATATTCTGCTGGAAGATGCGTTGAACCTTCCCGTCAAGTAAGATGGCCCCGGGCGGCAGGCAGAGCGGGAAGTCCCGGTCGGGCAAGGGGGCATCCGGTGCATACGATGCGCACAAGGATGCGGATCGGCTGCCGCCAGATTCCGGCATCGCCCACTGACACGTCTTGGAGGGCCGTCGATGGCAAAAAGAGTAGTCAAGTCCGACGAGGAGTGGCGCAAGCTCCTCACTCCGGAGCAGTATGAAGTGACGCGGCGGAAGAAGACCGAGAGGGCCTTCACCGGCGCCTATTGGGACCATCACGAGCCGGGCGTCTACACATGCGTCGCATGCGGCGCGGAACTCTTCGTGTCCGGGTCCAAATACGATTCCGGCTGCGGTTGGCCGAGCTTCACCGCGCCCACCGCGCCCGCGAGTGTAAGCACCCAGGATGACTACAGCCACTTCCTGCACAGGGTGGAGGTGCTCTGCAGCCGCTGCGACGCCCATCTGGGCCATGTCTTTGAGGATGGTCCGGGTCCAACCGGGCTGCGGTATTGCATCAACTCCGCGGCCCTGAAGTTTGAGGGCCGGAAGCCGGCGGCCAGGCAGGCAGAGGGCGAAGCATCGGAAGATCCGCAAGAGTCCTGAAGACTGCCCTCGCGGATCCACCCCGTCCTCGTCTGCCGGAGGTTTTAGATTGCCTGCTCCGGCTCACTCGGATACGCTTTCAACTCCGGAGGGCGCGGGCGGAGCCCCATGGAATGAATCCCGATGTCACCATCATTGGTGCCGGGCTGGCCGGCTCGGAGGCCGCCTGGCAGATCGCGCGTTGCGGACTTCGCGTCCGACTGGTCGAGATGCGTCCCCTAGTTTTCACCCCTGCGCACAGGTCCGGCGATTTTGCGGAACTCGTCTGCAGCAATTCCCTCAAGTCCAACCTTCCGGGAACTGCCCCATACCTGCTCAAAGAGGAATTGCGCCGGCTTGGGAGCCTGCTGATGCGCATCGCGGACGAAGCCTGCGTACCTGCAGGGCATGCCCTGGCGGTGGATCGTGAGCTCTTCGCACGACGGGTCAGCGAAATACTCGGCAGCGACTCCCGTATCGAGATCGAGCGCAAGGAAGCCACTTCCATTCCCGCGCATGGAATCACGGTCATTGCCTCCGGCCCTCTGACCGCAGCCGCCCTGGCCGAGGCAATCCGGGAGTTTGCCGGTTCCGAACACCTGTATTTTTATGATGCGATCTCGCCGATCGTCGATGCTGCGACGATCGACGAAACCAGGCTTTTTGCGGCGTCGCGCTACGGCAAAGGGGGGGAGGACTATCTCAATGCTCCTCTGACGCAGCAGGAATACCTTCGCTTTTACGAGGCTCTGGTGACTGCCGCATCGGTCGCCGTGCACGGATTCGAGGAAGCCCTCTATTTCGAAGGTTGTTTGCCGATCGAGGAACTGGCCCGACGCGGAGTTGACACCCTTCGCTTCGGGCCGATGAAGCCGGTAGGTCTCATCGACCCGCGCACAAACCGCCGGCCTTATGCCGCGGTGCAATTGCGTCAGGAGAACCTCATGGCAGACAGCTACAACCTGGTAGGGTTTCAAAACCACCTGCGTTTCCCTGAACAGAGGAGGGTGTTCCGCCTCATCCCCGGGCTCGAAAGCGCCGAGTTCCTGCGCTTCGGCCAGATCCACCGCAATACCTACCTGCTGGCGCCCGTACTGCTGGACGCAACACTTCAGGCCCGCAGGCAGCCGGGTCTGTTTTTTGCGGGGCAAATCTGCGGTGTCGAAGGCTACGTCGAATCGATTGCGACCGGTCTGATTGCCGGCATAAATGCCGCCAGGATTGTCGGGGGGAGGGCACCGGTCTCCCCGCCAAGAGATACCGCCTGCGGCAGCCTGCTGCATTACATCAGCTGTGCCGCGCCTGAGCATTTCCAGCCGGCCAATATTTCGTTCGGGCTTTTGCCCGAAGCCCCGGCCGGCATTCGCGCGATCCGCGACCGTACGGAACGCCACCGCCTGCAGGTGGAATCTTCACTCCAGTCCATGGACCACTGGATCGAGGCTCTCGACGGAATGGCGAATGCTCGAATGCGGAATGAGGATTCCGGAATGCGGAATTCCTGAGCGCGGAATGCGGTTTCCGGAATGCCGAATCTCCGGGTGCGGAATGCGGATGTGCAGGCGATTATTTTGGAGCTACCGGCTTTGCGCTTCTCCTATTCCGAATTCCAAAATGCCGCATTCCGCATTTTGAAGGATTCTCATGACGCTGGCGTCCTGGATTGAGCAGTTTCTGACCTATCTCCGGTTTCAACGAAACGTTTCGGATCACACGTCGCGGAATTACGCCTCCGACCTGTACCAGTTTCATCATTTCCTGACGCACACTCCGGCAGGCGAACTCAGGCCCGAGCCGGAACTGGCGCAGATCGACAACCTTACCATTCGCGAATTCCTCGGGTTCCTCTTTCGGCAGAACAACCGCAAGTCCTCCATGGCGCGTAAACTGGCGGCGATTCGTTCCTTCATGAAGTACCTTGCGGGACGAAGTGCGATCCCATCCAATCCGGCAAAAAACGTTGCCTCGCCCAGACAGGAGCACCGCCTTCCCGATCATTTGAGTTACGACGCCGTCCTGGAGTTGCTCGAAGCGCCGAAGGCCGGCACAACGCTGGGGATTCGGGATCGGGCGATCCTGGAACTGTTCTATGCGACAGGCATCCGCGTGAGCGAACTCGTGGGTCTGAACCGGGAGGATTGCGACTTGGACAGCGGTTTTGTGCGGGTTGTTGGCAAAGGGCGCAAAGAGCGGATCGTTCCTTTTGGCAGAAAGGCCGGGGAAGCGATCCGCACGTGGCTCGGTGTCCGCCCTGCGGTGTGGGGGGGCGCGACGTTCCGGAACAGGACCTCGGCGGAGGATGCCGATGACGCCCTCTTCCTCAATAACCGCGGCGCCCGTCTGACGGTTCGTGGAGTCGCGAGGATCATCGACCGCCATGTCGTTCGCCTGGCCCAGAGATTGCGCGTGCATCCCCATACCCTGCGCCACACCTTTGCCACGCATATGCTGAACGCGGGAGCAGACTTGCGCTCCATTCAGGAGTTTCTCGGCCACCAGACCCTGTCGACGACGCAGAAATACACCCACATCTCCACGGAACAGCTGGTCCGCATATACCGGTCCTGCCATCCGCGTGCGGGCAGAAAGCGCTGATGTGCCCGATAATCCGGCCATGGCGATGGGCCCGGCAGCACGACCTGTGTCCGCTGGGCCGGACCTTTGTGGGCCGCACCCGCCGCTGCGCGGTGCCGATTTCGCGAGTGCAGAGGACCAGAATGCTCACCTCGTGGTTTTCCTGTCCCGTCCCTCTCCAGCGGCAGCCTCCGTCAGGCGGATGCGCTGACAGCCTGACCTTCCTGTGCCGGCTCAACGCAGGCCCGGCACGTCCGGGGCCGCCCGTCGATTGTGTCCTTCGGCCAGGAGGTCCCGGAGATGCGCTGCAGCCGACTGGATTTCGAGCACGGTGGTTTTCCGGGTTGACCGTGAGAAAAGCTCCACCTTGCCCTCCTTGATCCTTTCGCGACCGACGACGATCCGGAAGGGGACCCCGATCAGGTCGGCATCCTTGAACTTAATTCCCGGCCGCTCCTCCCGATCATCCAGAAGCGTGTCGATTCCCGCCGCTCCCAACGCATCGTAGAGCCGATCGGCGACAACCCTCGTTTCGTCCCGGTAGTTCACGGGAGTCACAATGACGCTGAAGGGAGCTATCGGGATGGGCCAGATGATGCCGTCGACATCGTGATTGAGCTCGATGGCAGAAGACAGGATGCTCTCCGCAGCCACGGAATAGCTGCCCAGGGCGATCGGGACCTGCCTGCCGTCGGCGCCGAGCACCAGGACACCGCGGGCCCGGGAGTATTCCGTCCCCAGTCCGGCGATGTGACCGAGTTCCGCCGCACGGACCAATTCGAGCGGCAGGCCGCAGCGGATACATCCTTCCCCTCTTTCGATTGTGCGCAAGTCTGCCCAGATCGGCTGAAAGTCCACGCCGGGAGTGACCCCCTGGAGGTGGTAATCATTCTTGTTTGCCCCGCAGGTGAGATTTGAACGGTCCTCCAACGCCAGGTCGGCATGCACGGGGATGCCTGCCGCCCCCACGGGCCCCAGGCTGCCTGCATCGGCTCCGAAAGCCGCCTGGATTTCTCCGGCATCGGCTGGCCGGACCTGAGGGGTCCCCATTGCCTCGCTGACCTTGGCCGCACTCAGTTGGTGATCTCCCCGCAGCAGGAACAGATGGGGCCGTCCCCGGACCACAAAGACCATCGATTTGATCTGACGCGCAGGCGGGACCTCGAGGAAATCTGAGATCTCGGCGATGGTTTTCCGGCCCGGCGTATGGACTTCACGAATGCCACCCTGGGCAGGCGGATCGGAGATTTTGTCGATCCTCGAAACGGCACGCTCCAGGGCGGAGACGTACCCGCATGTGCATGCGGCCAGAACATGCTCTCCGGCCTCGGTGCACACAAGGAACTTCTGCGACCGGCTTTCTTCCGGGGAACCCGGGCCGTTTTCGATGACGACGAACTTAAGTCCGCATCGGCTGAAAATCCGGCAGAACGCCTCGTACGCC
>JAFNAG010000559.1 GCA_017860135.1 Acidobacteriota bacterium
TTCACAGCCAAGGAGCGGCAGGGAGACTTCTCGGAACTGTGCACCGCGGGGTTCACGAACGGGATCTGCAACCCTGCAGGCGCAGGCCAGCGATCTATCCAGCTCTACGACCCCGGCAACATTGTGAACGGACAGCGCGTGCCTTTCCTCAATAACCAGATCCCGATGAGCAGGATCAACCTCGTGGCCCAGAACCTGTTCTCGAATTCGTCGCTGTATCCGGCGCCGGTTAACGATCAGCTTCAGAACAATATGGTCAACACGAGCGTCAACAATATCGTGGCCGACCAGTATGACATCAAAGCCGATGCGAACGCCACGGAGAAAGACAAGCTTTCCGGCCGCTTCTCCTGGAGCCGGCAGAACTCACCCGTTACCAATACCTTCCCCCTCCGCTTCGGCAGTTTCTCGTACAACCCCGTTTGGAGTTCAGTCGTCGACTGGACGAGGACCTTCAGCCCTCATGTTGTGAACGATTTCCGGATGGGCGTCAACTACGTCTCTACGCACAGTGGCGGTGCTGACAACGGCTTGGGGAACGTGGCTGACGAACTGGGAATCCAAGGCGTCAATACCCGTGGCCCGGGCTTGAACGCCTTGAATTTCAGCGGTGGTTTCATCAGCGGTTTTGGAAGCGCCAACATCGGGACTCAGCAGCTGTTTCCGAGCACCGTGATTCAGTTTTCCGATACCCTGATGTGGATGAAGGGCTCTCACACCCTTCATTTCGGCTTCCAGTTCATGCGTGACCGCATCAACCCCTTCTATGCCGGCAACTACGGTCGAACGGGCAACATCAATTTCGATGGGAGATATACCGCGGGTCCATCTCCTAACGCCGTTGCAGGGAAGGGATCAGGATCCCCGGAAGCAGATTTCTTCCTTGGACTTCCGATGACAGTCCAACGGGGAGTCGATACGGGGACCTGGGGGCAGCGTTCATCCGTGATCTCGGGCTTTGTCGCCGACGAATGGCGGGCTTCCAGCACGATGACGATCAACATGGGGCTCCGATACGAAACCCATACACCCTGGGTAGAGGTATATGACCGCCAGAGGAACTTCGCGCCCTTTACCGGGGAAATCCTGGTGCCAGGTGAGCAGACTCTCTACAGCAACAGTCGGGCTCTCTACAACAATTACAATTTTGGGCTCGGCAACATACAGCCTCGTTTCGGATTCGCCTGGAACCCGAAGTTCATGAACAGTACCTTCGTAGTTCGCGGTGCGTACACCATTTCCAGCTACCTAGAGGGGACAGGCACCAACCTGCGGCTTACGATCAATCCTCCATTTACGACTGAGTACAACAACGATTACAGCAGCCTCACGTATCCCGCCTCGACCACAGATCAGGGAATGACGGTGCTGCAGAGCGCCGACCCTTACAAGAATGCTACCATTCGTCTCTGGAACGGGGACGTTATGCCGTCCATTGTCCAGCAGTGGAGTCTCATTGTGGAGAAGCAGTTCGGTCAGAGCACGACACTGACAGCCGGCTATGTGGGCCAGCATGGGACGCACTTGATGGTTCCCATGCCTTACTTCCAGCGGCAGCTGCTAGGGGTGGATGCGAACGGACCGATTACAGCCCCGAGTCCCTACCTGGCCGGCAACCCGACGCTGGCAAACATCAGCCAGATTTCCGGGACCGAGTCCAACGGCAACCAGAAGTACGATGCCCTGCAAGTCACGCTGCGCAAGCGTATGGCCCAGGGTCTGCAGTACCAGGTAGCCTATACTTTCTCCAAGTGCATGAGCGACTCCCTTGGATATTACGGATCATGGGGGAGCCAGGTGAACACCCAATCGGCGTACTTCCAAAACCTGTACGACCGCAAATCCGAGTGGGGGCCCTGCTTCTTCGATGTCAAGAACAGCCTGAGCGGCTATGTGGTCTATCAGCTGCCGGTCGGGAAAGGCAAGTCGGTTGGCTCCAGCTGGAACCCGGTTGCTCGAGGCATCCTGGGCGACTGGGAGGTCAGCGGTATCCTCACCCTCCGCGGTGGCTTCCCGAGCACCATCAGCGGACCGGATGCCAGTGGCACTCATTCTCGAGGTCCGCGAGGCAATTGCGTCGGTCCGGTCACCATCAACGGCCTTGGCACCAACTCTCCTCTGGGAGGATTACAGTATTTCGATCCCTCGGCGTTTACCACGGCTGCCGTCGGAACGTTTGGGACCTGTGGAAATGGAACCGTGTATGGACCGGGGATGACAAGCCTGGATATGGGGCTTCTCAAGGATTTCCTCTTCACCGAAAGGTACAAGCTCCAGTTCCGATCCGAGTTCATCAACCTTACGAACACGCCCATTTTCAATGCTCCAAGTACTGGTGTGAGTCCGACGATGGGAAGGATCACAAGTACCCAGGGAGCGCGGCAAATTCAGTTTGCCTTGAAGTTCCTGTTCTGATGTCGTTGTCTGCCGCGCCGGGCGCGGCATAGAAGGCATCGGAGTTGGAGCGGGGGACCACGGTCCCCCGCTCTTTTTTGTAGTTGACCAGCCTGGAGGCCACCCTCGGCGTCGGGATCGGAATCGGGGTCGGCGTCGCTATCGGTATCGCCCGAGAGTCAATTCAGCCCGAAAGCCGCCGGTTCCTCCTGATCTCGAATAGGGGTACCTGATTGCGACCGCGATTCCGATTCTGACAGCGACGGTCCTTCGCGATTGCGCTAATTAGCGCCGCCATCCCGCTCCTTGATAGTCAGTATCTGTCGGGATCGCACCTTCGTGAGTTTCTGCACTGTCCCCGAGGGCCATCGGACCTCCAGCTCGTCAACCACCGCGACGGCACCTAATCCAAAAGTCGCGCGCGGGTCATTGCTAGAGCAAAAACCGCCGCTCTGATGCACCTCCTGCATTTGTTCCAGTCCTCCCGCGCGCACTATCACCCTGGCACCGAGCCCCTCGCGGTTGCTGCGCGTTCCTATGAGCCGCACGGTGATCCACTGGGCTTCCTTCGGTGAGTCACATCGGAGCAACCACGGGGTCGAATCCAGATTGCTGATCACGACATCCAGGTCGCCGTCGTTGTCCAGGTCCCCGAAGGCTGCAGCCCGTCCCAGTTCTTTTCGGAGGAGGTCACTGCCGAGCGAGGCAGTCACTTCGCTGAACTTTCCATTCTGCAAGTTTCGAAACACCTGCGGGTGCTGCTTGAACCCGGCGTCCATGTTCCACTGGTCCGCCTCTGGATATACGCCCACGTCAACATGGGCCATGTGGCAGCACGCATGCCGCCCTCTTCGGTTATATCCTTGAAGATACCGTTGCCCATGTTCTTGAACAGCGTGCTGTAATCATCGGCAAAATTGCCTATAAAGACGTCGAGCAGGCCATCATGGTCGTAGTCGCCGAAATCGGCACCCATTCCAGCCTGCTCCAACCCATCGCGACTGTAAGCACAGCCCGCGAGGGCTCCTGTCTCCTCGAAGGTTCCGTCCCTGCGGTTGCGAAAGAGCAGGTTCGGCGTGCTGTCGTCGGTCACGAAGAGGTCGGGCCAGCCATCGTTGTCGACATCCACCCAGAGGGGTGTGAAGCTGTAGTACTTCGGCACGTCAGGGCCCATGGCCTTTTCAGTTACATCGGTGAACGTCCCGTCCCCATTGTTGTGGTACAGGATGCCCGAGAGAGGCTTCAGCCCTCTTGGTCCGCAATAGACCGGGACACCTCCGTACCGGCAATACGATGCATCCCCCTTCTTGGGAACTTCACCCCGTTTGAAGTCTATGTAACGCGCTACATACAGGTCCAGGCGTCCATCGCGGTCGTAGTCTCCCCATGCGGCTCCCGTGCTCCAACTGCCTGCTGCGACGCCTGCCTTAGAGGTTACGTCGGCAAAGGTCCCGTCGCAGTTATTGTGATAAAGCGTGTTTTGGCCGTAGTACGTCACGTACAGGTCAACGCAACCGTCGTTGTCGTAGTCGGCAGCGGCAGCACCGGTCCCCCATCCCCAGGCCCCCAACCCGGCTGCCTCGGTTACATCTGTGAAAGTGCCGTCCCGATTGTTTCGAAACAGCTTGTTGCGATGAGGGCGAGGGATCTGAGGATTCTCCAGCTCCTCGAAGGTGGCGCCGCTGACCAGGAAGATATCGAGCCGGCCGTCACCGTCGTAATCAAAGACGCCCGCGCCGCCGCCCTTCGATTCGAGGATGTATTCTTTCTGGGGCCTGCCTGCGACGTGACGAAAACTGCTTATGCCGGCGGCTCTGCTGATTTCCACGAAACGCGTCTGCACACCGGATGTGGGGGACTGGCCAGCATGGGGAGCAACGGCGAGTGCCAACCAGGCCACAGTGGACAGGATTATCACGCCACCGCAATATTTCATGGGTTAGGCCCCTGGGAACCGGACCCCGCCAAGGTTCGCTTGTCTTCTTCATGCTGTTTGCGTTGCAGCGTCCGGAACTGCTCCAGCGTACGCTCAGCATCTTCTTGCATGCCCAATCGACTGTAGACCTGGCTTAGCAGATAGTAAGAGCTCAGGTACTCCGGATCGGCTTTGATGGCCGCTTCCAGCTGCTCACGCGCCAGACCGTCGCGGGAGCTCT
>JAFNAG010000560.1 GCA_017860135.1 Acidobacteriota bacterium
TCGTTTGTCGCGGAACTTGCGCGCCGGTTGCAGGGGCATGGCCCCGCTTTGGCGCTGCCGCTCACCTGGATTGCGGAGCGGCTCTCCGAGTCCGGCCAGACGATTGAGCGGTTGGTGCAGTCGGAGAGCCAGCAACTGGCCGCCGATCAGGTCTCCATCAGCAACAGCATAGGCAGCCTCCGATTTCTGGGGGCGATGGACTGGCGCGAGTTCGTCGAGAGGATGAGCGTTGTCGAGCACATCCTGCGTGAGGATCCCGACGGTGTCTACGGCAAGATGGATTTTGCCACCCGCGATCGATACCGTCATGTTGTGGAGAAGGTAGCGAAAGAGAGCCGGCTATCCGAAAGCGAGGTGGCACGCAAAGCGATCCAGTTGGCCCGCGAGGACGCGGCCGGGAAAGGCAGCGACGATCGAGCGGCACATGTTGGGTTCTACCTCATTGACAAAGGGTTGCCGCAGCTAGAAGAGCTGGCACATATTCGATGGTCTGTCTCCGGGGCCCTTCGGAAAGTGAGTTCCCGGTTTCCTTTGTCCCTCTATCTCGGCACCATCACGCTGGTTACGCTGACGGTCACGGGGAGCTTATTGGCGACGACCCTTGACAGTGGGTTGCAGGATTGGCAGCTCGCGCTGACCGTTATCCTCTCATTGCTCTGCGCAAGTCATATGGCGGTGGCGCTGGTAAACTGGCTGGCAACGCTGCTGGCCAGGCCTCACCTGCTGCCGCGAATGGACTTTAGTGGAGGAATTCCGCCTGAATCGCGAACGCTGGCCGTGATCCCGACCATGCTCACGAGCGCTCAGAACGTCGAGGACCTGGTCGAGGCGCTTGAAGTCCGGTTTCTGGCAAACCGGGACGAGAACCTGCAACGGGAGCGTAAAAGGCAACACCTTCTTCCTCTTTCACCGTCCGCGCCTATGGAACCCCCGGGAGCGGATTTGGATGGGTTACGAGCGCAAGCGAGGGAAGCTTGCGGCATTAAATGCTCTGCTGCGCGGTGGCTCAAGGGAATCCTTCTCATGCATCGTCGGGGATACCGGGGTCTTATCGAGCGTGAAGTATGTAATCACCCTTGACACGGATACGCAGCTGCCGCGCGATTCCGCGTGGCAGTTCGTGGGAACGATGGCGCACCCGCTCAATCGTGCGAGGTACGACGAGAACAAACAGCGTGTCTCCGAGGGGTACGCCATCCTTCAGCCACGCGTTGCTGTGAGCCTGCCGGGCACGAACCGGTCGCGGTACGCGCACCTGTTCGGGAGTGAGACGGGCATCGACCCTTATACGCGCGCCGTTTCCGACGTTTACCAGGACCTCTTTCACGAAGGTTCCTTCATCGGCAAGGGGATCTATGACGTCGATGCCTTCGAGCGGGCGCTGAGTGGGCGCTTTCCGGAGAACCGGATCCTCAGCCACGACCTCGTGGAAGGTTGCTACGCCCGCGCGGGACTGTTGAGTGATGTGCAGTTATACGAGGAATATCCTTCTCTCTACAGCGCGGATGTGAGCCGGCGGCATCGCTGGATTCGTGGGGATTGGCAGATTGCACGCTGGTTGCTGCCGGGCGTTCCCGGCCTCGGCGGGCGCCGCCGGAAGAATCCGCTATCCGGGCTGTCAAGATGGAAGATCTTCGACAATCTTCGCCGAAGTCTCGTGCCCTCCGCATTGACCCTGCTGTTGCTCCTGGGCTGGACGGTATTGTCGCCGCTCTGGTTATGGACTCTGGCGGTCATCGGAACCATCTTGATACCCCCCTGGATTGCCTCTACTCTGGATCTCTTTCAGAAGCCGGGCGAAGTGCTGCTCAGGCAGCATCTCACCGCCGCGGCGCGCTCGGCAGGCCGCCACTCCGCTCAGGCGATATTTACGCTCGCATGTCTCCCCTACGAGGCCTTCTTCAGCCTGGATGCGATTCTGCGCGCGGCCTGGCGGCTCGTCACACGAAAACGACTCCTGGAGTGGAATCCGTCAAGCAACTCGGATCGCCATCGCAGCACGGACCTCGCGGCCTCCTGCCGGACGATGTGGATCGCCCCTGCCCTCGCCACGGTCACGGTGATTTATCTTGCGCTTTCGAGGCCGGTCGCGCTCGGCGTCGCGGGACCCATCCTGGGTCTCTGGTTTTTCTCCCCCGCTATCGCCTGGTGGATCAGCAGGCCTATCGCTCGTCCCGCATCACGATTAACGGCTGACCAGACCCTCTTTCTCCGGAAGCTCTCCCGAAGGACCTGGGCGTTCTTCGAGACGTTTGTCGGACCGGATGATCACTGGCTGCCGCCTGACAACTTTCAGGAGCATCCCGTCGCCGTGATCGGGCATCGCACGTCGCCGACCAACATGGGGGTTGCGCTCCTTGCGAATCTGTCCGCTTACGACTTTGGCTACATTTCAGCCGGACAACTCATCGTCCGGACGACGAATGCAATCCACACGATGGGGGCCTTGGAGCGGTACCGGGGCCACTTCTACAACTGGTACGACACACAATCTCTGAAACCGCTGCAACCTGCTTACATCTCGACGGTGGATAGCGGGAACCTTGCAGGCCATCTGCTGACCTTGCGGTCGGGCCTGCTCGCACTTCCCGATCAAAAGATCCTGGGAGAGCGATGGTTGGACGGGCTCAGTGACACACTCGGGATTCTCGTGGACATTGCAGAAGGGGTAAAAGGGGCGGGAGGAGCCGCTCGGGCCCAGCTCGCTCAACTTCGCAAGGATCTGGCGTCCGCATCCGATACCCGGCCAACGACACTCGTTGCGACGCGAACGTGCCTCGACCGGTTGGTGGCATCGGCAGCGAATGTGGTGGACAGCCTCGATGCAGACCCCAAGAGCTCTGAGAGCGAGGGGTGGGCACGCGCCTTCGCCCGGCAATGCCAGGCCGTTCTCGATGATCTGACGTTTCTCGCTCCGTGGATCTTGCTGCCGGCCTTTCCGAATCGGCTCAATGACTTTCGAGGCATCGACGAGATCCCGACGCTCCGCGAACTGGCAAGGGTTGACATCGAGTTGCTGCCGGCCATCGAGCAGCGGTTCGGTTCGGACATAACCCCGGAGGAACGTGAGGGGTTGGATGAGATTCGACGACTCGTCACGAAATCAAGCCAGCGCGCCAAAGCAAGGATTGCGACCATCGAACGCCTTGCGCTGCAATCCGGCGAATTAACCCGTATGGAGGTTGACTTCCTGTTCGACAAGGCGCGTCATCTCCTGGCGATCGGCTATAACGTCGGTGAGCGGCGCCGGGACCCGAGTTACTACGATCTGCTGGCATCGGAAGCGAGACTGTCCACGTTTGTGGCGATTGCGCAGGGACAACTGCCGCAGGAAAGCTGGTTTTCCCTGGGACGTCTGCTCACCCGCATCGGTGGGGAACCGATTCTCCTTTCATGGAGCGGTTCGATGTTCGAGTACCTCATGCCGCTCCTGGTGATGCCGACCTACGAAAACACGCTGCTCGACGAAACGTACAAAGCGGCCGTGAAGCAACAGATCGAGTATGGGAATAAGTGGGGACACCCATGGGGCATGTCGGAATCAGGCTATAACGCGATCGACGTTCGTCTCAATTACCAGTACCGCGCGTTTGGCGTGCCCGGCCTGGGACTCAAACGCGGACTCGCCGAGGATACGGTCATTGCACCATACGCATCGGCGCTCGCGCTGATGGTGGCGCCCGAGGAGGCCTGTCTGAATCTGCAGCGACTCGCCGAGGAGGGGCTGGAAGGAAAATACGGCTTCTATGAAGCGATCGACTACACTCCGTCACGTTTGCCGCGCGGGCAATCCAGCGTCGTCGTCCGGTCGTTCATGGCCCATCACCAGGGCATGAGCTTTCTCTCTCTGGCCTATCTGCTCCTG
>JAFNAG010000197.1 GCA_017860135.1 Acidobacteriota bacterium
GGTTTATGATGGTGTCGATCGCGATGGCCGTCTTGCCGGTTTGCCGGTCGCCGATGATCAACTCGCGCTGGCCGCGGCCGATGGGAATCATGGAGTCAACGGCTTTCAGGCCCGTCTGCAGCGGCTCCTTGACCGGCAGGCGATCCACCACACCCGGTGCCAGGCGCTCGATCGGCCGGTATTCCGTGGTGAGGATCGGCCCGCGATCATCCTGGGGTTCTCCGAGCGCGTTCACAACCCTGCCGACAAGCGCTTCCCCCACGGGGACGCTCATGATGCGGTTCGTGCGCTTCACCGTGTCCCCCTCTCCCACCAGGGTGTACTCCCCAAAGAGCACGGTGCCCACGTTGTCCTCTTCCAGGTTGAGCGCAATCCCCTTCACCCCATGGGGGAAATCCAGCAGCTCGCCGGCCATGACCTTGTCCAGGCCGTGAACGCGCGCAATGCCATCCCCCACCGATATGACGGTCCCGACCTCACTGACAACTACACTGGAATCGTAGTCCTTGATCTGCTCCCGCAGGATCTTGGTGATCTCGTCGGCATTGATCTGCATGTCAGGTCCCTCTTCCCTGAATCCGGGCGGAGGCAACGGCTATGCCGCCCGCACCCGGGGTACGTCTCTCATTCTCTCGCCAGGCGCCGCCGCATCTCATCGAGCTGTGTGCGGACCGAGCCGTCGTACACCGTGCTGCCAATCTGCACGACGATGCCGGCCAGAAGCTCGGGATTCGTGCCAACCGTCAGCGTGACCCGGTTTCCGGTCACTTTCACGAGGCTCGCGCGCAGCCTTGACAGATCCGCCTCGGTCAGGGGGCCTGCGACGGTGACCTGCGCCGCCGCAATCCCCTTACGCTCGTTCACCGTCTTCGTATAGAAGTCGCAGATTTCGGCAAAATAACGGATCCGGTGGTGCCGCAGCAGAAGCTGAAGGAAATTGCGCATCGTCGCGCAGACCGGATAGCGGGCCATCAGCCCGGCGAGCACTTTTTCCTTGGCCTCCAGCTGGACTGCCGGACTGTCGAACGTCTCGAGCAACGCGGGAACACTCCGGAAAATCTCCCGGTACGTGTCAAGATCCCGCTGTATGGCGGCCTCGTCGCCTTTCTCAGTTACAACATCCGCGAGGGCCCGCGCATACCGGCCAAAGATGGATGCAGGTATCACTTATCGCCTCCCAGACCGGCGACGAAGCGTGCGAACAGCCGGCTCCGATCGTCCTCCGTCATCTCCTGCCGGATCTTCTGTTCGGCCAGCTGCACCGCGAGCTCCGCCGCATGCGACCTCAGTTCGAGTTGCGCGGCCCTTGTCATTCCCTCAATCTCGCGCCGTGCACGCTCGACGACCTTCTGCGCATCCCGCTCCGCCTCTGCGACCAGGCGTTGCTGTTCCGCCTGCGCCTCCTGCTCCGCAGCAGCCTTGATCCCGGCGAGCTCGTCATCCAGCGAACTCATGCGGGCCTCAATCTCCGCGAGCTTAGCCTCGGCCTCCTTGCGCGCCTGCTGCGCTTCCGCCAATTGATCGCGAATCGCCTGCGAACGCGAGGCAAAAAAGCTCGACAGCGGCTTGCGCGCAACCCAGATCAATACGGCGATCACAAGGATCAGGTTGAGGAGGCGCCCGAGAGGCAGAAACACCCCCCAGCGGTCGCCCTCGGCTTCAGCGGCCCAGGCTGCTCCCGGCGCTGCGAGACAGGCGATAGCCCCGGACAGCGCAACCGTCAGGATTCGGCGGATTCGAATGGTCATCATGGTTCTCGCTGGAAAAACTTCAGCGCAATCGTGCACATGGCCGGGTCAACCCGGAAGCCGGGAATAATCAGGCGAACCTGTGAAGAATGGCGGCGGAGATCAGCCGGGCGATCTCCTGAGCCTCGAGGTCCAGTCGGCTTCGCGCATCGGATACCTGGTTCCGGATGGTTTCGCGAGTCTCTTCGAGCAGCTGCTCCGCGTTCTTCCTGGCTTGATCCAGAGTTCTGCCCCGTTCGGCCAGAGCTCCTGCGCGAGCCTTCTCCACGATCCGGTACCCTTCCATTCGGGCAGTCTTGATCGTCGCTTGATACTGGTCAAACAAGTGCAACTGATGCGCCAAATCCTTCTGCGTCTTTGAGATAAGCCCTGTCGTCCTCTGTTCCCTCTCCCTTTGAACCCCGGTCACAGGCCGGAAGAGGAGATAATTCAGCGCTACTGCCGTGAGAATGAAGACGATGATCGCCGGAATGATGGACCAATCTAGACTGATCATATGGGCTGCACGCGCATGAAATGCCTATCTTCCATCAGTCTTGAGGCTCGTTACGATGCCTTGCGAGCCGCGTGGAAAACGCAGAAAATATCACAGGGTTTCAAGATCGTCAAGGGGGTTTCGCCGATCGCCTTGGGAATGATATATTCCAAGGATGCTCAGGCATTTAGCTTCGCTTTTTCTGGCCGGGACTGTCATGGAGATCCTGTGGTTGCTCAGCTATTCATTGGGTCCGCTGCGCGCGCACAGCGGATCCTTCGTGGCACTGATGCTGACGCTTTTTGGGATATGCCTCTGGGCCTATCTGTACTGCCCCGTCAACAGCCCGAGGAAACTCGCGCTCGTGCTTGGATTCGCCCTGGTCTTCCGCCTGAGCCTGCTCCCCGCACCTCCGGACCAGAGCGAGGACGTCTATCGGTACCTCTGGGATGGCCGGCTTTCCGCCCTGGGGATGAGCCCCTACCGGTACGCGCCGGATGCCAAAGAACTGGAATCCTACCGCGACCGGCGGATCTACCCGATGTTGAATTCCAAGCCATACATCACGGCCTACCCGCCCCTCTCGCAGGGCATCTTCCACCTTTGCTACAGGCTGTTCGGCGCCGATGTCCTCCCCATGAAGGCGGTCTTCAGCCTGCTCGAGTTCTCGGCGCTGCTCGTGGCGTGGAGGCTGCTGCATGCATTCGGCGCCGGCAGGCAGGCTCTGCTGCTCATGGCCTGGAATCCCTTCTTCATCTTTGAGTTTTCTCATTCCGGACACTCCGACAGCAGCATGATTTTTCTCATCCTGCTATCCCTGCTCCTGATGCATCGGTCCAGGAGGATCTGGGCGGCGGTCTGCTACGCGGGTGCGATTCTCGCAAAACTGCACCCGGCGCTCTGGTTCCCCCTGTACTTGCGCCGCCTGGGGTGGAAAGCAAATGCGGCCGCTCTCTCGATCCTGGCTTTGTGCGTGCCGCTGTTTTTCACTTCCGAAACCTGGCTTCCCTACCTGAAATCGCTGCGCCTGTATTACAAGCTGTTCGAATTCAACGCCGGAATTCACTATTTCCTGCGCTTCGCAGGCAACACTCTTTTCGGGCAGTCGTGGGACAAGCTCACAGGACCTTACCTGGGAGCCGCGCTTTTGCTGATCACAGGCCTGATTGTCTGGCGGTTTCCGGTCCGGGACAGCCGCAGCCTGCTGCACGCCGGCTTCTGGATCATGACGGCGGATCTCTGCCTGGCGACGACTGTGCATCCCTGGTACATTTCCTGGGCGGCGCTGGCCCTCCCCTTTTTCCCCTACGCTTTCATGATGTATTGGACGGGGGCTTCCTTCCTTTCCTATCTCGCTTACGGATTTCAGCCCGTCCGCGAGCCCGCGTGGGTTCTGCTGGTGGAGTATCTGCCGATGTATGCGCTGATGGGCTGGGAGATCTATCGAGGCTCACCCTGTTTGCTGCCCCGCTTCACCGCAGATCAGACGCACCCGCCCTTGTGAATCAGGTTGAGGAACTCCATGCGCGTCTCGTGGTGCGTGCGGAAGGTGCCGAGCATCGAACTGGTGAGTGCGCGGCTGTTCTGCTTTTCGACTCCGCGCATCAGCATGCACATGTGCTGGGCCTCGATCACGACGCCAACCCCCAGCGGCGTGATCTTCTGGTTGATGGTCTCCGCAATCTGCGTCGTCAGCCGCTCCTGTACTTGCAGGCGGCGGCTGAACATCTCCACAAGGCGGACCATCTTGCTGATGCCGATGACCTTCTTGTACGGCAGGTAGGCAACGTGGACCTTGCCGAAGAACGGCAGGAGGTGGTGTTCACAAAGACTGAAAAAATCTATGTCGGATACGATCACCATTTCATCGTACTTGACGTCAAACAGGGCGTTGTTGAGTACTTCTTCCACGTCCTGCCGGTATCCGCCTGTGAGAAATCGATAGGCCTTATCTACACGTTCCGGCGTGCCCCGCAGGCCATCACGCTCCGGATCCTCCCCGATTTTGACCAGAAGCTCTCGCACCAGTTCTTTCATGGATCACTCACCTTGCTGCCAGGCCGCCTGTGAAATGGCGGCTTGCCGACGGGGAGAAACACTCCGCCCGGAGTCCCGACGGACAGATCCATATGTTAGACTTCGGGCGAGGGGGAAGTCAAAACCAAATGCCCCCTTCCGGTCGAGCGGATCCGGAGGGGATCACATCATGTCATCACTCCAGCGGGACTCTGCAGGGGCTGCGTGCCGAAGGCGACTCGCTGACCCCGATTTCGCGGGGGCACCACCCTGCTTGTAAGCAAGCAGCATGGCTATTTACATGCCGCCGGGAAATGCATAGACTTACTTGTCATGGTCAAAGGGAAAGCAGGCCTCAGACGGGTGGGCAGTGCGTTCCTCGGAGCGGCGCGCACCATGTGGACCCACGAAGTGCCCCGCGACGCTGCGGCAATTTCCTATTTCGGCCTGTTCGCGCTGTTCCCCGGCATCCTGGTCTTATTCGCCATCGTCGACAACATCCTGGGAAGGTCCAAGCTTCGTGAACCGGTTGTGAAAAGCATCGTGTTGCTTTTTCCCGGCTCGGAATCCTTCCTGAAGGACAACCTTATGGAACTCACGGATCCGTCGCCTGCGATGTTCCTGGCCTGCTTCATTGTGGCGATCTGGGGATCCACCTGGGTGTTTACTTTTTTCGAAAACGCTCTGAACCGGGCTTGGGATGTTCCCCGGCGCAGGACATTCTGGGAAAGCCGGATCCGGAGCATTGCGCTTCTGTTGCTGGGCGGCACCATGCTGCTGACTTCCGCGGGTATTACCCTGGTTGTGGATGCGCAGAAAAGGCTGCTTGCCAAGGCCATGCCGGTGCATGCCGGGGACGAGCTTATCAATGCGATGTGGCGCTACATTATCTCGGGGGCGGGGATCCTCATCGCTATTACGGTTTTCTTCTGTATCTACAAGCTGATGCCCGATCACAAAGTCCGTTGGGGTGAGGCCCTGGCGGGAGCCCTGGTGGCCACGGTGCTGTGGGAGGCCGACTGGCGCATTTTCTACAAGCTCGTGCCGGCCTTCGACCCTCAGAAGGTATACGGCATTATGGGGGTCGTTGTCGCACTCCTTACCTGGGTATACGCGTCGAGTCTGATCGCTCTGTACGGAGCGAGCTTCTCCGCCAGACTGCACGGACCCGAGGAACGCCAAGCGGTCCGTTCCCCCGGCACTCTGGCAGCCGTACCCAAGTCATCTGCAGATAAAGTGCGTCTCTTCCGGCAGCTTGGCCACTGATCCAGCGTGAAGCTCAAATCCTTTGATTTCCCATTCCCGGAACATCTCATCGCCCAGCACCCCCTGCCGGAGCGCGACCGCTCACGCATGATGGTCGTCAACAGGAACAGCGGCGCCGTCGAGCACCGTGAATTCCGGGACCTTCCCCATATACTCGGACCCGACTGCTTCCTGGTCGTGAACAATACACGGGTGTTTCCTGCGCGACTCTGGGCCCAGCGGCCCGGGAGAAGCGAGCGGATCGAGATTCTTCTGATGCGGGAAGAAGCTCCGGGCACATGGCTTGCGCTGGTTCGGCCCGGCCGAAAGGCGCCGCCCGGTCAGCAGCTCATCATAGAAGAGCTGCATGCACGGGTCCGCGATGCCAGGGAGGATGGGAGCAGACGGATTGATTTTGCCCCGGGAAAAGACCTGTGGGCAAGCCTGGACAGAATGGGCGAGCCGCCTCTCCCCCCCTATATCCGGAGAAACCCGGGGCAGAACCTCAAGGAAGACCGGGAGCGCTATCAGACTGTGTTCGCAAGGCGATCCGGATCGATCGCCGCCCCGACGGCCGGACTGCATTTTACCGAGGAGGTAGTCCGACGCCTGGCAGGACGAAGCATCCCGATCGTCGAGATCCTCCTGCACGTGGGATACGGCACTTTTCAGCCGGTGCGGGCCAAAGAGGTCGAAGCACACCACATGGAGCCCGAGTATTTTGAAGTGAGCGACGCCGCAGCCACGGCAATTCGCCAGTGCATTTCCGCCGGCAAGAAGCTCGTGGCGGTCGGCACCACCACCACGCGGGTACTGGAGCACCTGGCGCGCCGCGAGGATTTTCTCGAACGCGGTTCCGCAGGCTATTGCGATCTCTTCATTTACCCGGGTTTTCGGTTCAAGGCGCTCGGGGGATTGCTCACCAACTTCCACCTGCCCCGATCCACCCTCTTCATGCTGGTTTGCGCCTTCGCCGGGCGGGAGCTCATGCTCGACTGCTATGGGCAGGCAGTCGCTGAAAACTATCGGTTTTTCAGCTATGGCGACTGCATGCTCATTCTGTAAGACAAATATAGGGTCAAGATGCGAAATATCTTCCGCGCTGCGGCGTAATAGCAATTGATGAGGCGAATTGGTGAATCCCAGATGAGATGCGGTGTTGCGCGGAATTGGTTGTTCCGGCTTCTGGATCGGGAGCTTTCCCGGGAGGAAGAAGTTGAACTGGAAGACCATCTCGCTTCCTGCCCTTCCTGTATGAGAGAGTGGAGGATTCTCACGCTGCCGCAGAGGATTGCCAGATCGATCCCGGTCCTGGAGCCGCCCCCTTGCTTCTATTCCCGGCTCAGAGCGCGCCTGGAGATGCAGAAGCAGAGCATAACGATCTGGCAGATCATCATCGGCCTATCGAGGCAGATCGTTCCGGCACTGGCTACGGTAACGCTATTAATCATTTCACTGTTCGCATATCTGGAATTTCGCGGTCCGAGCCCCGACCTGTACCAGGCATACGACAGCATTTTCATGTCCGGGGATCGCGCCAGCCGGATGGTGATTGCGGACGATGTCACGGAAGAAAGCGTGCTCCACGCACTGGCGGAAAAGCCTTTGCTCCCGGATGGCAACACCGCTAAAAAGTAACAGGTACGAGGGACACCGGCTATGAGATCGAAGACAAGCGCGGCTCTGCTGCTGGTTTCCCTCTTCCTGTTGGGAGGTGTTGCGGGGGCTGCCCTGCAGTATGTATATAGAAATCACCTGGTTTCGGCTGCCATGCCGCGCCCGAGGCTGGCGAATTCTCATGACATCGTCGACGAAATGGCCCTGAGTCTGGAGCTGGACACCGGTCAGAAGGAGCAACTCCGGGGAATCATTCAGCAGAGCCGGGATCGCTACCGCACCCTGTCCCGGCAGTTCCAACCGCAATACGAGCAGATCCGCGGCGAGACGAACGAGGCGATTCGCGCAATCCTGCGTCCGGGCCAGCGACAGCAGTTTGATGACACACTCGAGAAGATGGATCGCCGACATCAGGACCACACCCACCAGGCGGCGCCGCCGCCGTCCAAGTAACCTGCCCCGCAGGGCATTGCGGATCGCGGGGAAGAGTCGTTTTCGAACTGCAGTGACCTCATGGAAAGGCATCGGGCTCTTCGATGTCTTCGCGATTGGCTCCCTGCTTCATCCCTGCCGGGTCACTCGATTCCCGGCGCCGCGCGCGCGACCGTGAGGACGGATACCCGCAGGGCGCCGCCCGCGAGAAGTGCTTCCGAAGCGCTGGCGACCGTCGAACCGGTCGTCATGACGTCGTCCACCAGGAGCACGCGCATGCCCTGGATGCGGGCGGGGCACACGCAGCGAAACGCGTGGCGGAGGTTGTGTGCACGCTCGACGTCGCTCAATCCGATCTGCGGCGCCGTGTTGCGCACGCGGGCGAGGGCGCGTTCCCGACAGGGGATACCTACCAATCGTGCCAGGGAGCGGCTCAGCAGCGCCGCCTGGTTGTAACCGCGCGCCCGCCTGCGCTTCGGATGCAGTGGAACCGGAACAATCAGGTCCATCCCCAGCTCCGGCCAGTACTCGACCAGAGTGGATGCCAGAAGCGGAGCCAGCAACCCTGCCAGGTCGCGCCGCCCGCCGAACTTCAAAGCCTGAATGACGCAGCTCAGCTCCATACTGTAAGCGCCGAATGCCCGCGCCCCGGAGAACGGCGGCAGATGCAGCGTGCATTTGCCGCACAGGTGCGCGCTCTCCAGGTTCGTGGCCGGAAAAGGGAGACCGCAGGAGGGGCAGGAGGGGCCGACGATGCGCAGCGCCAGGGTCTTCTGCCAGCACAGGTCGCAAATGCCGCGATCCTGAAGACGTGAGACGGGCGTTGCGCAGAGAAAGCACGAATCCGGATAGAGGAGGTTGAGCACGCCATCGAGGGTGCGAAGGAGGATCGAAGGGGGAAGGTCCCGCCCAGTGGCAAATGGGATTCGTGATGGAACCATGGAAAAATGGATATCCCGCTGTGCGGTATGTGGAGCTTGAGCCCCAGAGAAGGCGATGTCCGGGAGCGCGGAATATCCCCCTCTTCGGAT
>JAFNAG010000561.1 GCA_017860135.1 Acidobacteriota bacterium
CGGGTATCCAGGCACCTCCTTGGTTGGCCGTTGGGCTGGCTCGTGTCCCAGACGAATCGCCCTTTGAAGCCCGTCAACCCGGCGATCAGGTTCGCCAGGTCGCGGATGCTGATTTCCTTTCCGGCACCGATGTTCACCGGTTCACTTCCGCCGTAGAGCTCGGTGGCACGCACGATGGCTTCGGCGCAGTCATCCACGTAAAGGAACTCGCGAGTCGGAGACCCGTCGCCCCAGAGCACGATCTCGTCCGCACGCTGCTCGACCGCCTCCACGCACTTCCTGATCATGGCAGGTATTACGTGCGAGGTGTCCGGATTGAAGTTGTCGCCGGGCCCGTAGAGATTCACGGGGAGCAGGAAAATCGCGTTGAAGCTCCCGGGATTGGCACGATTGGCACCGATGCCCCCCACCTCAGCTGCAAGGTGGATGACTACCTGGGGCTGGAAATCGGAATACACCCGTTCCACGGCAGCTTCGTGGCAGAGATCGTAGTCCTCCAGCAAGGGGACCTGTATTTCCGCGCCTTCCCCTTCCCTGAGAGCACTGACAACGCGCCGCCCCAGGAATCCGGCGCCGCCGGTGACCATGATGCGTTTTCCGCTCAGTCTCATGGCTTCCCGCCTGACAGGGCCGCTGCCTCGCTGCATTCCGCCGCCTCGTCGCCCCTGGCCAGACATTCGGGCCAGGCCTGATTCTCCAGCGGACGCGTCCCTTCGATGTAGAACTGGATCATGCCGATAGCCTTAGGGAGCACCGGAATTGTCGGTTTTGAGTTTGCCAGCTTCCTGGCGATCGCGAGGCACGCCGGGCCGATGGCCGGCTGCAACCAAGGGTGGAAAACCACTCGCTGGCGGACCTTCCTGGCGACGTACCCCATCCTGAACTTGAAATCGTCAACGCTTGATGGTGCATCCAGTGATTGCAGAGTGTAGAAGATGGACCGGATCCCGGGCCGGCTCATCATCGTCTGAGTCACGGTGAAAGCCAGAGCGTGATTGACACGCGCATTCATGAATTCGCGATGGCACTGCTGTGAAATGAGCTCACAGCAGTCATCCATCTGGAATGACAACAGTGAGGCAACCAGGCGATTCTCAACCAGGGCGCCCCAGGCCTCGAAACCGGGAAGCTCGCACGCCGACAGGTAGCGTCGCCTCCAGGCTTCTTCGTTCATCCTGGCACTTCGGCCCTGCCGACCGACGGTATCGGCTTCCAGCAACCACCCCTCCCCGGCCAACCGCTGCAGCGAAATCGGTTCGACGCGACAGCGGCTGAGGCCGGCGCGCACATTTTGTCGCGTGCGACGGTCCAGCATCTCGAGTGTGTACTCGGCCTGCTCGTACACTGCGTGATAACTGATGCGGCCTACCGGGCTTTCGACCGGTGTCGAGTACCGCAACCCTATCGCCCTGTCCCGCCGCAGGAAATCGTCGAGCTCCTCCTCCGCGGGCCGGATCAGCCAGTGGTAGGGAAACGCCTGGTAGACTCGAGGGCTGGCATCGAACCAGTAGCTGCTCTCCGTGCGCACCACGCGGTGTCCCTGGCGGCGCAGCCATTCCGCAAATATCTGAGCGTTCATCTCCGTGGGCTCTTAGAAATCGCTCTATCCAGGAGTTTCTCGAACTGCTCGGCAGCGACCTGGGGCGAGTGGTGGCTCTCCGCCCAGTGCCGGCCGTTCCGGCCCAGCTGCTTGGCAAGTTCCGGATTGTTCTTCAGAGTCAGTAATGCCTTGGCCAGTTCAGACGGATTTTCCGGCGGAATGCATATGCCTGCTTCGGCGCGAGTCACCAGCTTCCAGGCGTCGCTGCCCTCATCGACTGCCGCAACGATGGGTCGTCCGCTCGCGAGTATGGACCAGATCTTGGAAGGGAGGGAGTCGGCAGCGATGCCTTTCCGCAGCTGGACCAGAGAGACGTTCGCAGTCGCCAATACTTCAGGGAGCCGAATGCGGGGTTGAAAGGGGAGGAACTGCACATTTGCCAGCTGTCGCCGTGCCGCCTCCCGCACCAGCGACTCGCGTCCGGCCCCGTCCCCCACGAGGAGGAAGCGGGCACCGTTTCCGGCCATCAGCTCCGATGCGGCGAGAACCGTTTCCAGGCCCTGGGAAAGCCCCAGATTGCCCGCATAAAGCGCTACAAATGCGTCGGTCAGCTTGTGCTCCCGGGCAAAGTCGTTCACGCGCGGCATTGGCCGGATCAGATTGGTGTCCACCCACCCGTATGTCAGCTCCATCTTCTCGTCAGGGACTCCCAGCGCCCTCAAAGGTGGTCTGAAGGAATCCGAGAGAATGCTCACAACGCACGAGCGGCTCAGGCACGACCTCTCAAGTCGAGCTACCGCCTTGATCACCGTCTTGTGACGAAAGATGTTCAATGCGATCCCGACGTCAGGGAAGACGTCGAATACTGCGAAGACCGCCGGCTTGTGATGCCTTGCGATCAGCCAGTTGAAAGGCAGCCAGACCCACAGCGCAGGATTCGCCACGAGTGCCGCGTCGAAGTCACAATCCCTTCCGGCCCAAACTGCGCCGAGCTGGTAGGAAATGAATTGCAGAATGCGAAGGAAAAGGTTGGACCTCTTCAATGACGGCACCGGTACGCGTATTACCCTCACACCCTGCTCGACGGAGTCCCGGATCTTCCACCCTCGGAACTCGGGCTGAACCTGCCCCGAAGGGTAATGCGGCACAGCGGCGATCACCGTGACCTTGTGGCCGCGTTGCGCCAGGCCGACGCCCAGCATGGTGAACAGAGGGGCGCTGGGTCCCATGTCGGGCTCGTAGTGGGGAACAAGCATCAATATACGCATGAATCTCCGACTCGCGTTTTCAGTCCCGCAGGGCAAACCCCGGAGAAGCATGGAGCTTTGCGGCAGTCCGTCCAGGGAACTGGAGCAGCCTCAAACGATCGCAGCGCCGGCCTCTCTCCCTGGGTGGGTGGCCCGATAGATTTCCACCAACTGTGCGACGTAACTTTCGATATCGAAGCGCTGCGCGGCAATTCGATAGCTGTTCACCTGCATCGCATACCGCAGCTCGCTGTCCACCGCCAATTTTGTGACTGCTTCTGCCAGCTGATCCGGCCGCCCTGGCTCCACCAGCAAGCCGTTTATCCCATCCTGAACCAGGTCCGGCAGGCCCCCCACGCGGCTTGCGACCACAGGAAGCCCGCAGGCCATAGCTTCCATTACGGCCAGCGGCATCCCCTCGCTGTGGGAAGGGTAGACAAACAGGTCTGCCTCACCCAGGCACTCCAACTTATCGGCACCGATGGCGGGCGGGTGCAGACAAACGGAACCGTTCAGGCCGGAGTCGCTCGCCTGCTGGAGTAGCCGCTTCCGTTCCCCAGGTGTGAGTGCCTCGGGATCGAAGCGTGGCTGCGGCTTCGACAAGATCGAAGCTTCCTTTGGCTCTTCCGATGTAGCCCAGGTAGAGTGCGCGCAACGCGCCCTCGCTCCGGACCTTGCCCATCCGTTCCCGGGCGAGTGCCTGGTAAGGCGCCAGATCGATGGCATTGGGCATGTAGTAGACGTGACAGTTGGGCGCCATGGACTGCACCTGCAGCCACTCCCGGGACAGGACGATCAGTCCATCCGACAAGTGAAACGTCAGTCGCGCCAGCACCTGCCACAGACGAGAGCGTCGGGCGCAGAAGACGCCGAATCCGCAGTGAGGGTGGAACAAAACCCGGCTTCCACCCAGCCGCGCGATCACGACGCACAGGCTGTGCTTGAGGAACGAGAGGCCGAATGCCGACCCGATGTGCGTGACCGACGGCCGATGACTCACTACGGCGCGGGCAAATCGCACCCAGTCCCCAAAGGCTGAAACAATATTCGCCGCCGTGACCCGTCCGGAGTCGGCAAGCGGCCGGTTGCCGATACTGCTCTGGACAAAGCGCAGGTCGACCTTGCGCGGGAGCGAAGAATCCAGAAGGGACCGGTAAAAGGCCTGCATTCCGCCGGGCGGTGGCGGTAAAGGGCCGGCAACCAAAACGCGGAGCCTGGCAGTGTCTCCTGGTCTCATCGTGGTCTCATCGGGGATCCTGCCCTATGGTTGTAGCCCTGCTGATGACGAAAGACGGTAGGCTTCTCGAGCATGAAGGAGGTGTGAGCATCGACGGTGCGTAGATCAGTAGAAGCACTTCATAGGTCGCAATCGGGATGAAGTCCACGCCATGAACACGAGCGCCGTGATCTCCGAGGATCGCGAAGACGGTATTCTTGAAAAAGCCATGCCTGGAGGCACGATCGAGAAAGTCGCCGAGTGCCCAATCGGCATTCTTGACCGCATTCTCCCTCTAGTGCTGCTCCGGGTCCAGGTCGTTGCGCCCTTCCGGACAGGTATATGGCTTGTGGTTGGACACGGTCAGGATCGTCGCAAAAGGGTATTCTGCGTTCCATCGGGTTCTCAGGATTCCCGGTCAGATCCTCATCCGGCACCTTGACCAGCTCCACCACTCGCGCAAATGCACGGTCATCGGGCATGGTCACGTACTGGGAGTCATAGTTGAGATCGTTCGTCAGAAGAGCGTATACAGACGTGTAGAATCCGTTCCCTGCAATTTCATCCAGAACCCGGTTG
>JAFNAG010000048.1 GCA_017860135.1 Acidobacteriota bacterium
AAGGCCGCCGGCGACGCGGCCGCGAAGGCAAGGAGAACACCCAAAAAGATCGGCAGGTTTTTTGCATTTGCAACCTTCTGTGGATCCGGGTTCAGCCGGTGGGCTGCCCATCCTTGAGAAGGGCGCTCATGGCTCTGAATTGCGGGTGGTTCTTGTCTCTGGCCCACTCGAACGCAACCGATTCGTGGTTGGTGAGAACCGCTCCCGCCTTTGCCATGCGCTCAAGCGCGTGGCATCGGTACTCGGCCCCGCGGCCGCTAACGCATTCCCAGCAGAGGTGCACCTGGCTGCCGTGCCGGATGAGCTCCAGGACCGTCTGCATCACACAGACGTGGGCTTCGATCCCCGCCATGACGATCTGACGCCGGCTCGGATCAAGAGCGGGGCGAAGATCGTGGAGCAGTTTTTCGAACCCGGGATCGCCGCAGCACCCGAAGCTCGTTTTTTCCATGAATCGCTTGGGAGTCGTCAGCGCGTCGAACGCATCGCGCACTTCGAGGCGCGTCCCCCCCAGGCCACGCGGATACTGTTCGGTCAGGACCACGGGCACTTCGAACAGTTCCGCCAGTTTCAGAAGCCTTATCGTAGCCGCGGTCACCATTGCCGGCCTCTCGATCATCTCCATCAGTTTGCCCTGAAGGTCGACAACCACCACGATGCTGCGTGATACATCCAGTAATTCCATGCGTGACTCCTAAGATCTTGACCCGCGGCGGCGGATTGTTACCGTTCGACCGATAGATCATTATACAAAATCCCGACGCGGGCTGTCCTGTTTGCGTAGGGAAACGGGCGTGCGACAAATTTGTGGGTATAATAAGGGCTCGCGCAAAGATAACTTGAGCTTCCGCATTCCGCGCGCCGGCAGATTCGCGGATTATCCGGCGGCAGGGGGATGCGGCATCGCCAACAGTCTCACTGCTCATCGGTGGAAATTGGTAATCTGCGGCTTCAGGTCGAGGTCCGGGTCAAGGTCCAGGTTGAGGTCGGTACCTGTTTAACCGGCTCGGAACAGTTACAGGTCTGCAAATAGAGCCACGAATTTCACGAATTCTCACGAAGAATTATCTCCCTTGATGCGAGTCAAACGATGCGGCTTTCGTGATAATTCGTGGAATTCGTGGCAGTTTTCTTCGGGCTGGCTAAACAATTATTGAGGTCGAGGTCCGGGTTTGAGAGTCTGTCGGGGGGCGTACGCGAGGATTGCCCCAGGCCATATTTCGGGGAATCAGGGGGCCGCCGGGAAGATCAGGCTGCAGCAGGTGACACCCCCTTCGGCCTTGGCAAGCTCCGAGACGTCGATGGCACGCACATCCAGGCCGCGCCGTTCCAGGCGGCGGCGCGTAGCGGGAAATGCTGCAGGGAATATCACACTGCCGGCCACGAGGAGTGCGTTGGCCGCACACGGTTCGGAGGGATCCACATCGATACGTTCCATTTCTGGAAAAGCACGGACGTCCACCCAGTCCCTGTTGATCAGGATCGTGTCCGCGGCGACCCGTGTGACGGCCGACTTGAGATGCAGGCAATCCCGCAATGGAACGCCGGCCACCGCGTAGCCATGTCCGCCGAGCAACGCCTGTATCTGCCGGATGGCCTCTGGACTGCTCCTCCGCGAAAGGCCGACGAACAGTTGTTTGCCGATCTGCAGTACATCCCCTCCATCCAGGCATGCCGGCGCCTGGATGCGTGCCAGCCGGCGGTACCCTTCGAGGACCCGTGCCACAGATTCCGTTTCCTCGCGGCGTGATCCGGCGCCCGGCCTGGTGATGATTGCCAGTTCCTCCAGGACCACCGCCGTGTCTTCGACGAATACGGAGTCCGGGAGTTCCGGTTCCTCGGGGAGCAGGCGGATCGTATATCCCAACGCAGCCAGGGTCTGCCGGTATTGAGAATGTTGTTTGCACGCCAATGCGAGGTCGATCGGCCGGCGGGACTGGTAGGTAAGCTCGCAGCGTCCGATCTGGCGGCTGACCTCACGGAGGATGGCAACACACATTTTCGAATCTCCTGCAGTCCCGCGGGTGGCGCGCTGCGCGCTTAATCCCGGCTATTGTCCCTGCGTCCCTTCGGGACCGTGATCCCTTTATCGTTGAATCCGCGCACGTCCCGAGCCCCGCAGTCGTGAGCGCGGGCTTCAGCCCGCGCGCTTTGAATGAGGACCGTCACCGGCTGTCCGCTGAGTATCGAGCACGACAAACGGTCAGCCTGTCGAAGGGGCTTTCCGGAAACCTGGCTGCCTCCGTGCCTTGGTGACAGTCACGAACCGGACGAATCGATCCTGCCTTCAGGTGCTGCGAGATATCGGACCCGGAATCTCCGGACGAGTGACATTCTACTGTCTCCTGGCTCCTGACCCCTGGCTCCCGTTTCGGGTCGCTCCACAGCACTTCTTGAACTTCCGGCCGCTGCCGCAGGGGCAGGGGTCATTACGGCCCGGGCGCATGCTGCTTGCGGCACCGTGATCCTGCCGGCGCACCCATTCCATCACGTTTGCGGGGGCGCGCTGATGTGCGAGTTCATTGGCCATGAACCGCATGCAGGGATCGATGTGACGGAAGAATTCCCTGTAGCCCGCGCACAGGTAGTTCTGGCCCGGCTCCCCGTCCGGGGAGCGCAGGAAGCGGTGTTTCGGGCACTCCCCGTTGCAGGCGAAGCGGACATCGCATTCCCTGCAGCTGCGCGGCAGGGTATTGTGTTTGTCGGCGCCGAACAAGGCCTGCTGTCCGCCGTGCGCCATCGATGCAAGGGGCGCAGACAGGATATTGCCCAGCAGGTTTGCGGGATACACATAGTGGTCGCAGGAGTAGAGGTCTCCGTTATGTTCCAGGGCGAGTGCCGCGCCGCATGTCTCTCCGAATACGCAAAGCGGGGAAGGCATCCCCATCCAGCTTCCCAGGGCCACGTCGAACAGCTGGACATACACGCGGCCGACATCGTGGCGCACCCACTCGTCGAAAATGCGGCACAGGAACCTGCCGAACTGCACGGGGGATACAGACCAATCCGATAGTGCGGCGGGGATGTCGTCGGCGGGAGAAACGAGTGTCCGACAATCCGGCTTCGAAAATGCGGCGATGCGTTCGACAACCGGGATGAATTGGAGGAAGCCGCTGCCCGCTTCCTTCAGGAAGTGATACACATCCAGGGGCCGGGCGGAGTTGTCGTGCTGCACGCAGGTGAGCGTATTGAATTCGACACCGCGGCGTTTCATCCTCTCGAGGCCCTGCACGACGCGGTCGAAGGTGGGGCGCCCTCCGCGGTCCACGCGGTACCGGTCGTGGATTGCACGCGGCCCGTCGATGGAAAGCCCGACCAGGAATCGGTTCTCAGCGAGGAAATCGCACCAGGCATCGTCAAGCAGGATGCCGTTGGTCTGCAGCGCGTTCTCCACCTGCTTTCCCCCCGCGTATCTTTGCTGCAGCTCGACCACCCTGCGGAAAAAGCCCACTCCCAGGAGAGTCGGTTCCCCCCCTTGCCAGGCGAAGCTGATCGCCGGGAGATCCTGGGACTCCAGGTACTGGCGGATGAACGACTCCAGGACGGCGTCGGGCATGGCCCACGTCCGGGTGGAAGGATAGAGTCTCTGTTTTTCGAGATAGAAGCAGTACCTGCAGTCGAGGTTGCAGAGCGGGCCCACGGGTTTGACGAGGAGGTGGAACGGCCGCTGCGAGGGTTCCGGCATGTCACGCATTGTACTGCCGATGCGCCGGCAGGGAAAGCTGAACCGCGGGGGCCTCAGGGGCTCCGCGGGGGACTCTTTTTGGTATCCTATTGACGAGGATTTGAATACAATTCGGCCGACAACTGTATCTTGCATCGAGACCATGCCCTGGGAGAATCGCCAATGTCTGTCGGACTCGTCTACTTCGTGGCCTTCGTGATCGGCCTCGGTTACGCCATCGTCGTCGGGCTGTCGAGCCATTTTTTCGGCGATGCCGGCGGCGACACTCACATGGATGTGGGCACGGATCTTCCCATCACCCCCTTGAGCCCGACGGTCGTCGCCACATTTCTCACCGGGTTCGGCGGCGGGGGTCTCCTTGCAAACTCCTATTTCCAGCTTTCGGTGGGCAAGGGGGTCCTGGTGGCGCTGCTGGTGGGGGTGCTTCTCAGTGGAGGGACGTTCGCCGTTCTGACGGTTCTCTTCAAGAACACGCAGGCGGGCAGCGAGTACTCTCTCGACGACATGGCCGGGCGCGTGGTGCAGATCATTACGCCGATCCCGGCGAACGGCACGGGGGAAATCGCACTGGTGGTCAAGGGCACCCGGGTCATCGGGCCGGCCCGAACGGAGGATGGGGCGGCCATGCCGAAGAATGCGCCCGTGGAAATCGTCCGGGTGGTGGGAAATATCTACTACGTGCGTGCGGCGTGCAGGCCGGGATCGACGGCGTAGCTGTTTACGACCATAAATGCTCTCTTCGATGAGGTGAGGAAATGTTCACCGATCTCAACGTGGTTGTTGTCATCGCGGGTTTGTGCCTTGCGTTCATCCTGGCCGTATATGCGGTCGCGAGGCGCTACAAGAAGGTCGGCCCCAACCAGGTCATGATCATCTCGGGCCGCAAGTACAAGATCAAGACTCCCGACGGGCGCGTGGAAGAGGTCGGATTCCGCATCCGTCGCGGCGGCGGCGCCTTCATTCTCCCGTTGATCGAAAAGATCGACCTGTTGAGCCTCGAGATCATGACGCTCGACATCACGACGCCCGAAGTGTACACGCGGCCCGGTGTGCCCATCATTGTCGACGGAGTCGCACAGGTGAAGGTCGGCGGCGATGAGGAGTCGATCCGCACTTCGTCGGAACAGTTTCTGGGCAAGACTCCCGAACAGATCAAGGAGATTGCCATGCAGACCGTGGAAGGGCACCTGCGCGCCATCGTCGGGACCATGACTGTCGAAGACATCTATAAGAATCGCGATCAGTTCGCCTCGTCGGTCCAGGAGGTGGCAGTCTCGGATCTCGCGAATATGGGACTCCACATCGTGTCCTTCACCCTGAAAGATATCCGGGATAACCACGGCTACCTCGAGGCGCTCGGCAAGCCGCGCACTGCCGAAGTCAAGCGGGATGCGATTATCGCGCAGGCCGAAGCGGACCGGGACTCTACCATCAAGTCGGCCGCCGCGCGGCAGGCCGGGGAAATCGCCAAGTTCCAGGCCGAAACCCAGATCGCCGAAGCGCAGAAGAACTTCCTGCTGCGGAAGGCCGGCTATGACGCGTCCACCAATGAGGCCAAGGCGCAGGCAGACCTGGCCTACGACCTGCAGCGATACAAGACGAACCAGTCGCTCAAGCGCGAAGAAGTGCAGATCGCAGTGGTCGAGAAGGAGCAGCAGATCGTGGTGCAGGAACGCGAGATCCTGCGGCGCGAGAAGGAGCTCGAAGCCACGGTCAAACGCCTGGCTGACGCCGAGCGATACCGGGTCCAGACGGAAGCCGAGGCCACCCGGTTCAAGTACGAAGCCGAGGCCCGCGGCCAGGCGGAGGCGCAGAAAGCGAAGGGATTCGCACAGGCGGAAGTGGTGAAGGCGACCGGACTTGCCGAAGCGGACGTGATCGCCGTTAAAGGCGGCTCCGAAGCAGAAGCCATGGCCAAGAAGGCGGCTTCCTGGAAGGAGTACAACCAGGCGGCCGTAACCCAGCTCATCCTGCAGGCATTGCCCGAAATCGCCCAGGCGATCGCCCAGCCGCTGAGCAAGACGCAATCGATCACGATCGTCAACACGGGAGGGGACGGAGGTGGCGCCGGCGCCAGCAAGGTCACCCGGGACGTGGCGGAGATCATGGCGCAGCTTCCTCCGATCGTCGAGAACCTCGCGGGGCTGGACATCAAAAAACTCGTGGACCTTGTGCCGCAGCTGAAAGCCGATAAGCCGGCAAAGCAGGTGGAGGAGTCTTAACCAGGGTAGCATGCCGGGAGCGCGGTCGTCTCGCCTGCAACAGTCAGACTCTGATCATCGTCCCATATGGGGCAGGGCCTCATTGGACTCCGGGAGGCGGGCGGGACGCCCCCGCTCCTGGCCGCGCCCCCCATTCATTTCTTCAGCCGGTCGATTTCTTCCTGCAGCTTTTTCGCGCCGAGTTCGTCGCCTCTCTTGCGCATCCACTCGCGGGCCTCTTCGAGCTTCTCTCGGATCCGGTCGATCTCCTCCTTGTGTTCGGTGCGGAATTGCTCGAGGCTCACTTTGGCCTGGCTTGCGCCTTTTTCGGCGAGCGCCTTGATCTCCGCCACCGCAGCCTCGATCTCCTTGCTGTACGGAGACTGCCGGTACTCCTCGATCAGCCGGTCCGCCTGGTCCCTCAGCTGCTGCCAGTATTCCAGAGTCGCCTTCTTTCCCTCCTCCACCAGGGTGGGCTTCGGGGGACTGGCGCCCTGGATCTTCTCTCCGTCGGTGTAGCGGCGGCCTGTTTCCGATGGAGTCTCGATTTCGATTGCGCTGACGCCCATCCACCCGAAGAGCGCGGGCCGTTTCAGAGTGAACCGGGTGCCTTCGGTGATCTGCGCGGCATAATCCTCCCGAAGCTGGATGGTGACACCGACCTGGTTGTCCACCAGAGGCTCGACTTTCACCACTCTCCCGACCGTGTAGCCATGCCAGATCACCGGATCATCCCGCTTGAGCTCGCCCGAATCGGGGAACAGGATCACCAGGTTCAGAGGCCCGCCGCTCGCGAGAAGCCATATCAGAACGGCGATAAGGAAAATCACAGCGCAGAGGCCAAGCCACAGCCCTTTATTTTCACTAAAAGACATGGCGTTCCCCTTTCTTGGTGGGATGATCATACAACGAAATCATCATGGGTGACAGGCTACCGTGTTCCCGACCATTCCGCTGCCAATCCGGCGGGGACATCGCTGCCTGCCACCGTTCATTTTTTGTGGCAATCCGGGGGAGGGAGTTCTATTGTGTCCTCTCAGGTTCGCCTTTTTGGGCCAGGCGATTCATAAACGGAGGAGAGAGCGTATGAGCAGAACCGTGAAGATACTACTTCTGGCGTGTTGTGCCCTTTCGATGGCTGTGCTTGGCGACACGCAAGCCCAGGTGCAATCCGCCCAGGAAGACCAGGCCAAATACTGGGTTGTTCCGGGTGTGCGCCACGGCCCCAGCTATTTCAAGCGCAATTTCCTGGTGGAAACGACACCGCTCCAGGAAGGCGTCATGGATTTCAAGCACTACCACAAGTACACGGAGATGGTGGACTTCTTCAAAAAGTGGGAGAAGCAGTACCCCGACCTCGTCGACCTGTACGTGGTGGCGCAGAGCTTCGGAGGCATCGACATCTACCAGTTGACCGTGACCAACAAGAAGACCGGCAAGGATACGGACAAGCCCGCGATGTACATTGAAGGCAACCGCCACGCCGGAGAGGTTACGGCGGCCGAATCGGCTCTGTGGATGCTGCATTACATGCTGACCAACTACGGCAAGGACAAGGAAGTCACGCGCCTTCTGGACAACTTCACCTATTATTTCCGCCCCTGCAACAATCCGGACGGTAATCTCTTGTACCTTGAAACCGCCCAGTCCCTGCGCAGCACGATCCGTCCCTACGACAATGACGCGGACGGATTGCTGGACGAGGATCCGCCCACCGATCTGGATGGAGACGGGTGGGTGCGCCGGATGCGCGTCAAGGTGGGAGCGGGAAAAGGGAACATGGTGATCGACACCAGGGATCCCAAGGGACGCCTGATGCGGTCGGTCCCGCAAGGTCAGGGCGATTACATCGTGGTGTCGGAAGGGATCGACAACGACGGCGACGGCAGGGTCGGAGAAGATGGGATCGGCGGACTCGATCTGCACCGCAACTACGTGGAAAACTGGCGGCCCTCGACCGAAGCGACCGGGCGGGGCCGGACCCAGGGCGGATCAGGCGAATTTCCCCTGTCGGAGATCGAAACCCGCGCGGTGTTTTTGTTCCTGATGTCGCACCCCAACGTGTCGGTCGTGAACTCCATGGACACCTCGATGCCCATGCATCTGCGCGGGCCGTCCACCTCCCCCAGCGACGAGCGGATGTACCCCGAGGATCTCGCCCTCTTCAAGACTTTCGATCAGAAAGGAAAGGATATCACCGGTTACGCGAGGGCGGGGGACACATTCATGGACTACAGCGGCGGCCGAGGGAGCCCGATCTTCGGACACGGCCCCGACTTCGGCTACTGGTATTACGGATCGATCTGGTACGGGGATGAGCTCTGGGACGGGGGCCGGTTCATCGGCGATTACAATAAGGACGGCACGACCGACGAACTGGACCGCCTGCAGTACAACGACAAAGAACTGAAGACGACGCGATGCCAGCCCTGGACCAAGATCATTCATCCGCAGTACGGAGAGGCCGAGGTGGGCGGCTGGGATCCCAAATTCCTGAGCCAGAACCCGCCGCCGGACATCCTGGAAGTCTGGGCCGAAAAAGAAGCGCGCTTCAACCTCATGCTGGCGTCGAACCTGCCGCATGTCGTGATCGCGGAGCCGAAGATTTCCAGTCAGGGAGACGAGTACACGATCGAAGTCAGCGTTCAGAACCAGGGATTTATCCCGACGGCCTTACGCCAGGCACAGCTGGTGAAAATGGTGCAGCCCGACACCGTTTCTCTTGTCTTTCCTCCGGGGATGACTTCGATGCAGGGCCGGGGGGGCCGCGGCGGATTCCCCGGCATGGGGGGCGGCGGCGCAAGAGGCGGCGGTCGCGGCGGCCGCGGGGAAGCCGGGCAGCCCGAGCAGCCGGCACAGGCGAGCCAGGACAAGGTCCAGATCGTCGAGCCTCAGGGCCGGCCCGTCGTCACCGTCGACCGGCTCGACGGGAATGAGATCAGGCCGGTGACTTTCAAGGTCCGCCTCAACGGCATCGCCGGCACCGAAGCCACAGTCCAGTACTCATCCACGCGCGGCGGCTTTGTCGAGAAAAGGATCTTTATCGGAAAGAAGTAGGGCCAGCGCGATTTTGGGGATCATTCTCTGAGGCGCATTTGAATGCTGCCACAGATTCCACAGATTGATGCTCCTGTGAAATCTGTGGCTGCCTCAAGGCCTGTGTGGATCAAGCAAGGGCGAGCAGGGATTCCTCCACAGCCCCCTGGACCATCTGCAACTTGTGGCCGTTGTCGCGCATCGGGCTGGCGTCTTCAATGGCCGCCGTTCCGGCAGCAGCCGCGACCGTCGCATCGATCCGTTTCCCGATCAGCGCTTTTTCCGCCGCCACGGCTCGCCATGGAAAGGGCCCTGTGCCGCCGAGCACGATGCGGGCCCTGCTGACAGTCTGGTTTTCGAATTGCAGGACCAGAGCGACGCTGGCCAAGGCAAAATCCCAGGCTTGGCGCGCGCGGACCTTGCGATACGAGCTGCGAACTCCGGCGGCGGGCGGCGGCAGGCGGATTTCGGTAACAATTTCGTTGGTTGCCAGGATGTTCTCTTTCAGGATGTTCTTGTCCGGCCCGACGAAAAACTCCTCGATCTTTACGATCTTGCCTGCCGCCGGTCCGGTTGCAGCCGGACCGGCGATGGCCAGCTGCGCCTGGAGTGCCACCAGGGCGACCGCAGTGTCGGACGGGTGAACGAAGAAGCACGGCCCGCCTCCGAATATCGCGTGGTACTGGTTTTCGCCTTCAACGGCATAGCAGAGATCTCCCCCCTTGCGGGCGCAAGGGAAGTCTCCCCTGTAATACCAGCAGCGCGGCCGCTGGCAGATGTTACCCCCGATTGTCCCCTGATTGCGGAGCTGAGGGCTTGCGACATCGGCTGCGGCTTGTGTGAGCACTGCATATTTATCGCGGATCGGCGCGCTGGAGGCGACCTCCGCGATCGTTGTGAGCGCGCCGATCCTCAATCCGCCGTCCGGCCGGGCGGAGATGCCTTTGAGTTCCTTGAGGCCGGCGATGCTGACGACTCTCGAGGGCGCGAGGATCCCGTCGCGAATGCAGCCCAGCAGGTCGGTCCCGCCCGCGTGCAGGCAGGCGCCTTTCGTGTTCAGTGCCTTGATTGCCTCGGCCATGGAGCCGGCTTTTGTGTACGCAAAATTGTTCATCATGGCTCATCCCCTCGTCTTCTTGCTGAGCAGTTCCAGGATCGTTTTTGGCTCAATGGGGCCCCGGGTCGGCCGCACGCCGACAGCGTCGTAGACGGCGTTGGCGATCGATGATGCCGTGGGAACGTGTGCCGGCTCTCCCAGGCCTTTGCATCCGACGATGTTGCACTCGGTGTCCTTCGGGTCGATCGCGATCACGCGGTGATCCGCGGGAACATCGAGCGAGGTCGGCACCTTGTAGTCGTGCAGGTTGACGTTGCACATCTTGCCCGTTTGCCGGTCCAGCACCCTTTTCTCGGTCAGGGCGTAGCCGAGGCCCATGGTCATGCCGCCGAACACCTGATTGTCGAAAGTCTTCCGGTTGATGACGCGGCCGCTCTCGTTGGCGGCCAGGAGCCGCACGACCTTGACCTCGCCGGTCCTGGTGTTGACTTCGACCTCGGCGAAGTGTGCGGCGAAGGGCATCGTCACCTTGTCGGAAGGATTGGGGTCCCGGTTGCCGATGCCGATGACGTCATTGACTCCGTGCGCCCGCATCAGTTCCTGGATGACCGCCCGTTTGTCGGGGCTGCCGCGCACGACTACAGCGTTGTTCTGGAACTCCAGAGTGTCCGCAGGCACTTTAAGTGATTCCGCGGCCCATTCGAAGAGCTGCCGCTTCACCAGCCACGCGCCGCGGCGCACGGCGGGGACCAGGCCCGGCAGGGTCATGCTGCCGCCGCTGTTCTGTGCATAGGGGGTTACGGCGGTGTCGGCATTTTCGATCCGGATGTTCTCGAGCGGCATGCCCAGCTCTTCCGCCGCGACCATGCAGGCGGCAGTTTTGGTTCCGGTGCCGATGTCCATGGCGCCGGTCTTGATGATGACGCCGCCGTCGTTGAACATGCGGATTTCCGCCGTGTACGGCGGTCCCCCGGCGCCTCCCTGCCACATGCCTGCCGCCATGCCGAAGCCGCGCCGGATGTGGCCGCCGGACTTCTTTGCGGACCGGGCTTCCTTCCAGCCGAATGCCTGGGAACCCTCGATCAGGCACTGCTTCAAGCCCGCGCTCGAGTAAGGGAGGTTCTTCCTGCTCTGGCTCACCTCGGTGAAATTTTTCAGGCGGAAGTCGACGGGGTCCATGCCGATCTTCTCCGCCAGCATGTCCATCATCTGTTCCAGGCACCAGTTGCCCGTGGGAAAGCCCGGGGCCCGGAACGCGCGTGCGCGCCCGGCGTTGATGTAAAACGTGGTTTCGCTGATCTGAACGTTCGGGCACTTGTAGAGTTCGCCCACCTGGAAGCCGACGCTGGCCCCGCCGGAATAGGCGCCGCAGGTGGCGATGCTGGTCAGCTGGAGGGCGGTGAGGGTGCCGTCCTTTTTTACGCCGGCCTTGAGCGTCATTTTGGCGCTGGGCCGGTTGCCGACGGCCAGGAGCGACTCCTCGCGCGACAGCATCAGTTTGACCGGGCGGCCGGTGCGGCGCGCCATCAGCGCGGCGATGACCGTGTTCTTGCTGAGCTCCAGCTTGCTGCCGAAGCCGCCTCCGAAGTAGCGGCAGATGGCGCGGACGTTGTTTATGGGCATTCCCATGGTGCGGGCGAAGGGGATCAGCACGCCGTCGTACACGCCCTGGGTGGAGTCCCATATGGTCACCTTGTCACCGTCCCACTTCACGACCGAGCCGTGGGTCTCCATCGGCACGTGGATCTGGATGTCGGTGACAAAGGTCTCTTCGAGCACCACATCCGCTTCGGCAAACCCTTTGGCCACGTCGCCCCTTTGAGACGTCCGGGGAGCTCCCGTCGTGTTTCCGCCCTCGTGGAGTTTCGGCGCGTCGGACTTGAGCGCCGTCTCCTCGTCGATTACAAAGGGCAGCTTCTCGTACTCGACCTTGATCGCCTTGATGGCGTCCCATGCCTGGTAAGGGTTCTGCGCAGCCACGGCGGCGACTTCATCCCCTTCATATCGGCAATGCGGATCGAAGAGCTTGCTCTGCGCGGGCCTCCCGCCGTACCAGGGGATGTCGGCCCCGGGTGATTTGCCGGTGAGGACCGACACGACGCCCGGCATCTTCTCGGCGGCGCTGGTGTCGACGCTCTTCACCATGGCGTGCGCGTGCGGGCAACGCAGGGTCGCCGCGTAGAGCATGCCGGGCAGGATGACGTCGTAGGTGTATTCCGCCGCCCCCGAAACCCTCTCGTAGGCATCGACACGCGGCAGCGCCTTGCCCACGATCCGTGTTTCTCCCCAGGGCGCAATCTTCTCCTGCGGGTGTGGGACCTGGGCGCCGGCCCCCGAGCTTAGGCTGTCTTCCAGTTCCTCGTAAAAGTCTTTCATGCCGCACCTCCTTTCCCACGCAACTCAGACGCTTTGGCGGCGGCCCGGAAAATGTGCTGGTATGCGGCGCACCGGCAGAGATTCCCGCTCATGCCGTGGCGGACCTGGTCCAGCGTCGGATTGGGGGTCTGGCGCAGCAGGCCCTCCACCGCCATGATCTGGCCGGGAGTGCAAAAGCCGCACTGGAACGCGTCTTCCTCCGCAAACGCCTGCTGCACGGACCCGAGCTTTTCGCCGTCCATGAGCCCTTCAAGAGTTGTGATTTCCTGGCCCTGTGCTTCCACCGCCAGGGTCATGCAGGCATAGCGTGTCCTGCCGTCGATCAGCACGGTGCAGGCGCCGCACTCGCCGCGTTCACAACCGACCTTGGTCCCGGTGAGCCCCAGAAGGTCGCGCACGACGTAGAGCAGCGACCACCGGGGCTCCACCAGTACCTTCCTGGTGGATCCGTTGATGCGCAGGTTGATGGTGACACTGTTTCCGCCTGCCGCGATCTCCTGAGCCGGGGTCTCGGGAACGGCGCCGACAGAGACCGCTGCGACCGCGCCCACGCCCACGGATGACAGGAAGCCCCTCCGGCTGATTCCCGGTTGGGTCTGGCAACATTTTTCCTCGGGATCTTCAGGCATAAAAAGCCCTCCAAAAGTCCTTTCCAAAATCTCCAAAAACCGAGTCCGCCTCCCTATCTCACCTCATTGCGGCTTCGAGATCAAGCATAAATACTCGCTCCCTGAGGCGACGGCAATGTGCCAGGTGTGGGAAAGCGCAACTCCAAAGACATGAAGGGCTCAAAGCATCTCAAAAACCCCTCGAAATGCTTTGAGCCATTTGCGTTTTTGAGGTTTGTTCGGCCGCGACTACATCCCTTCGAGAGCCAGCTTCATGCGGTCCAGCGCCTCAGCCAGCGTAGCGCGCGGACAGCCGATGTTCATCCGCACGAACCCTTCGCCGCCCCTCCCGAATTCCGGGCCGTTGCTGAGCCCCACGCGCGCCTGCTTCAGGAAGAATGAGGCGGGACCGCCGGGCAGGCCGGCTTCCCGGCAGTCGAGCCAGGCGAGATAGGTTGCCTCCATCCTGCACATCCGAAGCGCAGGCATGTTGGCGCGAACGTACCCGGCGAGGAAATCGCGATTGCGCTGCAGGTAGACCAGAATCTGCTCCAGCCATTCCTGGCCCTCTTTGAGAGCTGCGAGCCCGGCCACATGCCCCATGATATTGATGCCTGGCACGATGCCGTAGCTTGTCCTCATCCACTGCTTGCGCAATTCCTCGTTCCGGATGACTGCAAAGCCGCATTCCAGGCCAGCGATGTTATAGGTCTTGCTGGGCGCCATCAGCGTGACCGTGGCGGCGGCGACCTCGGTGCTGAGGCCGGCGATGGGCACATGGCGGATCCCCTCGTAAAGGAGGTCGCAGTGGATCTCGTCCGAACAGATAACCACGCGACGGCGCAGGCATATCTCCGCAAGCTGCTCCAGTTCGCCGCGCGTGAATGCCCGTCCCACCGGGTTGTGGGGGTTGCAGAGGATAAAGAGCCGCGTCCGGCCCATGATCGCCTTATCGAACGCCTCAAAGTCAATCTCGTAGCTGTCTTCTCGCCTTACAAGGGGAGGATCCTGGACTACTCGTCCGTGGTGGATGGGGTCCCTGAAGAAATGGAAATACACCGGAGGCTGGATCAAAACACCGTCTCCTGCAGCGGCGTAACTTTGGATCGCGATGTTCAGGCCCGTGACGATCCCGGGGACAAAGAGGATCTCCTCCTCATTTACCTCCCATCCATAGAGAGCGCGAAGCCTCTCCCGCAAAGCTGCCTTCAATTCAGGAGCGGGCTGGCTGTAGCCGAAAATGCCGTGATCCAGGCGACGCTGCAGTGCCCGGATCACCGGTTCCGGTGAGGGAAAGTCCATGTCGGCAACCCAGAGCGGGATCACACCCTCCGGATACCGGGCCCATTTGATGCTGTCGGTTCCCCTTCGTTCGATGATGCGGTCAAAGTTGTATTGCATGATCCATCCCGGAAAGAATTGCCACGGAAACCATGTATTTTACAGAGTTTCTTGCCTCGGAAACCACGGATCATCTCATGTAAGGCGCAATCGGAAGTGGGGCTCAACAGATAGAATTTATCAAATCATTTGTCATGTGTAATTGCCGTTTGGATCAGTTTGGAGCCTCGTCACGTAGAATCGCGAGCTTGCGCCCATTCTCAGCGCCCCGGCAAGGACAGCGCAAGCCAAAGGCTTGCAGCGGCCAAATGACAAATGACCATTGACAATTGATGCATTCTTTTGTCGTTCATCGTTGCGCGACGCATCCTTTTGTCCGAATTCCACCGAAGATCGAGTCCCACTTCCGATTGCATCCTCGCATGTATGCAGCGCTTCGTGCCGATTCGTGGCTGCTTGTCCTCGCCAAGACCGACACCAATTTCACGGAAGTTCAGCGCACCAGCGCATTAAACAACAACTTGTAAGTGCCGTGGGTCTGCGCCCGGTGCTGCGTCCGGAACCCGATGAGGATCACCCGGCCCTCACCGACAGCGGCCGAAATCATCGCCGCTTTCCCGGCAAGGGTTTTTTCGCCGATGAGCCATCCGCTCTGAAGCAGGTTGTGGTTGGCATAGCGCACGATGGTTTCGTAACGGTCGCCCCGGTCCGTGGCGCCGATCTCGAAGGCCGGGCTGTTCGCCATAGTGACGGCCAGACCCTCAGCCGGCATGCCGTAGGCCAGCGCGTGGGTGTTGTCGAACTTCACGTTGAGCGTGGATCCCGGGCACCAGTATTCCATCGAGGTTTTGCCGGCCACGACATTGCGCACGGACATTCCCAGGCGCTCGATTGCGAAATTGCTTGCGCCGCCGAGCGCAACCATCGTGCCGCCCTGCTCGACGAAAGCCCGCAGGGCGTTCACCCCGTCTGTGCCGATGCCGCTGCGATACTCCGCCGGAACCGACGGGCCTGCTTCCCCCGATCCCCGGCCCCCTCCCGCACCGGCGTCCCGGCCGGCGCCCGGCTCGGCGCCGCGCTCGCCCGTAATGGATGCCGTGCTGTCATCCGGAATGATGATGATGTCGAACCTCGCGTTGAGGTTGCCCTTCCGGATTTCGGCGTCCATGACCGTGGTGTAGGGGAAACCGAACTGCTCCAGGACCAGGCGAGTCCACCCCTCGTCCATGTTGCCGCCGCCGTAGCGCTGCAGCATGCCGACGCGCAGGCGCTTGAGCTCATGGCTTGCCTGCGGCGGGGAGGCGCTCAACGCCGTGAAATCCACGCCGGTCTGTTTTGCGACCTCCGCGAGCACGGCTTCGGATCCCGCGGCCGCGATGAAGTCTCCGGGCAGCATTCCGGACTCCGCCTTGTCGACGCGCCGCATCGAGACGCCCTTGTCGGACAGCAGGTTCATCGCCCGGAAACTGTCGTTCAGCCTGCCGTCGAAGCGGTAGGCGGCGCCGCCCCGGCCCACTCTTCCGGCTGTCTGCACCGGGCCGGTGAGTTTCTGCAGCCCGCCTGATACAAGTTCGTTCAGGGGATCGACGCGCACGCCCATGAATTCAAACATGGTGTCGGTTCCCATGTCGTAAGGCCGCATCGGGGAGCCGTCGCGATTGCGTGTCCACTCGTTGTCGGGATAAAAAGTGCGGCCGAGCAGGTACCGGATCAGGCCCATCTTGGGCTGCGCCATCGAGACTACGTAGGATCCGGCCGGGTAGATCTCCCCTGCCGAGGTCGTGAAGCCTTTCGGGTGCTGATGGATTTCGACTCCCTGGACCAGCAGCTTGTTGATCATTTTCACGGCGGTCAGGAGATCATGCTGGTTGGAAGGAATCACGTAGACGGACGGTTTGCCCTGCTGCCCGCGCTCTGTCTGCCGCCTGGCCTTCTGGGCCGCGTTCCACAGAACCGTCTCCCTGTTTCGCGCCGCCAGGTCGAGCGTCGCCCAGGCGGAGACCTTCTGCCGGTCCATGATGTCCCGCAGCCTCCACCAGCCGCCGGGCCAGGGATTCGGGAAGATGGTCTGTGCCTCGTAGGCCGGCAGGTTGCGGCTTCCGCCCCGGAGCTGATCCGGGTGAATGTAGATCGGAGTGGCCAGCCGCGCACTGGCGGACTCGGTCAGCATGCCGGCGATGTTGTGAAAGGGGGTGATCCAGTGGAAGCCGAAGTGGCCCCATCCCGAATACTGCGCCATGTTGATGACTCCGGACAGGCCCGCTTCCTCCTCCTTGTAGGCGATGTGCGCGCCGTACCAGCTCATTTCCCTCCAGACAAGCGGGTCCGAGAGCGGCCGGATCGGCTCGGCGTAGGGCGGAACGTAGATGCGCGCGCCGTTGCTCCCCATGTGATGGTGGTCCACGTACGCCTGCGGGACGCTCCAGTCCCGGAACATGACCTTCGCGAGATACTGCGATTCGATCAGATTGGTCTGAAAGGCATCCCGGTTGTTGTCGTGGCCCGCGTATTTGTGATACAGGTAGGGGAGATTCGACCCCTCGTACTCGCTGCCGAGCGTCTTCTGGTACCAGTCGTAGACCATGATCGCGCCATCGGGATTGAACGACGGGACCAGGAGCAAGACGACATTGTCCAGGATGCGCTGCGCCTCCTCGTCCTTGCGGACAAGCAGATCATAGGCAAGCTCGGGCGCCATCTGCGTGCCGCCGATCTCCGTGGCATGGAGGCTCATGGACTGGCAGACTACCGCCCTGCCTTCGTTTACCAGGGTTTTCATTTCCTGTTCGGCCAGCCCGCGCGGGTCGCTGAGCTTTGCATTCACTTCGCGGAGCCGGTCGAGCTTGTTCATGTTGCCTGCTGAGGAGATGGTGACCAGGAGGAACGGGTTGCCCATCGTGGACGGTCCCATATCCGTGACCTTCAGTCTTCCTCCGCTTTCCTTTTCGAGAAGTCTGTAATACTCCACCATCCTGTCCCAACGGGCCATCTTTCTGTCGCTGCCGAGCTCAAAACCGAAGAAGGCGCCGGGCGAGGTGATCTGGGCCTGTGCCTGCGCCTGCATGGCCGGCAGGCACGCAACAATCAATGCCAGCAGGATAAGGTCTGCAACTTTCCGGTGAATTGCGATTGCGTTGTTCATTGGATCCTCCGTCTGGCGCAGGCCAAGATGCGAACCACGAGATACGCGAAACACACGAAAACTTTCGTGTGTTTCGTGTATTTCGCGGTTCGTTGGTTTTGGTGCCTGCGTGACCATAATATCCAAGATTTCATAATTCGAGACAGCTGTTGTTTTTCCCGCGCAAACTCATTGCCCGCTCCGGACTCTGAGGTTGAATTCCTCGATCAGCGCATCGACTTCCGTCGCCTGCTTCTGGATGCGGGTCCAGTACTCCGGGTCGCACCACTGGGCCGTGAGTGCTTCCGCCGTGCGTCCCTGCTGTTCGACCCAGGTGAAGTATTTGAGATTGTGGATGCGGCGCCTGTCGGGGTAGGTGAGTTCCTGCATGTGGTCTGTGGTGATTCCCCGCAGATGCTGTGCCGCCACGGCAATGGCGTCCCCCTCCGTGAAGTCTCCGCAGACGGCGCGCATTTCCGCCAGGCGGCTTTGATACAACTCCATCGAGTCGGTCAGCACCGTTAGGACCATGTCCCGGCTTCCGAGTTCAAAATATCGGGAGAATTTGACGGCTGCAATGAGGTTGCAGATGCCTGAAAACCCCAGCAGGCCGAGGCGGGAGACCGTGTCGTTGCCGATCCCCGATCCGGCCAGGAATGCCTGACCTGCCGGCTCATTGAATAACCTGGCGACCTGGACCACGGACTCGTCGTCCACTCCGATCACCATGTCGGTGTTCTTTACGTTGTGGATCCAGGGGACATGCTTGTCTCCGATCCCTTCGATGCGATGCCCGCCGAATCCGTTCTCCAGAAGGGTGGGGCACTGCCAGGCTTCGCTGACCGCGACCCGGCTGCCGGGAAACGCCTGTTTGAGGTAATCACCTGCGGCCAGCGTTCCGGCGGAGCCGCTCGAAAGTACCAGCCCGCAATAGGACCCGTGCGCCCCGGCTTTCCGCTCCAACACTTCGGCCATGGCCGGCCCGGTAACTGAAAAGTGCCACAGGTAGTTGCCGGGATTCTCAAACTGGTTGAAGACGATGACCTCGGGATTCGTCCGCCGCAGTTCCCGGCATCGATCGAAAACCTCCTTCACGTTGGACTCGCATCCCGGCGTCCGGATCACTTCTCCGGATATTCCTGCCAGCCATTCGAATCGTTCCCGGCTCATGTGCTCCGGCAGCACGGCAACAGACTCGCAGCCGAGCAGCGCCGAGTCATAGGCGCCGCCGCGGCAGAAATTCCCCGTGGACGGCCAGACTGCCCGGTGGGACGTCGGGTCGAAATGCCCGGTCACCAGGCTTGGAACCATGCAGCCGAAGGCCGCGCCCACTTTGTGGGTCCCGGTCGGGAACCACTTACCGATCAGCGCGACAATGCGGGCGTCCACGCCCGTCAGACGGGAAGGGAATTCGAGCGTGTTGACCGCGCCGAATCCTCCTCCGGCTGCTACCGGCTCGTTCTTCCAGTTGATGCGGAACAGGTTGCACGGGGAGAGCTCCCAAAGCCCTGTCCCTCTCAATTCCCGCCGGATCGGTTCCGGGACCAGGCCCGGATCGCGCATCTGTGCCAGCGTCGGAATTACGATATTGCGTTCGCGTGCGCACCGGACGGCGCGCCCAAGCGCTTCCCCGCTGACAGTCAGGTCAATCATGGTTGTTTGCCGCTTCGTCCGCCGGGCCCGCGGACGACTGCATGATAAAAGAAATTCCGCCTGCCGCAATCATTTGTCTGGACGGTCCTGGGGTCCAGGTGCAGGAAATGGCGACCGCGAAAGGCCGCCGCAGATTTCACAGATAGCATAGAGCAGCCTATGGCCGCAACCAGGCAAAGCGACCACTCCTGGAAATGGCACAATCGGTATCGGAATCGGCTTCGGGATGACCGCGCTGCCGACATCAACACGGAGGATTCCGATCATGCACTGTTTTCGAAAGCGATTGCGACTGCGATCCCGATGCCGACCCCGTTTATCCATGGTGCTGAAAAACCCTTTCCTTTTTTGGCAAGGATTTCCAGGTGAGTAGCACAGATTCTTGTATCTGTGCAATCTGTGAAATCTGTGGCGTCTTTTGGCTTTTGAACGCCTGCGATAGATGGCCGGTCTACAGTTCCTCCCAGTTGGAGACTTCCGGGGCACCGGTCTGGGCGCGGGCTGCGTTCCGGTGTGCTTTGATCACCAGGGCCGGCCGG
>JAFNAG010000562.1 GCA_017860135.1 Acidobacteriota bacterium
GATTTTCTTGTTGGGCATACATCCTCCCGCTCCGTTTGCCTGGATCAGAAACGCGAGCACGATTGGATGCTACCTGCAGGTGTCGTCCTTGTCAATCGTGGCGCACGGGTCTGCGATACCGGTTGCGCTGGTGGACGTTGCCATCGCCATGGGCAGGGTGCGGACCGCGTCCGGCAGCCCCCACGGTCAATTCGGATGCGGAAGGGCAAGACTGTGAACTGCGTCGGGCGCTGCAGCAACCGGGACCGGCAGCGTCCCGTCGGGTTCCACCACGATCACCTGATTGCGCCCGCGGGCCTTTGCCTCATAGAGAGCGGCGTCCGCGGTGTGGATCATCGATTCAAGATCCTCCTCGGCGACGGGATAGCGGACTGCGACTCCGATGCTGATGGTGAATGCAATGGTGACTCGCGGCAGCTCGACAGGCTCGCTGGTGATGCACGACTGCAGCCGCTCCGCCTGGTTTCGCGCGCTTTGCGGGTCGCAACCCGGCAGGATGAACAGGAACTCCTCGCCGCCGTAACGGCCGACGCTGTCGTAGGTGCGCAGGGAAGCGCGCATCCTGCGGGCTGCTTCGCACAGGACGCCATCTCCCACCGCATGCCCATGGGTGTCATTGATATCCTTGAAATGATCGATGTCCCCGATCATCAGGCACAACGGCGATCCCTGGCGGCCGGCTCTCTCGAGCTCATTCCGCAGGGCTCCCAGCACTGCCGAACGGTTCAGAAGGCCCGTCAGGCAGTCGTGCGTCGCCTGGTAGCGCAGTGTCTCACGCGCGGAGAGGAGTTCCGCCTGCAGATCGAGGATGCGCCTTCCGGCGCGCAGGCGCACCTTGAGTTCCTGCGGGTCGAAAGGCTTGGCGATGTAGTCGTCGGCCCCGGCCTCCATGCCCGCGATCACATCTTCTTTATTCTGCTTTGAAGTCAGCAGAATGAGATAAATGTAGGGTTCGTCTCCCTGCCTGCGGACTTCCCGGCACACTTCCACGCCATCCATTCCCGGCATGATCCAGTCCAGAATGGCCATTCTGGGCGCGTCGTCGCTGCGCAGGAGCCTCCAGGCTTCCAGCCCGTTCCTGGCCACCGCGACTTCATATCCCCATTTGGTCAGAGTCGTCTGCAGGATATGGCGCAGCACGTCATCGTCGTCGGCAATCAGAACTCTCATGGTGTCGTTCTCCTAGCCCATTTCGGCAAGCGCCGGCATGAGGCGATCGATTTCGCCTTCCAGGTCCGCGCATGCATCCGCGGCATTCCTCAAATCATGCGTCCGCCCCATGATTTCCAACCTCAGGGCAGCCTCCACGCAGGCTTGCCCGCCGAAGTTGCCGGCCGATCCCTTGATCGTGTGGGCGGCCCGCTCCACCGCCTCCGCATCGCCGGACAGGATCGCCTCGTGCAACTTTGCCAGGAGCCTGGGGCAACTCGCGCGGAAGACTTCCGCCGCATCATGGAGCAGCTGCCAATCGCCTTCGAAGCGGTCCATGAGCCCCCGGGTGTCAAGGAACTGGGGCGGGGGAGGCACTTCGGGACGTTCCGGAAGGGATTCGAACGCGCCCGGCAGGAGCAGATCGATGGCACGCATGAAATCGCCGATGGAAATCGGCTTGGAGACATAGGCGTCCATCCCGGCAGCCAGGCACCGCTCCCGGTCCCCTGCCATCGAGTGAGCTGTCAGCGCGAGAATGGGGGTGCGGGTGGCGTGGGGCGACTCCAGGTTGCGGATTGCCGCCGCCGCTTCCAGCCCATTCATCTCCGGCATCTGCACGTCCATTATGATCAGATCGAATTTCTCGGAGGAGAAGGCGGCCAACGCATCCCTGCCGCTGCGAGTCTGAAGCACACTGTGCCCCCGTTTTTCCAGGAGACTTGTCACGAGCAGCCGGTTGGTGGGATTGTCTTCCGCCACCAGAACGCGCAGCGGCCGGAAGGCGGAGGGTCCTCCCTGAGAAGGCTTGCTGTCGCAGCCTCCGGCTCCAGCGACCGGCGCGGCTGCGGGTGCGCCTTCCGTCTCCTGATCGGATGCGAGGACGCGGACCATCGCATCGTGCAGGTCCGCCTGCTTCAGGGGTTTCATCAAATATGTGCGAATCCCAAGTTCGCGGCACCGGGCGGCGCACTGCCTGACGTTTGCGGATGTGAGCAGGATCATCGGGGTGCCGGCGATGGGGGGGGTGGCACGAACCCGCGCCGCCACCTCGAATCCGTCCATGCCGGGCATCATCGCATCCAGCAGCACCAGCGCAAACGGTTCGCCCGCGGCGAGCGACTGCTCGAGCGCGAGAAGACCGGCGGGCCCGTTCTCCGCAACGGCCGGTTTCATGCCCCAGTTCACCAGAATCCCCTGCAGGATGCGCCGGTTCGTGCTGTTGTCGTCGATGATCAGCACGCGCTCTTCGCGGAAAACCTGCGAACTGGTCAGGTGCGGCAGGGAAAAAGACGCCGATTCCGGCAGCGCAAATGGGAGGCTGACATGAAACACGCTCCCCTCCCCCGGCCTGCTTGTGAGCTGGATCTCGCCCTCCATCATTTCCACCAGCTGGGAACAGATCGCGAGCCCGAGTCCCGTGCCGCCGTACTTGCGCGTCATCGAGCTGTCCGCCTGGGAGAACGCCTCGAAAATCATCTGCTGCTTCTCTTCCGGGATGCCGATGCCGGTGTCGGTTACGCTGAAGCGCAGGACGGCTCTGTCCGCCGACTCGAGGTCGCTTTGGACGTGGAGGACGATGTCTCCGGTTTCGGTGAACTTGATTGCGTTGTCCACGAGATTGATCAGGATCTGGCGCAGGCGGTCCGGATCCCCGATCAGCTCGTCGGGCACATCGGGAAGGACATTGCAGCCGAGCTCCAGTCCCTTGAGCTGAGCGCGCACTGTCAGAGTGTTGAAGATGCCGTCCAGGACGGCACGGAGCTTGAATTGCCTCATGTCAAGCTGCAGCTTGCCGGCCTCCATCTTGGAGAAGTCGAGGATCTCGTTGATGAGCGAAAGCAGCGATTCGGCGGAATCTCTGACGATCTCGAGGTACTCGCGCTGTTCGTCGGTCAGGTTGGTCGCAAGCGTGAGCTCGGTCATGCCGATGATGCCGTTCATCGGCGTGCGGATCTCGTGGCTCATGTTGGCAAGGAACTGGCTCTTGGCCCGGCAGCCTGCTTCGGCGGACTCCTTGGCGCGGTGCAGTTC
>JAFNAG010000049.1 GCA_017860135.1 Acidobacteriota bacterium
ATTCCCCCGCCGGCAATTGCCGCAATCCTGATCTCGGCATCGTGTTCCCAGACGGGGATGTTGAGGGCATTCCTGATATGCCCCTGCTCGTAGGCGCCGCTGCGCCTGGCATCGATGCACAGCGCGCCGGCCTGGTGCAGACGCAAGGCGACATCCCCGGAGATTTCAAGAAACACCAGTCCCGGGTCCTTCGGAGGCGCCAGCGACAGGATGTCGCTGCCTGCCGGCTTTCCGGCATCCGTGGAAGGGTGCAGAGTATCGGGAGGCGGTTCCGCGGATCGCGGCCGTGATTCCGCAGAGAGGAAACCGGAAGTCCAGGCGACCTTCCGGGATTCCGGTCGCAGGAAATTCGCACCAATCCCCCCCAGGGTTGCGGCAGCAACCAGTATACAGGCCTCGACAAAGATCCGCTTATATTTCATCCAGAATAAAATAGCACTGCCTGGCAGTGAGGAAGCACAGGAAATGAATGAAATAGCCGGAGGCTGCCACCTCCCGGCGGGGCACCGGGCCGCAGGGCGCTCCCCCGCCTACTTGGCGTACCCGATCGCGCTCACGGGCTGCAGTTTCGAGGCGCGGTGCGCCGGGTAGATCCCGAAAAAGACGCCGATCGCGACCGAGAACACGACCGCCAGGATAATGTAGAGCGGCGAGAGGCTGGCAGGGAGTCCGGTAAGGGAAGAAACGCCCAGTGCTGCACCGAGGCCCGTAAGGATCCCGACAATGCCCCCAAATCCGGTCAGCACGCCGGCTTCAATCAGAAACTGCCACATGATATCCAAACGCCTGGCACCGACCGCTTTTCTGATGCCGATTTCATCGGTGCGTTCGGTAACCGAAACCAGCATCATGTTCATGACGCCGATGCCGCCCACAAGCAGTGCAATGGAGGAGATTGCCGAGAGGACCATTGCGATCGGACCGGTGATCCTCTCGATGAACTCGAGTGCCGCATCGGAGGACACAACGGCAAAATCGTTGTCCTGGTCCGCCTTCAATCTCCGTTGCACGCGCATGACCCGGATGACCTCATCTTTGGCCACCTCGATTGGAACGCCGGGGCGGACGGAGGCTGCCACGACCTGGGCGTCCCGCTCTTTCCACATCGTGGCCATGTAGGTGGTGTACGGAATCATGGCAAAGTTCTCGCCCATGCTGCCGAACAGGGTCTTGCGCTCGGCGAAGGTGCCGACAATGGTGAAATCGTCGTTTCCGATCCTGACCTTCTTGCCAATGGGGTCCATGCTGGGAAAAAGGTCCCGCCGCGGGCTGTGACCAAGCACCACCACCTTGGCGCGATGGAAGAGCTCTTCGTCCGTGAACATCCTTCCTTCTTCGAGGTCCAGGCTGTGAATGTAGAGCAGGGATGGCTCGGTCCCGATCACCTGGACCATGCGGCTTTTCTCCTCCTTATACTTCAGGGTCGGAGGCGGGCCTTGCGGCTCTACCACAAATACGACATGCTGCAGCGAGGGGCACTGGTCGCGCAGTGCTTGTGCGTTCTCTACGGAGATTTCCTTGCGGTGGAGCATCGAAGCATCGATTCCGCCTACAAAGAAATCGAATTTCTGGATCTGGAGCACGGTCTGCTCGGAGCTGCTGATATCCCGGGTGATGCTCTCCTGGAGCCCGAGCAGGATGGAAACCATGCCCATCAGCGAAGCGACACCGATCGCCACCCCGAGTATGATCAACCCGCTCCTCAGCTTGTGCGCGCGCAGCACATCGACGGCGATACCCAGGTTCTCGCCGATCAGGCCCAGGCGTGTCCGGTCATTCATAGCGCAATGCCTCGATCGGGTCGAGCTTGGCGGCCTGCATGGCCGGATACGCCCCGAAGAACACGCCCACTGCAAAGGTCACTCCCATGCCCATGAGAATGGACCAGACCTTGATGGCGTAAGGAAGAGGGGAAAAATAGGCGATCAGGGCAGCAATGACAAAGCCCGCAGCGATACCAAGAACGCCGCCGACACTCGAAAGTGTGATGGCCTCCACAAGGAACTGCCACAAGATGTTGATGCGAGTTGCTCCCACAGCCTTGCGGATGCCGATTTCTCTTGTACGTTCGGTGACCGACACGAGCATGATGTTCATAATCACGATCCCGCCCACGACAAGGCTGATGGAGACGATCCCGATCAGCACCATGAATATCTGCGAACTGATGTTGCCCCAGAGGTTCAGCAGGTTGTCCTGGGTGACAATGGCGAAGTTGTCTTCCCGCTTCGGCCCCAGGCGGCGCAAACCGCGCATCACCATGCGCGTCTGGTCGACGCAGGCCTGGACCTGGTCGAGGCCTGCCGGTTTGATCGAAACCATCAGCGAACGGCGCGTGCCGAACATCTTTTGAAACGAAGTAATCGGGATGACTGCCAACAGATTTGGATTGCCCCCGAGCCCGCCGGGCTTCTGCGCGAGAACCCCGATGACGCGGAACGGCAGCCCGGCAATCCGGATCTCTTTGCCGATCGGGTCGACCGAAGGGTAGAGCCGGTCCGCCGCATCGAAGCCCAACACAACCACGTCTTTGCTGTGCTCGATCTCCTGGGTGGTGAAATGCCTGCCGTCCTTCAGGTCCCATCGTCCCATCATTGGGTAGTTTTCTGATCTTCCCTGGATGGCCACGGATTGTATGTTCAGCGTACGATTGCGCAACTCGGCGCTGGCACTGAGATTTGCATCAATATATTGTGCCAGTGTGACACGTTCCCGCAGATAGGCGAGGTCGGCCAGGGTGATTCTCGGGTTGTGAAGGGATTTCAGGAACTTCTCGAAGTCCGAGAGAATGTCGAGGGTGTTCGCCTGTTGAAGGTTGAAAACGCCCGATCCTTCCCCGGCCACCTCGTTCTCGATGTAAGAGTTTGCGCCATCCACGATGCTGACCACGGCGATCACGGACATGACGCCGACGATGTTGCCGAGAAGCGTCAAAATCGTGCGCAGCTTGTTGGTCCACAGCGCCTCGAGCGCGATGACCACACCTTCCAGCAGGTGCATGGGTGTAAGTTCCCCTGAGTTGCGAGTAAGCCGTTCAGCTGTTTGATACGTCCGGGACCATGAAAGGTTTACAGCCCGTTTTCATTCCCCCCCCGTTCCCTTACGGCGCCTGCCACGCGGCATCCCTTCTGTATCGGCGAACGATACCGCTCTCGACCCGGTACACAAAAGAAGCGATCCTCGCGGACAATCATGAGGGGAATCACTGTCCTGCCTCTACTCCGCCCCCATTGCGTCCAGAAATGATTCCGCGGATTCGATCTGCAGGTAAGGATTGTCGCGTTTCTGCTCGCCCAGGGTTGAGGTCGTACGATCGCCGTAGCTGTGCCCCGGATGGAGGATGACATCGTCCTCGAGAGCCTTGAGTTTCCGGTTCAGGCTGTGCCACATCCGGGAAGGATCGCTCCCCGGCAGGTCGACGCGCCCGCAAGCGCCGAAGAAAAGCGTATCTCCGGAGAAAAGGTGTTTGCCGGCGAGAAAACACTGCGATCCGGGAGAATGGCCGGGAGTATGAATGCAAAGAACCGGGATGTTGCCGACAAAGATCTGCTGCCCGTCGGAGACGGGGTGGAAGTCCGGCGCCCGCCGGTCGAGGAATTCCACGGGAATCTGGTATAGCCGCGCCATTGTGCGGATGTATTCCATTTCCGCGGCGTGCACCCAGACGGCCGCATCCGTGGCTTCCAGCATCTCCTCCACGCCGTTGATGTGGTCGGGATGCGCATGGGTGACGAGGACGTGGCCGATTTTGAGATCGAGTCGCCGCGCAGCCCTGAGAATCGACTGCACATCCCAGGCGGGATCGATCACCGCTGCAGTACGGGTTTCCGGGCAGCCAAGAAGGTATACCAGGTTCATCATCGGCCCCAGCTCGAGCTGCTGGATGATCCACGCCGGGGAATTCATGGTCCCGCTCCCGCCGGAGTCTCCGGCACCTGTGTGATTTTCAGAATACAATGCGATATCCCTGCGGTCCGGGCAACCCGCATGATATTTCCGCCGCCAATCGAAACCAGGCCGCGGGCGAGAGGCTCTCCACATTCCTGAATCCGCAATTATAGCCCCCCGGAGCGCCTGATCCAATTCCGGATGTAATTCATCTAAAACGGGTGGATGTCCATTATTCTTCGCCGGCACACCTCATTGAAGAGTAGGATGGAAAGCATGAGCCGGATATCTGTCGTCAGGGCTGTGCTGCTGCTTCCGGTCCTCTTCCCCTGGATCGCGGCGATTTTCCCTGTGCGCGGCCAGGACGCAAAGCAGGCAAACATACGCGTCGAAGTTGAGATGGTGTCTCTGCCTGTGACGGTGATGACGCGGAACGGCCGGCATGTCGCAGATCTGCAAAAGGAGGATTTCCAGGTCTTCGAGGATAATGTGCAGCAGCGGATCGCCGCGTTTGATACCGCCGAAGAGCCGATTTCCGTCGTGCTGTAGCTGGATACAACCTCGAACGCGCGCGGGCTGAAGCCCGCGCTCGCTGTCCTCGGTGCACGGAGGGGACGATATATGGGTCATTCCTTGAAACATATGATCTGGTGGCCGGCTTTGATTTCGGCCGGAGCGCTCCTGTGGCTGCCGCCGGGTTTCGCTCAAAAAACGAAGCCTGCAGAGGATCAGAAGATCCGGGTCCAGGTGGAAATGGTTTCGCTCCCGGTGGTGGTCGCGACGCGGGATGGCAGGCGGGTGGCCGACCTCGAGAAAAAGGATTTCCAGGTATTTGAGGACAGGGTGGAACAGGAGATCGCCGGATTCGCCTCCACCGATGAGCCCATTTCCGTCGCCGTGATGCTGGACACGAGCGGCAGCATGCAGAGACGGCTGGTGCGGCTGCAGAACGAAGCGATCCGTTTCGTTGAGATGCTGCATCCCGACGACTCTGTAGCGATCATGTCATTCGCCGACGAAGTCCACCTGCTGGAGGATTTCAGCATCGACCGCAAGCGCAATGCGCGGGGCATCAAGGAAACGAGGGCCAGCGGCAACACGTCTCTGTACGAAGGGGTGTGGCTGGCGCTGGAGGAGGTGCTCAAACCGGTGGCTGAGCGCAAAGCTCTGGTGATCTTCTCCGACGGGGTGGACACCGCCAGCAGAAAGGCATCAAGTGGGGAAACCCTGCGCCTGAGCAAGGAGAGTCAGGCGACCATTTTCAGCATCTACTTCAACACGGAAGGCGACCAGACCGGGCCTTTGGGATCGCCCACTGTGGGGGGCATCCCGTTTCCGCCACCTGTTGTGGTGTCGCCCTACCCCCGCGGCGGAGGATCCGCCTCGGCGGAATATTACGAAGGGCGGAGATACCTCCTGGAACTTGCCGAAAACAGCGGGGGGAGGCTGTTCGATGCGCTCAAGTTGGACGACCTTGGGCCTGCGTTCGAGGGCATCGCCAAGGAGCTGGCCAATCAGTACAGCATCGGCTACTACTCCACGAACAACAAGCGGGACGGCAAGTTCCGTAACGTCGAGGTGAAGGTCCGCAGGCCCGGGCTCACGGTCCGGACCAGGAAGGGGTATTACGCCCCGAAAGATCCGGTCAAGCGCCCTCAGGCGAATTGACTCTGCCCGCCTCGCCGGCCGGCTTTATGCCGAATGTGGGGTGGATCTCCGGTTGGGAATCCTGCTGGTTGACAAAGCGCGCCAGGACGAACAAGAGGTCCGAAAGCCGGTTCAGGTAGCGAATGATCTGCGGATCAGCGGATTCGACCCGCATCAGCGTCACGCAGCGGCGCTCGGCGCGCCTGGCCACGGTCCGGGCCAGATGCAACAGCGCCCCCGGCTCACTCCCCCCGGGGAGGATGAAGCGATTGAGCGGCGCCAGGCCGGCCTGGAAATCGTCCAGGGTGGTTTCCAGCCGCCCGATGTCCTGGTCGGACATCGGCGGGATTTTCCATTCTCCGCGATCCATTCCGGCGGGCAGCGCGAGGTCGGCTCCGACGCTGAACAGCTCGTCCTGGATCCGGCGCAGGACCTCCAGCACCCGGTCCGGCAGCCGAAGCGAGCACGCCACCCCCAGAATGGCGTTCAACTCGTCGACCGTTCCGTAAGCTTCGATGCGCTCCGCGTCCTTGGGAACCCGTTTGCCCCCGATCAGTCCTGTAGTCCCGTCGTCACCCGTCCTGGTGTAGATCCTGGTCATGGTGTCACACCTCAACCTGATTGAATTCCGGATTTGACCTCGAGGGGGGGCGGGCGGCCAGTCAGGCGCCGTACGGGAGAGGCTGGGATTCTGTCATGCGGTCTTTTTTTCCTTGCATGCGATGCAGACGGAGGTCCAGGGAACGGCCTTGAGGCGCGCGACACTGATTTCCTCCCCGCACATCGTGCACAGTCCGTAGCTGCCGTCCTCGATCCGGCTCAGCGCCGCTTCGATGGCGCGCATCAGCTTGGCGTCGGTCTGAAGAAGGCGAATGTTTACATGCACTTCGTTGTCGTCGCTTGCCTGGTCGACGAAGTCCCCATGACGCGTATTCTCCATGTTCTCCCAGTGGGTCTTTTTAACGGTCGAAGACGTGGTGATGGCATCACGCTTCTCCTCAAGAATCGCCTTGAATTTTTTGAGTTCCGTCTTTTTCATAGCCCGTCCCAGAATGGCGAAGAATCGCTCATCTTGAAAAACATTCATTATACGACGGAATCGAGGTTCCGTAAAGTGTGGAAAAGCAGCTCCGGCGATTCAGTTACCGGAGGCGGGTATGGCTGCTTCCGGCCGGAGATGCCTGTGATCGGGCATCGACTCCCTGCGGGGCGGTGGAGGAGCGGAAGAAAAACTCGCGAGCCTTTAGCGGAGGAAGATGTTCGGCAGTCCGCCGCCAGGCTACTCCGACGGCCTTGGCCGAAACCAGTGCCGCAATCACAGCGCGGCCGGTGGCTGCAACCATCCCCATGGCCCGTGCTTGGAAGGCGCATCGAGTCGGTCCGGCCCCCGGAATCGGAATCGCCGTCGAATCATTGCAGGCCTTAAAACATGGGCTCGTCTGACAGCGTTGGATTGCGATACCGATTGCGACTCCAGCCCGGCGGAGGCTTCGTTGGAATCGACCTGTAAAGAGGAAGTCTCAGTTCTTTGCAAAAAACGAGGATATCACGATCTGGAGAACAGAGCATGCAGGGGTTACCGGATCTGTCTTCTCCCTCCCGATTCCTTCCATGGAAGACGGCCGGCGCACGCAGGCCGCGGCGCTAGCCGGTTACGGGCTCCGGTTCGGCTTCCACAACCACCCTGAGCGGAACGGTGACTTCCCGGTGCAGGCGGACGGGCACCTGGTATTCGCCGATAGCCTTGATCGGATCCTCGAGCTGGATCTTCCGCTTGTCGATGTCGATCTTGTGGGTGATCAGAAAATCGGCGATATCGAGGGCGGTAACGGAGCCGTAAAGGGTGCCGCCTTCTCCCGACTTGCGCTGAATGGTCACCACGAGCTTCACCAGCTCTTTGGCGACGAGGCTGGCGGCGGACTTTTCGCGCTGGTCGCGCCGCGCGGCCGCAAGCCGCTCGAGTTCCGTGATCTTGAGGTTGCCGGGTGTCGCCTCGACGGCGATATGCCGGGGAATGAGGAAATTGCGGCCATACCCGGGAGCGACTTTGACCACATCGCCGCTCTTGCCCAGCTTATCTACATCCTGTTTCAATATCACATTCATGGTTTCGTGTCCTCTGTTCCCGTCAATCGGAGACGAACGGCAGAATCGCCATGTGTCTGGCTCGTTTGATGGCTTCAGAAAGCTGCCGCTGGTGCACGGAGCACACCCCGCTGATTCTCCGCGGAAGGATCTTGCCTCGTTCGGGTATGAAGTGTGACAGCAACTTCCCGTCCTTGAAGTCGATGTACGTGATCTTCTCGGCACAGAACTTGCAAACGCGCCTGCGCTTTACAGAAAACCGTTTTGGAGCTGGCATAGAATCGACGTCCCTTTCTTTGGTTTGAATTATCCGATCGGGGCAGAAGGAGGCTCCGCCTCGAAGTCCTCGACCGGCACAGGCGCTGGCACCGGCCTGACTACGGTCTTGCGCTGCCGGGCGGATTTTATTTTTTCAGAGCGCTTCAAATCCGTGTCGACCCGGACAGACAGGAACCGGATGACGTGGTCCGCGACGCGGAATCGGCGTTCCAGCTCCGCAATGGCGGCGCCATCGGCCTCCAGCGTCATGATGACGTAGTAACCGTCCCGGAATTTCTTGATCTTGTAGGCCAGGGGCTTTTTCCCCCAGTTGTCTACTTTTACGACTTTGCCGTTTTTGCCCTCCACCACGGTTTGCATTTGCGTGATGAACGCCTCCAATTCCTCCGGGGTCAGTGTTGGGGCGGCGATGAAAGCTACCTCGTAAGTTCTCACAGATTTTTCTCCTTTTCCTGCCTCAAAAATACCGCGTATGCGCACGCGTTCCGCGCGCAATACTCCGATCATCCCCCGACAAGGCCGCGCCCGGGATGCGTGCGGTCCCGTTGGTCTCATGCCGTGCACCTCCAATGCGTCATGGAGGCCGCCCGGCGCACGAGGGGCTGCCTCACGCATTGGCGATCGACATGGCCTTCTGCACGCCCTCGGCAATCACGAGTCGGACGGCCTGCACCGCCCTGGCGACCGCATCCTCCCAGTCGGGTTTTTTCACCGGGGGAAACTCCGCCAGCACAAAATCCGCCTTGTCCTCCGGGATGCCCTCTTCACCAATACCGATACGCACGCGAATGAACTCCTCGGTCTCGAGCGCCCTCGCCACTGATTCCAGCCCGCGGTGGCCGCCTGCGGAACCCCGCTCACGGATCCGGATCTTCCCCAGCGGGAGATTCAGGTCGTCGAGGACCAGAACCATTTCCTTCGTCTCGAGCGCGTGCTCGCGGAGAAGCAGCTGGACGGCGCGGCCGCTGACATTCATGAACGTGAGCGGCTTGGCAAGCAGCACCTGCTCGGGCCCGATGTTTGCGAAGCATATCAGGGACTCGCACCGGGCCAACCATGCGCCGGCGTGTTCCTCGCGGGCCAGCGCTTCCACCACCATGAACCCGGCGTTGTGCCGGGTCCGCTCGTACCGCACGCCGGGATTCCCCAAACCGACAATCAGTCTCACGGCGCGCATTCGTGCTATTTGGATTCAGGTTTAGACTTCTCGGACTGCCTTGCGGTCTTCCCCTTCTCCTCTTCCTCCCCGCCCTCCTCCACAGCCTTGCCCTTGCGGATCAATTCCGGTTCGGCGGGAGCCACGGGCGCCACCTCGACGACCTCCTCCTTGACCGGCGGCACGATTGTCACAATCACAACCTCGGGATCGCTCAGGATCTTGACCTTGGGATTCGACGGCAGGTTCTTTACACGGATGTAATCATTGATCTTGAGGTGGCTGACATCGACCTGGATGGACTTGGGGATGTCGGAAGGGAGGCACTCCACCTGCAGCGACCGCGTCACCACGTCCATGATGCCGCCGTCGGTTTTGACGCCCTCCGATTCCCCGACCATCTCGACGTCGACCGTGAGCTCGAGCAGCTGGTCCATCGCGATTGCGTACATGTCCGCGTGGATCAGGTTCCCGCGTACTGGATCCAGCTGATAGTCCTTGACCATCACGTTCGCCTGCGCCTGCCCCTCGACACTGACCGCAAAAATGGTATTGTGCCCGCTCTGGGAATGGAGAATGCCCGAGATGGCCTCCGGATCCACCGACAGGGGCAGCGGCTCCCTCCCGGCGCCGTAAACGACGGCCGGCATGCGGCCCGACTTGCGAAGCCGCCGGTTGGCATTCTTCCCGCCGGGGTTCCGCCGTTGCGCTTCGACTACAATCTGTTGCATGAAATCCGACTCCTTCCTCAAACGAATAGGTTGCTGACGCTGGTCTCGTCATGGATGCTGCGAATGGCCTTCGCCAGCAGGCCCGCCACGCTAAGCACCTTGATGTTCGGCAGGCACTTGGGCTCGGTGATCGGCACGGTGTTGGTGAGGATGATTTCCTCGAGCGGCGCATGCCGCAGCCGGTCGATGGCGGGTCCGCTCAGGACTCCGTGCGTGGCGCACGAAATAATCCTGTTCGCCCCCTGCTTCTTCAGCGCCATCACGGTATGCAGCAGAGTTCCCGCCGTGTCGACCATATCGTCGCAAATGATGACGTTCCTGCCGCGCACGTGGCCGATGACGTGCATGACTTCCGCTTCGTTCGGCCCCGTCCGGCGCTTGTCCACCACCGCAAGGTCCGCATTCAACCTCTTGGCAAAGGCGCGGGCACGCTCCACTCCGCCCGCATCGGGCGAAACCATCGTCAAATCCTTGATCTTCAGTTTCTGCAGGTAGCGGATCAGCACCGGGGCCGCAAAAAGATGGTCGACGGGAATGTTGAAGAAACCCTGGATCTGCCCCGCGTGCAGGTCCATGGTCAGGATCCGGTCCGCACCCGCCGCCGTCAGCAGATCCGCCATCAGCTTCGAACTGATCGCCACCCGGGGCTTGTCCTTACGGTCCTGACGCGCATATCCGTAGTAGGGCATCACCGCCGTGATCCTGGCTGCCGAAGAACGCTTGAAGGCATCGATCATGATCAGCAATTCCATCATGGAATCGTTCACCGGACAACAGGTCGGCTGGATTACGAATATGTCTTTGCCGCGGACGTTCTCGAGAATCTGGACGTACAGCTCGCCGTCACTGAAGCGGGTGAGATTCGCCATCCCCACAGGGATCCGCAACTGCCGGCAGATCTCTTCCCCCAGAGCGGAGTTCGCATTCCCGCAAAAAACTTTCAGCTCCCCATTCACCGGCCTGAATCCTTTTGGCCTCATGCTGGTATCGACTCCTGGAGAACAATCTGATTTTGGATTTTGGATTGCGGATGTTGGATCGCAAATGCATCACTCATACCGCCCCCCTAACACCCAATACCCCGCACCCAGTGCCCGGCGACCAAAATTGGCTGGGGCGGGAGGATTCGAACCTCCGAATGCAGGTTCCAAAGACCTGTGTCTTACCGCTTGACGACGCCCCAGTAACAGGCTGCGATGGCGATTACCCGAACATGCTTTGGAAATACTCAGCGCGAGAAAGGGTCTTCGCCGGAAGCACCCGCCAGCCTTCCCGCACCAAAGGGCTCCGGGAGGCTGCAAGCGCTGACTCCTCATCTGAGAAGAATCCGAAGACAGAGGATCCGCTGCCGGACAACCTCGCGGCTGTCGCACCCTGCTCGAGGAGGAAATCTCTTGCCTCCTTCACAGCCGGATAGGCAGGGAGGATCGAAGTCTCGAAATCATTAAAGATCCCGGCAACGCATCGGGGATCTTTTCCGATGCAGCCACAGAAGTTTTGAATTCTATTCAGGGCCTCGCCGGAAGTCAACTGTAATTGGAGGGCCTGGTACGCGGCAGCGGTGGAGATGTGCAGGCCCGGGAACACGATCACCAGGTGCGCCGGCGGGATTTCTTCCAGAGGGTATATTTCTTCTCCTCTGCCGATGCCGAGCGCCGTACCACCGCACAGAAAAAAGGGCACATCCGAACCGATCGAGGCGGAGAGGGACTGCAGTTCCATCTCGCTGATCCCGATCTCCCAGAACCTCCGCAGGCCGAGGAGGGCGGCCGCGGCATTGCTGCTCCCTCCCCCCAGGCCGGCGCCCACAGGGATGCGCTTGGTGAGCAGGATTTCCGCCCCAGATGTCGGGGAGGCGGCCTGTGAAAGCGCGATGGCGGCGCGCCGCACCGTGTTCTCCCTGTCAGGGACGTCGCCCAGGCCGGCGCAATGCACCTCGAGCCGCGCGCAGGGCCGGATCTCCAGTTCATCATACAGGTCGATGCTCTGGAACACGGTGCGGATCTCGTGGTAGCCGTCGGCCCGCCTTCCCAGCACTGCCAGCGCGAGGTTGACCTTCGCATAAGACCGAACGCGCATCGAGGGGGTTGCCATGGCCTCTTCCCCAAACGCCCCGTTCAAAGCTGCAGCGAGCGCTGGCTCCAGCCCGCGCGCTTTCGATCGTGGGAACTCAGTGACCGCGGATCTCCGAGCGCGGACTCCAGCCCGCGCGCGCTTTCTCCTGGGGGGAGACAATCGGCATCGGCAGATGTTGCCTCAATTCCGCCCGGGCTGCACGCTTCCCAAGTGAAGGACCCGCGGCATCCGGGTTATTCGCTGCGTTTCGTCCTGCGCAGGGTTTCCTGCACCTTTTCGAGTTTCTGGCGGACTTTCTGCGCCTCTTCCGGCTCGCCCCCGAAGGTCAGGGACTTTTTCCAGTATTCCTGGGCTTTTTCAAAGTTGCCGGCTTTCATGAACAGGTCGCCGATATGGTCATGGATTACCGGATCGTTTTTGACGAAATCCACCGCCCGGAGCAGGTATTTTTCCGCGTTCTGCAGGTCATTCAGCTTGAAATAAGCCCAGCCGAGCGAATCCAGATAGGCGCCGTTGTTTGGATCGAGTTCCAGCGCCTGCTGCACATATTTGACGGCCTCGTCGAGCCGGACCCCCCGGTCGGCGAGCATATACCCGAAGTAGTTCAAGGCTACCGCATTCTTGGGGTCATCACGGATGATCTCCCTGAACAGAATCTCAGCGCGGTCAAAATCCTTCTGCCTCTCGTACACGGACGCCAGCTGCAGCTTCACGGCGCCGCTGTCGAGCTTCCGCTCCTCGGCGCGCCGCAGGATCTTCTCCGCGTCCCCGAAACGTTTTGCCTGGACGTAGATCTGGCTCAGGTTCACGTAATAGTCAAGGTTGGTGGGGTCATTCTGGAGCATCCGGTTCAGGATCTCCGCTCCTTCCTTTGCTTTCCCAGCATCGGCCAGGCTGCGTGCGTACACCATGCCAAGATTTGCGTCTTTGGGATTCTGATCGAACTGCTGCTTGCCGATGCTGAGCGCCTTGTCGTACTGGCGGGCAAGCCTGTAGGAGTTGATCAGCAGGAAGTAATTGCGCGGAGACGGATCGTCCTGCGCCATCTCCTGGTACACCTCGATGGCCTTCTGGTACTCGCCGAGATCCTGGTAGCAGGACGCCAGGTGCTGCTGGAATACCGGACGGTTCTTCTTCTGCTCCTCGGTCGGATTCCCGGAGGACTGATCCAGCAGGCGGGAATAAATCCGGATCGCATCGGCAGCCTGCCCGTTCTGCTCGTAGGCGGCTGCGAGATAAAACTGCGCCTCAACATTGCCCGGGTCGCTCGCCGCAACGGCTTTCAGCGACTGCACCGCCTCCGGCAGCTTGCCTGCGCCCGCCTGGGCACGCCCCAGCATGATCCGGATGGAGGGATCTTCCGGATCCTCTTCTGACAATTCGGCCAGCAGAGTGGCGGCTTCGGCATATTCTCCGGACTCCAGGAGGGAAGCCGCCAACTGCCGCTTCAGTTCCGGGGCGCCGCCGGTCAGGGCAAGCATCTTGCGGTAGAGCGGGATCGCCTCTTTTTCGCGGTTGTTTCTGGAGTACAGGTTGGCAAGGAGCGCGAGACTCTGCACGGAATCCGGCTGGCTTTCGATCGCTTTTTGCAAATATTCGATGGCTTTGTCCCGGTTTCCGTTGCGTTCATAGTACCGGGCGATGGCTGAATATCCCGCGTCGCTGTCAGGCACCAGGGACTGCCATCGCTCATAGGCCGCAATGGCTTTGTCGGGCTGCTCCAACTCGAAATAGCAGGCGCCGAGGGCGAAGTAGGACCTCTGATCTTCCGGCGCGGCGATCCGCATCGCCTCCAGTTCCTTCACTGCCAGCCGCAAGGCATCGAGCGTCGCCGGGCGTGCCCGTCCGGTCTCGGCCTGCCGCAGATACACACTGGCCAGCAGCCAGTGGGGCTCGGGGTTTTTCGCGTCGAGGCGTGCCGCCTTCTGTGCCTCGTCGATGGCCTCGTTCATTTTCCCCGTCTGCAACAGAAGCTCGGCCAGGGCCACGTGCACGCTGGAATCCTTTTCGTTGAAGCGCACTGCCTCCTGCATTTCCGAAAGGGCCCGGGCAAGGTCTTCCCCTTCCTCAAACCACTTCGCAAGAGCAAAGTGGTAATAGCTCCGAGCGCGGTCCTGTACCGCTTTCTCCTGCAGCGCTTTGTCAAGATCTATGGGATTTTGCGCCGCTGCGTTGAACGGGAGCGCCGCAAGGAACACCGCGGCACAGGCTGCGGCAAAGAGGAACGGGAAAATTCGCCTCTGGTGGCGGCGGGAGTCACTTTTCATGGCAATAAGGCAACCCTTTCACTAGGCATTGACGATCAGAAGATTATGACACACCACTGAAAGGACTGTCAAACCGCCTGCAGAAGCTCAGAAGCACTGCCGTGCGGACTCATCGAGAGTTTTTTTCGCTCAAATCCACCCCTGGCAGTTAAAGGAAATGAAACGGGAGTGAAATCATCGATTCCCAAAGACAAGAAACTCAAACAGGAGGCAAAGATGAGATCGAGACAAACGCGTTGGATTTGGGTGCTCATGTTGTGCGTGGGCCTGGTCCTGGCGCCCGCGGCGGCAATGGCTCAGAAAAGCAAGGCCGTCTCTACGGAAAAGGTGAACATAAACACCGCCACGGCGGAACAGCTGCAGACATTGCCGGGAGTCGGTCCGGCACTGGCAAAGACGATCATCGAATACCGGATGAAAGTCGGCAAGTTCAACAAAATAGAAGAGATTCTCAACGTAAAAGGCATGGGAGAGAAGAAATTCCAGGCCATCAAGGACCGTCTGGCACTCTGACCGCGTCCTGCTTACCGGCGGGGGTGTAGCGAGCTCCGGCGGGTGCCGGAGCTCGTCACGCGGCTGTGCCGGAAAACGCGATCCGGGGTGGCGGCCACGGTGAGGATCGGGATACCCCCGGGGCGGAAAGCACGCGGGCTGAAGCCTGCGCTTCATTGGGTGAAGAAATTGATGTGCGGGTGGATGCGCACCCAGCGCACAGGCTGCTCTACCGGGGAAACGAAGGTCTGCAGTCTCCGAGCCATGGCGACGAGGTTGCCGTTCTCATCGAGGAGGCGGTATTCCTCCGCGTCCCAGCAGGAGGTAAGCAGGTTGAGATCCATGCCGTGCGCCGCCCGCTCCCGGTCGCCGGGCGAGAGCCGGATGGCTGGGATCTCCTGGAGCAGGTCTCGCATCGGGATAACCCGATCCAGGAAGTACTCGCGGGAGTGGAACTCATCCCCTTCCCCCAGGCCGGTCGACGCCTCGACAGGGAAATCTCCGCTGCGTGTGCGGCGCAGGCGCGCCAGGTGGGCCCCGCAGCCATAATCACGGCCGACGTCGTGTGCCAGGCTGCGCGCATAGGTGCCGGCGGTGCAGGTGAGTTCGAATTCGGCTTCGCTCCCCTCCACACGCAGCAGCTTCAAGGAATGGATGGTAACATCCTTGGCCCCGGCCTCCACGATTACGCCCTTTCGGGCATATTCATACATCGGTTTGCCGTGGATCTTCTTTGCGGAATATGGCGGCTGCGTCTGCCTGACGGCGCCACGGTACCTGGAAAAGATTTCCTCCACCCGGGCAGCGTCCAGATGCGGTCGGCTATCTTCGCCGGATGCTTCACCTTCGCAGTCATAGGTATCAGTGGCAAAACCGAAGCGCATGACGCCATGATACGTCTTGTCCGAGGAGATAAAATAGTTCGTCAGACGGGTGGCATGGCCAAGGGTGAGCGGCAGAACACCGGTGGCAAAGGGGTCCAGGGTCCCAGTATGTCCTACCTTTTTGATTTTGGTGAGATTGCGGATCTTGGCAACGATGTCGTGCGATGTCCATCCTTGCGGCTTGTCTATGACAAGTACTCCATCCATGGCTCGTCTCCGGACGGGCAGAGGGCAGTCTGCAGAGCGCAATCTGCAGTCGGCAGCGGGCAGACAGCCTTTAACTTGTGTAGTGAGTCATACAATCCTTGACATATAAACTAGGTATCAAAGTTATATGTAACGAACCGTCGGACGCACCACACCAGCCGCGTGCTTGAGCGACAAGCCTACCGCTGCCTCTCGAATCCTTGCCGTTCCCGATTCCTTACTGCCCTCTGCCCTCTGCCTACAGCTCTTCCAGAAGGCGGTCGATGTGTTGCCCGTACTCCTGGGAAGTGTCTTCACTGAACACGATTTGAGGAAGAAACTTCAAGCGGATGCGCTGTCCCAGCTCATGGCGGATCCAGCCCGCGGCATGCTCCAGGGCGCCCAGGCTCGCCTTTTTCTCCGGATCAGTGCCCATTATCGAGACAAAGACCCTGGCATGGCGCAAATCCGGGCTCAGATCGACACCGGTGACGGTGACAAACCCGATCCTCCGGTCTTTCATGTTGCGGGATAGGATCAGGCTGATTTCGTGCTGGATGGCCAGTGCAAGTCTCTGAGGTCTTCGTGACGGTTGCATACGGTTAGGTATCGATGTAGGAGACCTGGCAATCCACGAGCTGGTCTTCCAGGATATTCTCCGCCTCGCGCACGAACTGCTGGGTCACACGTTCAAGGGTCGCATGGTCGGCGCCGACGGTGACCGCCGCCAGTTTGGCTCTCTGCCACAAATCCTGGTATTCCACCTCTGCGATCGAGAAATTGGATCGTGCGCGCAGGCGGTCCTGAGTTTTGCGCAGCACCATCCTCTTCTCCTTGAGGGATTGCGAGTAGGGAAGGTACAGTTCAAGAACACAGTAAGCGATGGGCATGATGGTTTCCGCGGCGGCCGGCTCAATGAATCTCCGCGTGTCGTGCGTCGCAGCGCCGGCTCCGGCGCGCTCAGAGTGACGTGGGCTGAATCTTCTCGATGATGTACGCCTCGATGACGTCCCCGATTTTTATATCGGAAAAATGTTCGAAACCGATCCCGCATTCATAGCCCGACTTGACCTCGGAGACATCGTCCTTAAATCGCCGCAGTGAGCCGATCTTGCCTTCGTGAATGACGACGTTATCCCGGAGCAGCCGGATCGCGGCGTTACGCCGGATGATCCCGTCCACGATGTAGGATCCTGCGATGAATCCGTATTTGGGCACCCGGAAGGTATCCCGGACTTCGGCCCGCCCCAGGTATTTCTCATGTGTAGTGTACTCGAGCATGCCGATCATCGCGTTCTTGATATCGTTGGTGACGTTGTAGATCACCGTATAGAGCCGGATCTCGACTCCTTCATTTTCGGCCAGTTCCTGCGCCTTGCGCTCGGGGCGCACATTGAATCCGATGATGATGGCATTCGAAGCCGATGCCAGCAGGACGTCAGTTTCGGTGACGGCGCCTGCGCCGCCATGCAGGATTCTGACTTTCACCTTGTCGGTGCTGAGCTTATTGAGCATGTCGGTCAGGACTTCCACGGAGCCCTGCACATCGGCTTTCAGTATCAGAGGGAGCTCTTTGACCTTCCCTTCCCGCATCTGCTGGAACAAAGCCTGCAGCGACAGGCGGGCGGAGGAACGCAAGGATTGCTCCCTGAGCTTTGTCTGCCGGTACTCGGCTACCTGACGGGCTTTGGCGGCATCCTCGAACACCTGGAACGTATCTCCGGCCTGAGGCAGATCCTGTAATCCCTGGATTTCCACCGGCATGGAGGGCCCGGCTTCCGCGATGTGGGTGCCGCGGTCGTTGATGAGGGCCCGGACCCGGCCGTGCACCGCACCGGCGACGAAAGAGTCGCCCACGTGCAGGCTGCCGGTCTGCACGAGCACCGTCGCCACGCATCCCCGGCCTTTATCGACCTTGGCTTCCAACACCACCCCGGCCGCGAGCCGCAGCGGGTTGGCCTTCAGATCTTTCATGTCCGCCACAAGGAGGATCATTTCCAAAAGCAGGTCGAGGTTGCTTTTCATCTTTGCGGACACCGGGACTGTGACCACATCCCCGCCCCAATCTTCTGCCAGAAGTCCCTGCTCCGACAACGACTGCTTGACGCGGTCGGGCTGGGCTCCCGGTTTGTCGATCTTGTTGATGGCGACTATGATCGGGACATTGGCGGCTTTGGCATGGTGGATCGCCTCGATTGTCTGGGGCATCACGCCGTCGTCGGCCGCAACCACGAGGACCACGATATCCGTGGCTTGCGCACCCCGTGCGCGCATCAGGGTAAATGCCTCGTGGCCCGGCGTGTCGAGGAACACGATCCCGCGACTCTTGATGTCCACCTGGTAGGCGCCGATGTGCTGCGTGATTCCCCCCACCTCGGTTGCCGTCACATTCGTCTCGCGAATGGCGTCCAGCAGCGAGGTTTTGCCGTGATCAACGTGACCCATGATGGTGACCACCGGGGGGCGGGCCACGTAATCTTCTCTCCGGTCCGCGACTTCCTGCTTGATTTCCGCTTCCCGTTCGAAGCTGATGACATCGGCTTTGAATCCGAACTCCGCGCAGACTTCCTTGGCGATATCCAGGTCGAGGGTCTGGTTGATCGAAGCCAGGATCCCTTTGGAAATGAGCTTTTGGATGATGTATTTGGACTTGATATCCATCTTTTCCGCAAGCTCTTTGAGCGTGACACCTTCGGTTATGCTGATGGGCTTAAACTCCTCGGGAGTTGCGGGCGGTCGAGGAAACTCGATGACCCTTGCGGCTGGAGATTCGGCCCTTTCGGGTCTCTTCCGGCGGATTACCCGGGCAGGTGCGATCGTCCGCGCTGCAGTTGGCTTCTCTTCGCGCAGACCCCGCAGGATCCGGTCCGAAATCTCCGGAGTCACAACCTTTTCCGTCGCCGTGCGCATCAGAATCTGCGATTTGGCCTTTCGGACCACCACCTTCTTGGACACCATCCCCGGCGCGTGCACAACCCCTGCAGGATGAGCCGCAGCCGCTTCCACTGGCGGCGGTTCGGGGATCGGGGCCGCCGGCGAACCCTGCGTCTCGGCGGCGATGACAGCCGCCGGGACCAGCTCTTCAGGCCTGGCCACGGGCAGTTCCGGCCTGGCTTCCGCGGCGGGAGCGACTACGTCCGGCACCGCCTCGACCGGCGGCATGGCCTCCGGAACGGCCTCCTCCGGAACGCCAACCTCGGGCTCTTTAGGAGCCTCAACCACCGGGCCTTCCACCAGGATGGCCGCCTCGCGATCGTAGTGCTTACGGCCCTTCCTGGGAGCCAGGGAAGGCTTCAACGGCTCCTCGACCTCTTTCTTGACCTCGACAGGCGCCGCTTTCTTTCCTTTGCGGGGTGCGGGCGCCTTTGCTGGGGGAGCAGCAACGGCTTCCTTCTGAACGGCCTTGGCTGCAGCCGGCTTCTTCTTCTCGACTTCTTTGGCCTGCTTTTTTTCGGCTTTGCGGGCAGCCTCTGCTTCCTTTTCTTTCTTCTTTTCCGCTTCCGCCAGCTTGGCTTCGGCGGCTTCGCGCTGGGAGAGGATTTTCTTGCGGATGGTTTCGGCAAAGCTCGGGTCGATGGTGGCGCTGGGAGAAAACACGTACAGCCCCAGCCGTTTCAGTTCAGTCAACACCACCTTGTTCTGAACTGAACACTCCGTCGCCAGTTCTGCAACCGTGATTCTATCCATTTTAGCAAGCACCTCGCACGCCCGGCGCGCATGCCCTGCAGGGCAATGCCCAAACTTTCATCATAGAACAATCAGGCTTTAATTTTCAACCGCCACTGATCAAACGCCTGGGATTCAAACACCAGGGCAAGATACTACTCACACTACGCCTTGGCGCGACATGCAGCGCCGCAACCGCCAGGGAGCGGGTACGTCAGAGCCAACCCTTCCCTGGCAGTGCTGAACGGCAGTAA
>JAFNAG010000563.1 GCA_017860135.1 Acidobacteriota bacterium
GGATTCTACCTGATCGACAAAGGCCTGCCGCAACTCGAACGAGCTGTGAAGGCGCGCCTGTCCATTGCAGAGACCTTTCGGCGGATAAGCAATCGATTTCCTCTGCTCCTCTATCTCGGCGCCATCACGCTGGTCACAGCGCTTGTCTCCGGAGGCTTGTCGGCAAAGGCGCATGCCGGCGGGTTGCACGGTTGGCCGCTCGCCCTGTTTGGAATTCTGTCACTTCTGTGCGCAAGCCATTTGGCGGTCGCGCTGGTGAATTGGCTGATGACGCTGCTCGTGCCGCCGCATCGGCTGCCGCGCATGGACTTCTCCGGAGGGATTCCGCCGGAATCCCGCACCCTGGTCGTGATCCCGACCATGCTCACGAGTTCTCAGAATGTCGAGGATATTGTCGAGGCGCCTGAAGTCCGCTTCCTGGCCAATCGAGATGAAAACCTGCACTTCGGCCTGCTGACCGATTTCCGAGACGCCCACGAGGAAACGATTCCGGAGGATGAGCCGCTGTTGCGGCTTGCAGAGAAAAGAATCAAGGAGCTGAATGAAAAATATGGAGGTGCGAAATGCAACACCTTCTTTCTTTTTCATCGCCCGCGCCGCTGGAATCCCCGGGCGCGCTGTTGGATGGGTTACGAGCGTAAGCGGGGGAAACTCGCGGATCTGAATTCCCTCTTGCGTGGCGGCTCCCGGGAGCGTTTCTCGGCCGTGGTTGGTGAAGTTGCAGCCTTGTCAAATGTGAAGTACGTGATCACGCTCGACACGGATACGCAATTGCCGCGCGATTCGGCACGTCAGTTTGTAGGAGCCATGGAGCACCCGCTGAATAGGGCGCGGTACCGCGACGACAAGCGGCGTGTCTGTGAGGGGTACGGCATCCTTCAACCGCGTGTGGCCGTCAGCCTGCCGGGCACCAACCGGTCGAGGTATGCACGGCTGTTCGGAAGCGAGCCGGGTATCGACCCTTACACGCGCGCAGTCTCCGATGTTTACCAGGACCTGTTCGGTGAGGGCTCGTTCATCGGCAAAGGCATATATGATGTGGACATATTTGAGCTGGCTCTCAACGGCCGCTTTCCTGAGAACCGCATCCTCAGCCACGACCTGCTCGAGGGGTGTTATGCGCGGGCCGCCCTGTTGAGCGATGTGCAATTGTATGAGGAATACCCATCCCGCTACAGTGCCGACGTCAGCCGCCGGCACCGCTGGATCCGCGGAGACTGGCAGATTGCCCGGTGGTTGCTGCCGCGCGTCCCCGGCCCGGGCTTGCGCCGCCAAGAGAATCCGCTTACGGGACTGTCCCTGTGGAAGATATTCGACAACCTGCGGCGCAGTCTTGTAGCATCGGCCTTGACACTCCTGCTGCTCCTGGGCTGGATATTCCTCTCACCTGTCTGGCTGTGGTCATTGTCGGTGACCGCAATCATCCTGATCCCTTCCTTGATCGGATCCATCCTGGAGATCACTCAAAAACCGGCTGATGTAATGCTGAGACAGCACATCACAGCTGCACTGCGCTCGGCGGGCCGGCACCTGGCCCAGGCGACGTTTATGCTCGTGTGCCTGCCTTATGAAGCATTCTTCAGCCTGGATGCGATCGTGCGAACGGCAATAAGGATGTTTGTCACACGCAGGCGACTCCTGGAATGGAGTCCGTCGACAGATCCGGATCGCTATCATCGCGCCAGCCTCTTCACCTCCTGCCGCTCGATGTGGATCGCGCCCTTGTTAGCCACCGCGGCAGGTATCTATCTGGCGCTTTCGAGACCTGCCGCGCTGGCTAGTTCCGTCCCGATACTGTGTCTCTGGTTCGCCTCTCCTGCCATCGCCTGGTGGATCAGCCGGCCGCTTTCGCGCCGGGAGGCGAGGCTGACGGCCGAACAGATTAGATTTCTCCGCAAAATCTCCCGAAAGACCTGGTCGTTCTTCGAGGTTTTTGTCGGCCCGGAAGACCATTGGTTGCCGCCCGACAACTTTCAGGAGCATCCGGTTAAGGTCGTCGGGCATCGCACGTCGCCGACCAATATGGGACTTGCGCTGCTCGCAAATCTGTCCGCCTACGACTTCGGATACATTACTGCCGGACAGCTTATTGAGCGCACCGGGAATGCATTCGATACGATGGAGAGCCTGGAGCGGCACAGAGGCCACTTCTACAACTGGTACGACACAAAGTCTTTGAAACCGCTGTCGCCTGCCTATGTTTCGTCCGTGGACAGCGGAAACCTTGCGGGCCTCCTGCTGACATTACGGCCAGGGCTGCTCGAGCTTCCCGATCACAGGATCCTGGCGCCACGATTTCTTGACGGGCTCGACGACACGCTGCGGATCCTGGTGGACACCGCGGGAGAAGCTGCTCCGGCCGAGCTGTCGCGACTACAGAGAGAGCTTGCGCCGTCCTCGAGGCCAAAGACTTTGGATGCGGCACGGCAGTATCTCGACGGGCTGGCAAGATTCGCCGCAGCGATGGTGAGCGGTCTCAATATCGACCCTGGGAGCCCGGCGCAGTGGTGGGCGAGGGCCCTTGCCCGGCAATGCCAGGGAGCACTCGACGACCTGATGTTTCTGGCTCCCTGGGCAATACTGCTGCCTCTGAAAAGCCCGTTAAGCACAATCTCCACTCTCGATGAGATTCCAACACTGCGCGAACTGGCAGGATTTGAGGCAAAGGTGCTGCCGGCGATCGAGCACCGCCTCCTGGCGGAGGGGAATCCAGAGGAGAACGCATGGCTCGGGGAGCTTCGACCTTCCATCATCGAAGCAAGCCGACGCGCCAAAGAGAGGATTGCAGCCATCGAAAGCCTCGCGCTGCGCTCGAGCCGACTCTCCCTTATGGAGTATGACTTCCTGTATGACAAGGCCCGTCATTTAATGGCTATCGGATACGACGTTTCCGCTCACCGGCGCGATTCGAGTTACTACGATTTGCTGGCTTCGGAAGCGAGATTGGCCAGTTTTGTAACGATAGCCCAGGGGGAGCTGCCTCAGGAGAACTGGTTTGCCCTGGGGCGTCTGCTTACCAGCGCCGGCGGAGATCCGATCCTTCTTTCGTGGGGCGGTTCGATGTTCGAGTATCTCATGCCTCTGCTGGTGATGCCGACCTACGAGAACACGCTGCTCGACCAGACCTGCAAAGCGGTGGTGGAAAGGCAGATTGAGTATGGGAGGACGCGCGGGGTGCCC
>JAFNAG010000564.1 GCA_017860135.1 Acidobacteriota bacterium
TGCGCCTTGCGGATGTCGGCAAAGCAGTGGCGCACATCTCCCTCGCGGAATTGATTGACGATTTGTGGCTCGACGTTCACACGTAATTCGCGGCTGAGGGCTTTGGCGGCATCCAAGATCGTCACCGCGCGGCCCGTGCCCACATTCATCGCCTCGTAGTTTGCGGAGACGCGCTCCAGGCACAGCAATAGTGCTTGCACAACATCGGTGACATGGACGAAGTCGCGGCTTTGCTGGCCATCTTCAAAAATCAGCGGCGCCTTGCCGTTCAGCAGGCGGCTGCTGAAAATCGCCATGACGCCAGTGTACGGATTCGAAAGGGCTTGGCACGGACCGTACACGTTGAAGAACCGGAGCGCGATCGTGGGGATCTGGTACGCGCGACCGACCGCGAGACACATCTCTTCCTGCGTGCGTTTCGAGATGGCGTAGATCGACGTCGGAAAGAGGGGTTTGTCCTCCGCCGTTGGAATCGGCCGCAGGGGTCGTTCCAAATGATCGAGCATCTCCCACTGTCGCGCCGCCAGGCGCGCCGATGAGCGCAACTGGGGATAGACGGTTTCGCCGGTACTGGCACGATACGCTCCCTCCCCATAGACCGACATGGACGACGCAACGATCAGCTTCTGCAGTGACCGCTTCCCGCGCACCAGGGTTTGCAGCAGATGCGCCGTCCCCATCGCGTTGGCATTCATGTAGCGCGCGATTTCGTACATCGATTGTCCGACCCCCACTTCGGCCCCGAGATGATAGACGACGTCGATCCCCCGCAACGCTTCGTGCCAGATCTCGGGATCCGACACGTCCCTGCGCAGCCTCTCGACCTCGGGCGGCAGCCACGTCGGCCAATCAGCCCCCGGACCATGGACTTGGGGGACAAGGGCATCGAGAACTCTCACGGTATGCCTTTTGAGCACTAGGGCGGCCACCAAGTGCGCACCGATGAAGCCTGCGCCACCGGTCACGAGAATCTTCTTTTGCATAGCTAGCATCGACGATCCGACGGACACGGCGCCGTTTGATCTTGAGGCGTTTTCATGAATTCTCGATAGACTTTCCCGAGTTCATGCAGTTCGTCGTCCATGTTCTTAATCGCACCAATGCCTGCTCGAAGCCGCTCAAGCAGGCCGGGCTCATTCATCACCCGTCGCAATTGGTGGGCTAGATCTTGGACATTCGACCGCTCGAACAGCAGTCCGTTGACTTGGTGTTGCACCAGCTCGCTCATGCCTCCCAGATCCGTGGCGACAACAGGGATCTTCGCAGCAAAAGCCTCCTGAATAACCAAGGGACTGTTTTCGTACCACACCGAGGGAACAACTACTACGTCAAGCTGTCCCAGGATTTCCCCTAACTGCTCGCGAGTAAAAGTGCCCTTGAATTGTATGTTTGAAGAGTTCGCCGCTATGCGCCTGAGTTGTTCGCTGTAGGGGGGCTCCTTGTTCAAGTCACCAAACACTGACAACGTGGCGGAGCTCTCAGGCGGGAGGGTCGTAAAGGCCTGCAGGACCAGGTGCACACCTTTAATCGAAATGATTTGCCCAAGGTACCCAAAGCGAACTTTGTTGGGCTCGGTTCTCCTGGCATACGATTGGAGCCACGATAGGTCGTGCCCATATGGAACAATCCGCATCGGAGCGCAGAAGCCGTTCTGCCGGAAAACATTTTCCAACGACTTGGAAGGTGCGATGACGCAATCTGCCATCCCCAAAGTCTCCCGCAGATATTCCTTGCGATGAGTAATATCCAGTGCCATTCCTCGCATCCCACGCAGACGGCTTATCGATGGACGCTGCGAGACCCGCACCAGGCAGGCATCAATCAGTGATTCTGGCAGAATGCTCGATACCACACGGAAACTTTTCGATTCCCCCAGCATGCACCGCAGGCAATCCGTTGCGGTCGTTTGGCCGCTGCACAGTTCACTGTTTCTCCGCAACAACGTAATTCGCGGGCAAAGAAACCAGAAATCGGTCAGCGTTATGATGACGGGAATCCGCATTTGCTTGATGATGCGAATCATGCTGGCGGACAGGGTAAGGCATGACGTAATATGCACAACGTCTGGTCGTATTTGCGTCAGATAGCGTGCAACCTCTTTCGCGACAATTGGATTGTCGTACAGGTACCGATTCGGGTCGGGCGCTTTCGCCCAATTCAAATGCAGGCGGCGGATTGACACGCCCTGGTATGATTCATCGGTGTGGCCATTGAAGTATCGCCTACCGTCAGCCCACCGGCCAGCGCACAGGACCCGGACCTCATTCCCCGCCTTCACTAAACCGCTCGCGACGCCAAATGTATAATTTTCCGTTCCCGCGCGATGCTGCGGAGGGAAGAAGCTGGTAGCGAGTAGGATTCTCATGACCCTCGGTAAGCTTGCAGGTTCAACTTGGGGGCGCAGATCAGACAGGCCCACAGCGCGTCGCCTGCGGCCGTCATTCACGTTTCCCTCCTCGTGGAGGAGAAAGCGCGCGGGATCAGCCGCTGTCTTTCGTGCTGCAGCCGATTGATCAGCCGGACACCGAGCAGCGATTTGACGAACATCGAAATAACGCGGCGATCGAGCGCCAGTGTTGCATCGGCTGCCACGGCGCGCCGCAAGTAGCGTCTTGTTGCCGGGAACTGCCTTGCGCCATAGCTGAGCGCACCGAGGGCACGATACGCGTTGGCGTAGGCCGCGTCGCAGTAACCGCTCAGCAGCGTTGCCATCGGGGGATCGCCAAACAAGCGATCCAACAGGCCGATGAGCATTTGCGCCCTGCGCTCGATTTCTAGAGTTGCGAAATCGCCAACGGAACCCTTAGGCTGATCACCGCAGCCAAGCTGGAAGAACATATTGAACTGCGTCAGCAGGTCTGGGTATATCCTGGCCATCTCACGCAGGCAGTCGGAGGCTCGAGCTTCGTCGTGGGCTTGAAGATAGTCGACTACGGACGCCAAATATGCGTGACCGTAGGCCCGTCTTTGCGGCGGAGTCCACTGTGAGTCGTGCGCCGGCGCCGGCCCAAAATGCTTTGCCATGACGGCGAGGCGATTTCGGGCTTGGCGATTGGGATCGGACGACATGCTCTTCGGCAAAATGCGGTGTCGGGTGAGGATTCCGGTGGTACCCACCACCGCGTAACGGCTTGAAATTCTCAGCCACATGTCCAGGTCTTCACACGCCGAGAGCGTCTCTAAAGGAGTATTCTGGTGGTTCACGAATCGGTAGCCGCAGTAGACCCCCGCAGCATCCGGGCGGCCTTCGAGGATGGGCACGAGCGTGCTCAGAAACTCCGGTTCGTACATATCGTCGGCATCCAACAACCCGACATATTCGCCCTGAGCCGCGCGTATGCCGGTGTTGCGCGCCGCGGATAAACCGCGATTCTCCTGCCACAGGTAGCGAACCCGATTGCCAAATCGAGCCACCACTTCCCGGCTGTCATCGGTAGATCCATCGTCGACAACGACGATTTCATGGAGCGGATACGTCTGATCGAGGACACTTTGAATGGCCTCGCCGATGTATGGCGCGTGGTTGAAGTCGGGAATGACGATGCTCACCAGGGGATCGTGTCGCAACATCGTCCGCACGGGCCTGAGAGCTTAAATTTGGCTGACGGGCTGACTGGCAATGACAGCCTGGTAGAGTCGTTCCAGCCGCGACAGATATTGTTCCCACGAATGTTTCCGCACCGCGTCCTCCCGTGCCTGCCGGCCCAACCGCGACCGCAGGGGTGCGTCATCGATCAACCGCCTCACCGCCGCGGCCATTGCCGAGGCATCCCCCGGCGGCACCAGTAACCCATTGCTGCCATCCTGAAGCACATCTGCAACTTGTCCCACCCCTGAGGCCACGACCGCCGCACCCGTCGCCATATACTCGAACAGCTTCAGCGGGGACAGCCACAGCTCGTGGGTCATCCGGGGGTACGGCGCCACGGCGACATCTGCGGCGGCCACGAGGCGAGGGACGTCGGCGTGGGGCACGGCGCCAGTGAACTGTACCGCGCGACCCAGGCCGCGATCCGCAGCACGCTGCATCATTGCCTGGCGCTGTGCGCCATCTCCGACCAGGAGCAGGCGCGCATGCGGATACTTCGCCAACACCCGGGC
>JAFNAG010000565.1 GCA_017860135.1 Acidobacteriota bacterium
CCGATCCTGCCTGGAGCAAAAACCAGGCGCCGCCGGCTGGGCCGGTCGAAGGAACGAAGGGCTGGGTGGCAAAAATCTACAACGACAACAAACTCCTGGAAACGATGCAGCTGGAACGGGGCCTTGCCAACAATCACATCTATGGTGTCGATTTTCAAGGAAACGATGTGTGGGTGGCCACCTCCAGGGGGGTAAGTCACGGAACCCTTGCAGCGCCTGGAGGAAAGGGGGGAAAGTCCCATGAGTAGCCCTTGGAAGCTTCGGTTCCTGACAGCGCTGGGGTTGCTCACTTGCAGCCTCCTGTTTGCCCTGGGCCAGAATCCACCCGCCGGAAAGCCGCCGGATCAAAAGTCCCCCGGCGAAAAGAAGAAAGTGGAAGTTATCTACGGGAACACGCCAGAGGACCTTAAGCCCTTTGCGAAGTATGTAGAAGAGCCCTATAAAAATTATTGGGTCCCGAGCGACTCTCCCGTCATGTTCTGGGGGCCGGGACGCGACAAGCCTGAGCCCGAGGTCGAGACGGTCAAGATCGGCGTAATCGCCCCAATCACTCGGAGCTACGAATCTTACATCGGCCGATCCGTGCTCCGCGGGATGGAAATGGCGCTGGATGATGCAAACGCCGCCGGAGGTTACAGAGGCAAGCGGTTCGAGGCTGTCGTAAAAAACGATACCGGTCTTTGGGGAGCTTCCGCCAACGAGGTCGTCTCCCTCTCTTACGACGACAAAGTCTGGGCTATCATCGGCACCGTCGACGGCGCGAACACTCACATCGCGATTCGGGTGGCATTGAGAACGGAAGTCCCGATGATGAACGTCGCCGATCTGGATGCAACCCTGGTGGAGACAAAAATACCCTGGGTCGTCCGTGTGATCCCGGACGACAGGCAGATGACCTACACGATAGCCTATTACGTCTACAAGCAATTGGGGCTGAACAGCGTTGCAATTCTACGGGCCAGCAATCGCTACGGGCGCATTGGCGTGACGCAATTCAAAAAGGCCTCCATAAAACTCGGGAAACCTGCACCCATCGAGACCAATTACGAGCCCAACTACGAGAATGTAAACCCGGACTTCGAAATCCAGTTGGAGCGTCTGGCAAGAGTGCAGCCGGAGGCGGTCGTCCTCTGGGCCGACGCCGAACCGGCCGGCGCGCTCGTGAAACAGATCCGGGACCGGGGGATGAATTTTCCTATTTTTGCATGCGAGCGCATCGTGCATCCGGATTTCCTCAAGGCGGCAGGAAAGGCGGCCGAGGGAGTCGTGGCGATGTATCCCTTCGACCCGGAAGCCAGGAACCCGAAGTACGCGGAATTCAGGAGGCGTTATACGGAGCGATACCGTGAAACGCCGGACTGCTATGCTGTCCACTCCTATGACGGGACCATGATGACCGTCGAGGCGATCCGGAAAGCGGGGCTGAACCGGTACCGCATACGTGATGTCCTGGCCGAGATGCGCCATTGGGATGGAGTCTCCGGGCCCATCGATCTGGACGAGGCTTTGACCAATCGCAGGCCGGTTATTGCCGCCTCGGTCAAAGGCGGGAAATTTGTTTTCGGCATTCCAAAAATGAACCGGACGTTTTAACGATTCGAGATTCGAGATTCGAGATTCGAGATTCAGAACTCCAATAATCTCGAATCTCGAATCTCGAATCTCGAATTTCCCGAGGGCTCCTATGTGGGTTTGGCTGTTCCTGACGGTACTGCCACTGATACCGCAGGGGATGCAAATACCATATTTCGACTTCGGCAGAGCCGGATCCGGATTCAATGGTCCGGGACGGGAGCTGCCGGATCCTGTGGGCCTGGCATCGGTTCGGATCGGCGTCCTGGGCCCGGGAAAGAACGCCGAAGGCCTGCAGATGCGCACCGGCGTATGGATGGCCTTGGATGAGATGAACCGGAGGGGAGGCTACAAAGGCATCCCGTACGAAATGGTGTTCCGTCCTGATGACGGGCCTTGGGGCGTGGCTGCGAAGCAGGTTGTCGACTTCGCCTACGAAGACGAGGTCTGGACGATCATCGGCGGCCTGGACGGCCAGCGCACTCACATCGCCGAGCTGGTCGTCTCCAAAGCGTGGGTGCCGTTGGTCACGCCATCCGCGTCGGACGAGTCCATCGACTATGCAAACGTGCCGTGGGTTTTCCGCTGCGCACCGGCCGACAGCCGCCAGGCAGAGCTGCTGCTTGAGTACATGCGGAGACAGGGGTACGTGCACCTGGTTGCATTAACCGAAGCGCAGCGGGATGGACACACCGGTTTCCTGCGGCTCCGGGAAGCGGCGGACCGCAAGAATATTCGCCTGGATGCTCACTGGCAGTTTTCTGGGGGCAGTCCCGGCACGGTGGTCCCGCGCCTTCCCGGCGTCGAATCCGATGCGCTGATCATCTGGGGCAGTCCGGAACCCTCCCTCACATTGCTTCGCGCCATTCGCGCAGCGGGCATAGAAACCCCGATACTCGGCCCCGCTTCGCTTGCAAGTGCGGAGATCACCGTTGATTCCGCACCGCTTGGAGAACTGGTGGTCGCGGCGCCGTACGATCTGAGCCGGCAAAATCAGGAACTGCAGGAGTTCAGCGCGCGGTTCAAAGATCTGGCGGGCGTGCCGCCCACGCCGATTGCCTTCCTTTCCTACGATGCAGCGCTTCTCGTCGCAAAGGCCATCAGGGCCGCAGGTTTGAACAGGATGCGGATTCGCGACGAACTGGCCCGGATCTCCCATGATGGCATCGCCGGAAAAATCCAGTTTAACTCGCTGCGCGGCAATGTCAGAGAGCCCGTCCTCCTTACCTTCAGGAACGGCCGCTGGGAACGCGTGACCAAGTAGGGGCGACCTGCCGGTCGCCCGCCTGTGACTCGCTGCCTGGTTGTATTGTCCCAGTGCGCGCAATACCCACGGGAACCTGGAACGAGGCGATCACCTCTTCCAGCTCATCAGGTTACGCTCGAAATCGAGGTGGAGAATTTTCAGGCCCAGTTGCTTCACCGAAAGCAGGCCGTCTTTTGGCTGGTCCTTCAGGTCCAAAAGAATTCCGCCCAAGTCGGTCCACCGTGAATTCTCCAACTCGATCGGGGGGAGGACCACCCGTTGTTCCTTCGTCATGCCCCCGAGCCTGTAAATTGTCTCGTTCGGGAGTGTCGACTTGATTTTCAGCCAGCCCA
>JAFNAG010000198.1 GCA_017860135.1 Acidobacteriota bacterium
GAGCTTTCCAAGATGGCGGAGATCACGCCTGGTCTTCGCCCCGGATTGAGGGGCGAAAAGAAGGGCAGCCCCCGCACCTATCACACTGCCGATCGCCAGAAATGCGACACCTTTGGCTCTGCCGTTCATCATCTGCATCCCAGTCCTCCTTTCGAATAGTTGAACAGATCGGAGACAAAGCTCCGCCGATCATCGAAATTCTTCAACCGCGCACCTAAACACCCGATCCTGTACTTAGGATGAACCTAACCCGGTGCAGGTTTCAAGAGTTGATGATGAAATTCCATGGCGCGAGGCGCCGGAAACCGGTAGCCACTCCCGTAAGCGACTGGCATGACAGAAGAAGCCGAGGTCTGACGGGCCGTCGCGCCGCAGCCGCAGCGATCGGTCAACTCGTTCCCCTCGCCGATCGCACAACGCCGAAACCAGGCCTGTCCGCCCGTCGTCACCGGGAGCGCAAGGCATGCAGGAGGTGCTGCAAGCGCCCGCTCATGCGGGCGGCCAGCGATTTCCAGCGACCCGGCCCGGCATTCTCCTGCCACGGGCCGCGCACAGAATCAAACAGTACGCTGGCTCTCTCCGTCCATCCCTCCGCCATGTTCCAATGGAGGAGATAAATCAAGGAGCGCTCGCGATTGTGCAGGCTCATCGAGCAGATGTCTCGAACGCCGCGCAGTTCCGACCAGCGCACAATCGTTGGAGGCGTCGCATCTCTTAATGCCTTCCAGGGTTCGCCTGGTATTCTGCATCCCCCCACTCGCGCGGCGAGGTCGAACGCAAGGAAGCAGAAGGGCTCGAGGCGGTCTTGACGGATGAAGCTGAGGACCGTTTCCCAATCCAGATCGGAACCGCGCTGCCACAGGAGCAGCACGATGTCCAGGAGGTGCATGAGACGCGCGCTGCACTCCAGCACATTGCACGAGTAGTGGACCGCCAGCTGAACCAGGAGTTGCTCCTCTCCCGGGACTTGAAGTGTGACCCCGCCGACCTCCACGACTCTTACACCTCGCCAGGGATCCAGCGTGCATTCCAGCCTGAAGCCATGCCAGTGCGGCTCCCATGGCCTCGTATGCAACTCAACCATGACGGGACGGTTCGGATCGAACACACCCTCGGCATCCCAGGCATACTCCCGGGGTCTCCAGAACGGGCGGCCCGACTCGCTGCCTCGCGTTGAGAGGAAGGGCTGGTAACCGATGTTCCGCAGAACGTCAATAGCCTGCCCGCTATCCTCCGATCTTACGAACAGATCGAGGTCGTAAAGGACGCGCAGCCCGGGGTCGCCGTAGTAAGCCTGCGCCAGCGGCAATCCCTTCGAGACCAGCGTGATGATCCCGCGCTCCCGCAGCGCCGACAGGAGTTCGTTCAGCAGGATGAGCAAGCGCCGGTTGCGTTCTGCGTTGTCCTGTCTGCCGGCTGCGAATCGGCCGGCGATTTCAGGAGGCAGGGCCTCCGGGTTCCCTGATGCAGACCAGCGCTTGTGCAAGTAAGGAACCAGGCAATGATCACGTGCGCTGATCCAGAAGGCTTCCCATCCGGACGAGTCGAGGTTGAATTCCGGGGCGCCGGCTGGGCTAAGGCTTTGGGCCAGTGCAAGGCGCACCCGGGAGCCGAGATCAATCATGGCGAGACCCAACGACCGGCATATCAGGCACCAAGAAATGACTCCAGGAGGTCAACCGCGGCTTCCGGTGCTCCTTCCCAGTGCAGGGCATAGGATCCCCTGATCACGAGCGCGGCCCAGGCACGGCGATGCCTTTCGATGACCTCAGGCGTGTCATAAACTAATTCCCGCGCCAGAAGACCAAGCGCCTCGTCTGCCCCAAGCGGCTCGCACCTTGCCCGGGTCGATGACCGTTTCAGGAAGAATAGGGCCCTTGGAACGCAACTGGCTTGCGCCGTGCCGGGCAGAAGTTCCGGCACGTCGATCTCTACGATTTCCTTGCCGGCGCTCCTTATGCTCTCCGCCTTTTCTGACAACTCGGGGAAGAAGCGGCCGCAGTCCGGCAGCAAACGTAACCGCCACGGCCTTCCCCATGCGGTCATGCTTCGCCCTGATCTCAGGTAGACGACGTCGTCAGCCACGATCTTGAAACCGCGCCTGGCACACGCGTAGGCCAGAGTGCTCTTGCCTGACTCGCGTGGGCCGGAAAGGATCAGGCCCTTCTCGCCTCTCGCCACCGCGGATGCGTGGACATAGGTGTGCGTCGCCCCTCTCCCACGCGTCATCATCGTGAGGGCCAGGCACTCAACGAAATTGCGTTGAAGGAATTCTCGATCCCCGGCCATGGCCGGAGAGACGAAACCGAAGGCCTGCCGCTGCCGCAGATCTGCCACGGCGACGTTCTGATTCCCGGCAGAGGCGTAGAAGATGTCTCCCTGGCGGCGGAAGACGACGTCAGGCCAGGGCGGAGTCGCCGTGAAGGATTCATCCACCAGCAGCTTTATTGTGAACAACGATCTTCGCGACCGTGGGATAGTCCCGCCATATGGACCGAAACTGGCCCGGCAGGCCTCCAGGACTTCCCGGCTGTTCGTCTCGAGCTGCAATGCAACGCCCAGGGGCGAGAAAGTGCCCGCGAACTCGGTAAGAATCGTGCATCCCAGTGGATCCTGTGTTGGTACGAGTGCCGGCTTCATGTTGCGAGCGAATCAGGCTTGTCAAAACCGAACTGAATATATCCTTGCCGTCTTGCCTTCGTTGCGTATTTCCACATCCGGAGATCCCGGCCCGGCATGAAGGTCCATGATGATCTTCTCATGCTCCGCGGTCGGCTTGAAATCCGAGAAAACGACAAGGTACTCGATCTGCTTCTCGCGCAGGAACGCTTCGATAGCGGCGGGCGGCATGTCCCGAAGTCGATCTGCCGCGATTACCTTTTCTCTGCCCATCCACGAAAACATGAGCACGCGTTGATAGTCCAGAGGAGTCGTCTCTACATTCTGCAGTTGTCTCAGAGCGCTCTCTCTGCCTTTGGTCCCGCTCCGCTTTTCAACGCTCTCCAGGTAACGCTCCAGCTCACCCCGCGGCAGCGGTGCGGCCAGAACAAGACTGCCCGCGTTCCTGAGGGATAGGAACTGCGCCACCTGATAATCTGTCTTCAGCTCCGTGTCTGAATTGCTCTCAGCCACTCGGTGGATGCCGCGGTTGACGCCGTATCCCGCAGCCACTGCGAGTGCCAGCAAAGGGATGAAGAAGCGCAGAAGAGCGCCGCCTCCGATCTGTTTCCGGCATTCGTTCCATAGCCAGCCGGTGCCGACGCCGGCATAGAGAACCAGGAGACTGACCGGAATGAAGGCTTCCCGCTCCGTGACCAACCGCACGGGATCGGGCTGGATTCCGTGAGCGGAAAAGACGAGCGCTGCCAGGAGCAGCATCAGAAGTACAAGAAGCGCGTCGGCCTGTTTCTTCTGCCGGCTCCGGACGTCGAGCCGCGTGTAGACAAATCCGGCCAGAGCCATCAGGACAACGGCTGACTCCGTCCACCAGAGAGCCGATTTCATGACGAAATAGGGCCGGTATAACCGGCCTGGCTCAAACCCGAGGCTCAGGACAAATGACGCCGGAGGACTCAGGTCGCGGTTCCAGATGATCCAGATTGCCGGTGCCCAGCCAAAGAGTGCGATCGATCGAACAATGGAAGTGGATGTGAGTCTCGATTTCCCCTGCCCCGACCGCCAAACGTAATAGACGGCGGCCGCGAACGCCGCGATCCAGCCCTCATACCGCGAGAAGCAGGCCAGTCCGAAGAACGTGCTCGAGAGCAGGGAGTTCGACGGCGACTCCGGACGGAACAGATAGCAGAATCCCCAGGCCACCCCTGCCGCCAGCAGCGGCTCCTGATACGGAACACGGGAATAGTAGAGGACGAAAGGGTGCGTGGCGTACAGAAGGGCGGCTGCCCAGGCGGCGGGGCGACTGCAGGTGATTTCCCAGGTCAGTGCATGGATGCCCGCGCATGCAGCTGCAGATATCAGCGCCATGAGCCAGAAGACCGCGTCAGGCCCATAAAACCACAGCATCGCGCAGTGAAGAAGGAACTGCAGCAGGGGAAGCTGATGTCCCATCATGATGCTGGGAAAGTTGACGATCCGGATGACCGGATCGCCGCCATAGATGATAGGATAACGCAGCATGAGGAGACCGTAAAACCCGAGTGTCATCAGGACGATCAGGAAACGATCGATGGTGAGCGCCCACGAGGCGGCGGCTCGCTGTCCCGATTCGGGATCCGGTCTCATGGTAGAGCTGTCTGCCTTAATATTGGCTTTCTGAAGTCTACCCTCGGTAGACTGCCCCGGCAACAGATTTGACAATGCCGCCGGCGGGATACTAGGATTCTCGTGACTTCGAAGAACGGCAGGGGTTCTCGGAATCCCGACTGCGCGCCGATCTTCGACCCGTTTTCAGATCATCAGCCTACTCCCGGGCTGAACTGCTCTCGGGGGCGGTTTGAATGAGAGTAGCACTGGTGCATGACTGGCTGACAGGCATGCGCGGTGGCGAGCGCGTCCTGGAACAGTTGTGCGTGTTGTACCCCGACGCCTCGATCTTTACCCTGTTTCACCGAAAGGGATCTGTCAGCCGGCGCATAGAAGCCATGCCTATTCACGCGTCGCGGCTGAACCGGCTTCCCGGCGCGGGGAGATACTACCGTTACCTGCTTCCGCTTTTTCCCTGGGCCGTGTCCCGATTGGATCTCCGCGGCTTCGATCTGATCATCAGCATCAACCACACGGCAGCGAAGGCAGTCCGGAAGCCATCCGGAGCACTGCACATCTGCTACTGCCTCACACCGATGCGTTTCATCTGGGATATGCAGCCGGACTACTTCCAGTATGCCGATCGACTGAAGATTCGCGCCACAGCGCTTCGTGCGATGACCCCGCGGCTGCGAGAATGGGATCGCGCGACCGCCGATCACGTGGATCATTTCATCGCCGACTCTCTCCACGTGCAGCAGCGGATCTCCCGTTACTACGACCGTGAGGCGAGCGTCATTTACCCGCCTGTAGATACGGAGTTTTTCTCCCCTTCGCAGAATGGCAGCGAACCCCGCGCGTACCTCGTGGTGTCGGCGCTGGTACCATACAAGCGCGTAGATATTGCGGTTGACGCTTTCAACCGTCTTGGCTCGCCGCTTGTCATCGCAGGTGCCGGACCGAATTTTGGCAAACTGCGCAAGAAAGCCGCAGACAACATCCTGTTCACAGGTTTCGTGAGCGACGAAGAACTGCGCAATCTCTACCGCGGCTGTCGGGCCGTGATCGTTACAGCCCGGGAGGATTTTGGCCTGGTATCGCTCGAAGCCCAGGCATGCGGGCGACCTGTCGTTGCCTTCGCCGCTGGGGGTTCCCTGGAGTCCGTCGTCGAAGGAGAGACCGGCGTCCTGTTCCCGAGGCAGGCGGCCGACAGCCTGACCGAGGCGGTCCGGCGTCTTGAGAAAACTCCGTTCGACCAGGCACGCCTGCGGTCCAACGCCGAGAGATTCTCTACCGGGAATTTTCGCAGAGCCATGCGTGAGGAGATCGGGGAGAAGTGGCGCTCATTCTGCGGTCAAGTGCCGGCGCACACGGGTCCGCGGCCGGATGCAGGTATGGTTTTGCCTTGCCGGCCAGGCTCGCTCCGGCACGCCTCACTTGCCGGCATCGCGGGCGCAGCGAAACGGTGCACGGACGTCGCTTTGTCCCTTGCCGGCTTGGTTCTCCTGGGCTTGCCGGTACTGCTGGCTGCACTTTGCATACGGGCCGGCACCCCGGGTCCGGCTTTCTTCGTTCAACCCCGAGTAGGATTAGGACGAAGGAAGTTTCTGATGTTCAAGCTGCGCACCATGTTCATCGACGCAGAGCTGCAGGGCGGCCCGACCTGGGCGGTGAGGAATGATCCCCGCTGCACACGGTTGGGAGGGTTCCTGCGCCGATACGGTATCGATGAACTCCCACAGCTTTGGAATGTGTTGAAGGGAGATATGAGCCTGGTCGGCCCGAGACCGGAGCGGCCCGAATTCCAGGCACATTTGGAAGAAGCGCTTCCCGGATACGGGAGACGCCTCGAAGTTCGTGGAGGAATAACAGGCCGGGCGCAAGTTCGCGGCTGGCGGGGCGACACCTCCCTGGAAGAACGCCTGCGCTGCGATCTCGAATACATCGAGCACTGGTCCTTCTGGGAGGACCTCCGGATCCTGTGGCACACGCCGCAAGCTCTCTTGCGCCCTGAACGGGACCCGCGTCAACCGACCGCGCATTTCCTGCCCGAAGCCGCGCTCGCATTTGTGATGCCGTGGTCTGAGCCGGTGATCAATCGGGTCTCGCCCCGTGATGTCCCGCTACGCCGTGACGGAGGCCTTCACTCAGATGACGAGACGATGGTTGGCGGTTGTCCCTGAGATTGCCGTGCTTGCGGCGCTGACTCTATGGGCCGGCTGGGGGGCGTTGCACAACCCGTTCCATTTTGACGATGCTCTTTTTCTGCAAAGTGCTCAGGTGACAGAGCCGGCAGGGCCGCTTTTTGTTTTTCAGCCGACACAGAGTCGCCAACTGACGTACCTCACTTTCTATTGGAACTACCAGGCGGGGCGAGCCAACCCCTTCGGCTATCACCTGGTGAACCTGCTGATTCACTTGGCGAACGTTCTCGGGGTATACGTCTTCTCCCATTTGCTGTTGAAAAGAGCGCCGGACGTCCCGTCCGCGCGCGCCTGGGCGATGATCCCGCTGACCGCAGGGGCCCTGTTCGCCGTTCATCCGATTCAAAGCGAGGCGGTAAACTATGTGTATCAGCGCTCCGCGCTGCTGGCGGCATCCTTTTCTCTCCTGGCGTTGAGCTCCTGGTTGCTGAGCAGCCGTGCGAGAAGGCCATGGGTTTTCCACGCACTGGCTGCTGCTTCCTTCGTTCTCGCAGCAGCCAGCAAGGAATCGGCGCTGGTCCTTCCGGCTATACTGATCCTCTATGCCTGGATCCGAGCGGATGACTCGGACGCTTTTCGCTCGTGGCTTTCCGCGTCGTGGAAAGTGTGGGTACCGCTCGCTGCCGCGATGACCCTCGGCGTTGCGTGGCTGCTCTTCGGCCTTCGGAGCGCCGCCGACCGGACGATCGGCCTGCCGCTGACACGAGAATCGCTCCGCTACTTCCCGGCGCAGGCGCAGGCTCTTGCGACATATCTCCGCATGCTTGTCTGGCCGGCGGGCTTGTCTGTCGATCATGATTTCCGAGCCGCGCCACTCCTGTCGCCTTATTCCATCCTGTGCCTCGCTCTGGCGGCGGGGATCGTCGCAGCCCTGATCCGGTTCCGGCATGTCAGTCCAACGCCATGCTTCCTGGCCGGCTCGTTCCTCATACTTCTCGCCCCGACATCGTCCGTGGTGCCGAGTACCGACCTTCTGTTTGAGCACCGGCTGTACATGCCCATGATCGCCGGATCGATTCTGCTCGCGTGGGGCGGTGCCGTCCTGGTTCTAGGCCGGGCCGGCTGCGGGCGGTTGCGGCGTGTCTCGTGGCTCGCCTGCGTCGTGCTCGTCGTCGGTGCCTGCGCGTTCCTGTTCAGGCAGCGCACCTGGGTCTGGGGAGACAACGTGCGTCTTTGGGAGGATGCGGTGTCGAAGGCGCCCTGGAACGCGCGAGCACGTTACAATCTGGGCGTATCACTTCTGGAGACCGATCCGGAGAAGGCGCGAGCCGCGTTTCTTGCGGCAGTGGAGCTGCGGCCCCGATATGCGGCGGCGCTCTACAACCTTGGATGGCTGGCTCAAAAGGCGGGCCGATTCGGACCTGCAGATGAATACTACAGAAAGGCAATCGACGCCGATCCGCGCAACTGGCAGGCTCACCAGACGCTGGCGAACCTGTTCATGATGCGAGGCGACCTCCGGGGCGCCCTGGGAGAGTATCGCGAGGTCGTGCGCATCAGCCCGGGATACCGGCCCGCATACCGGAGCATGGCAGGGGTACAGGTACAGATGGGCGACTTCGAGGGAGCTCTGTCGACGCTCGGACGACTCGAGAAACTCAGTCCCGACTCGCTCGAAGAGCGATACCTTCGCGCGTACGTTCTGGTTGCCCAAGGCAGGAGGGCAGAGGCCGAGGGGGAGATCGCCTTCGTTGCCGAACGCGACAGCAGCGGTTCCTACCGTGAACGCCTGCATGAGTTGAGGAAGTGGATGGGCCGGTCCGCGCTGCCCGGCCGGGAAACGAATGTTGACGGCCGGGAGGCGGTGAAGTAGATTTAGTAAAAATGTAGTAGTGCGGATCATTGGAGCCGCCCAACTCGGGCGTCAGTGCAGATTTTAGGGGGTGACCGATGAAGGCACTCTTCAAGTACTCCGTATTCCTAGGTTCACTAATCATTGGGGTCTCCTGTCTGAGCTTGTGTCCCGGGATGACTTTCGCGGCTCAGGGCGGCGTGAGCCTGCCTGTCGGCACGCCGCCTGTCCGGATGTTGCTGACCGATCCTGGACCCATCGGCTTAAACACGACGACGGCTCTGTTTTCCCAGGTCGCGATTGG
>JAFNAG010000566.1 GCA_017860135.1 Acidobacteriota bacterium
GCAGGATCCGCCCCTCCGACTCCTGTAAGCCACCGCCTTTATTAGAGATGGATCATGGCATCCTTCTTGCCCCGACCAGGTACAGAGGAAGGAGGTGGCATATGATCTGGTCAGCGGGTGCCTGCGGTGCTGTTTTCATCACCGTGATACTGATCAACTTGCCATCCACCCGGTACGCGAGTCTGGGTGGGCGAGCGTCGTCTGATACGATCCCGGGTATTGCCTTCATCATGGTTATTGGCCTGGTGGCCGGCTTTCACGCCGCGCTCTACGGGGCATACAAGGACTCTCCCCATGAGTCCTTTCTGGTGCGCCGGTTTGTCAGGGAGCTGGCGTTCAGCACCTCGGTGGCAGCGGTCCTTGCCGCACTTCACCTTGCCGACGGCCAGACTCCGTTCGTTATTTACCTGTCGGTCTTCGCGCTGTCGCGCATCATCACAGAGTTCTGGAAACTCTTCGTTCGCGTGGAGCCGCAAGAGGGCTACCGCATCCCGACTCAGATTCATTGGGTCAAGGGAGTGGTAACCAATCCGCTCCTCCGCCTGGGGATGGGGATCGGCTTCGTCAGCGGTATCTATGGCTGTTACTGCCTGTTCCGCATACTCCCCAAGTCGTTTCCGCCTCCTGTCTTCGGGCTCATTGTAGGTGGCGGGATCGGGGTTGTGGAGGCCATGGCTGGTGCCTACAAGGATGGGACAATCGAAGGTTTTTCCTTCGTCAAGTTCCTCAAGAGCCCGACTTTCGGTGCACTCGGAGGCCTTATCGCCGCCTTCCACACGACAAGTCTGGCGTTCCTGCTGTTGGCGTCAATAGGAAGCATGCGCATGTTCAACGAGTTGTTGTTCAAGATCCTGGTGCGGGACTACACCCCCGGGAAGTTTAAGTCTCTAACCGGCCCATTCCAGGAATGGATGACCCGACGCCGTCAGTTCCTCGCGCCGTATGCCGCCACCTGGGTGCTGTACCTGTTTCTGTCTGTCCGATTGGCCTGATTGTTCCGGGAGCAGGTTTCCGGAGTAAAGCGAGAAGGCGATGAGTTACAGCAAAAGGGCGCAGGTTAGCGTGAGATGGACCGGCCATAGAGGCAACCTTTTCGCAGCCTGCTTGATGGCTGCCTTAATGTTAGTGGCCGGAAAGCCGGGTGTGCCTCAAACCGGTGAAGGCACAGGCACGCCGTCCGTGAAAGCTACGCCGGCACAGGCAGTTACCAGCGAGTGGCACTACACGCTGACCGCCCGTGTCCGGCCACTGCTCTTCTGGATCAGTCGTGAAGATGTCGGGCACGCGCGCATTGCGTGGACGGAGGGAGCCGACGGCTCGAGAATCGCCGAGCTGCTCATCGGCTCGGACCCGGCCCGCGCCCCGATGCGGATCAACCGATGGGGCTACATTAGCGAGCACGCGGCCGGACCGACTGCGGAGGTCCTCGGCGTCATGACCACGTCCGACGAGGAGTCCATTGGGCAGGCGAAAGCGGATCTCGCTCGCCAGCGCGATGCGCATGCTTTCAAAGCGATCCGTGGCAGCCTGAAAGACGGCGTCGCATCCAGCACCGTCATTCATCTGCTTCTGGTCGACGATTTCACCTACAAAGATGTTGAGGGATTGTTGCGTCAGTTGCCCCAGGCCGGTGCGGTGACGCGGCAGAAGAACGTTGCGGCGGATGTAGAGCCGGGATTTCTCCTCGCGGTGAAAGGGCTGCTTCATGAGACGGTCGGTACCTACAATCGTTTGGGGCGCATGAGCGAACAACGACCGCGGCGTATCTTCGTCTACAACTCCTGCCTGTATGAACTCGCGCAGGAGGAGTCGCGTTTCCAGACGGAGACACTCGTAGGTGGCCGCGCGTATAAAGCGACCATCGAGAGCAAGTTCAAAACACGAAACACAGCAACGGGCGAGACCTCCGGTTTCGTCATCACCTGCGGAACCCAAGCGCCGATTGCTGAAACACCCATTCGCATCGTGTACCGTCCCAGGTGGTGGTTTGAAACCGAGCTACTGTTGCAGGACGGGCACGAAGTCCTGGCGGTGGCGGGAGCAAAGGCGTGGACACCGCTTTCCAGGTGAGTATTGCAGGCGTGTACGTCTCGTGCTTTGCACTCTCGATCGTGAGTGCGCTTCTGCCGTGGGTGAACGGCGAACTGCTGTTGCTTTCGCTCGCGTCACTGGTGCGCTCTCCACGCGAACTCGCGTGTCTCGTGCTGCTCACGAGCATGGGGCAGATGGCCGGCAAGTGCGCACTCTACTGGGCAGGCCGTGGCACGATCCGTTTCCAAAGCGCCCGCATCAGCCGGACGACTGCACTATGGAGAGATCGTTTCCAGCGATCATCGTCCGGGCCGCTCACCTTCGTATTTGTCAGTTCTGCGTTTGGAATCCCGCCATTCTATGTGACGACCATTGTCGCCGGAGCCGTCCGCCTGCAGTTCGGACGCTTTGTCGGAGTGGGAATGTGCGGCAGGCTGGTACGCTTCGGCCTCCTGATCCTCATTCCCCAAATCGCCATACATCTGTTCCGCTAGGAGAACAGCAGCGATACGCAGACAGCCACGGCGAGACTGTAGGAAAGAGCAAATACCCAACGGCGGGCGTACCAGGCGGGATGCAGTATCGGTTTCCCGGCGTGCATTCCTCTGATCTGGCGTTTCAGGAATGTTTTGTACAACTCAACCCCGACCCGTTCACCTCCAACGACGGCGAGGGCGACAAGGAACCATGCCTTCGAAAAGTGCACAAGAATCAGGCCGGCCAGAGCTCCTACGATCGGGCTGCGCACGAACTTGAGGGGTATGAAACCCTCGAACTGAGAATCCTTCAGCGCGCCTCCGATGGCGACGAGCAGGCCGCCGGCAAGCCCGATGATCAGGCCCGCGAGCCATACCGGCTGGGATCCCGCCGTCAATTGCTTCAGCCAGAACGCCAGGAGGCGGAAGAGCCAATAGGAGCCGACTACAAAACCCGTGCCGACCAGCAGCTTGATGGCATAGACGTTTTCGGGAACGTGCATCCTGCCGAGCAATTTGAAGTACTCGCCGTGCGCACCCTTCCGGAAGAAGCCCTTGTATGCCTCGCCGACCACGCGCTCGATCGCCACGATTGCGAACGCAAACACGCCGTAGTTATCGATGCTGAGGGAACCCGCAAGGCCGGCATAGGCCAGGA
>JAFNAG010000567.1 GCA_017860135.1 Acidobacteriota bacterium
ATCTGCTCCGGCAGTCCGTTCCAGGACATGAAGCCGACGACCGACATCGTAAGAAGCAAGCCGAGGTTGATGATGTGCAGAGCCTTGTGTGCGTCCGGGAAAGCGGTACTCATACGACCTCCGTCGTCTCTCTTTGATTGGACGCTGGTGACCGTCCCGCCCCAATCATGGAAGAGTCTATCGTGCATACCAGGCTTTCGATGAGCCGTTTCTCGGTGAGAAGTCTCAGACTGTCGGTCCGGGCCGGTTGGCATACCGCCGAGGCTTTGCCGGATATCATCGCCATCGTGCGCATACGAGGATACAGCCTGGTGACGGTGGGAGAGCTGCTGGCTGACTTGAAGAAGCCGAACTGAGGCCGGTGCAAGTCCGGAGCCCGTCTTCTCACCGGGCCCTCACTCGTACCGCAGAGCCGCGATCGGGCGCACTTTTGCCGCCCGGTGTGCCGGGAAAAAGCATGCGGCGAGTGTCACTGCGCATAACAGGATCGACACGCCGGCGATCGTGAGACCATCCAGCTCCGTCACCCCGAAAAGCACGCTGCGCAGGAAGCGCGTGAGCGCCACGGACAGGACAAGGCCGATGGCCAACCCGGTGAACACGAGCCTGAGCCCCTGGCCCAGCACCAGCCGGAACACGTCGGCCGGTCTTGCCCCGATCGCCATGCGGACTCCGATTTCGCGCGTGCGCTGGCGCGTCGTGTAGTCCACCACGGCGTAGATCCCGACGGCAGCAATCAGCAACGCGAGCAATCCGAACGCTCCCGCGAATGTTCCGGCGATGCGTTCGAAGATGCTACCGAGCTGCATGCTGGACCTGAGTGTAGTGATATTGAAGAGCGGCAGCTCGGGATTGAGCTCGTGAACCGCTTTCTCCACCGCCGCCGCGAATGCCTTCGGATCGCCGGCCACCCGCGCATGAATGGTGACACTGTCGGAGTAGGACTGGTACAGAGGCAGGAAAATCACCGGCTCCGCGGGATACACCAGGCGGCGGTATTTGCCGTTCCGGGCCACCCCTATGACGGCGAACCACCGGCCCCGCGTTTGAAGCCTCCGGCCGATCGCGTCCCGCCCGGGCCAGTAACGTTCGGCAAAAGCCTCGTTAACGATGGCCACAGGCTGCCCGTCCTCGGAGTCCCGCGGCGAGAAATCCCGTCCGGCCATGATAGCCGTGCGGATCGTTCGAAAGTAGTTCGGACCGACGAGAGCGCGGCTGATTTCCATTGACTCCCGTGGTTGGGGCACGTAGCCGTCCGGCAGGACGTCATCAGAATGGATGGTGAAGGAGAGCGGCGAAAAATCCGCTACTGTCGCGGACTCGATCCCCGGGATAGCCTCGAGTTTGGCAAGCAACTCCCTGGCGAATGTGATCCCCTGCGATCTCGAGTAACCTGCGGGATTGAGTTCATAGGAAGCGAGCAGCACCCGGTTGGGATCGAATCCGGGATCCAGCCGTTGCGCATTCTGCAGGCTGCGCACGAAGAGGCCGGCGCACGTCAGGAGAAGCAGCGAAAGGGAGATCTGCGCGGCAACCAGCGCGCTCGTGAGACGCGATTTGTGCGGACCGGCGGAGGTGCTCGCGCCTTCCTCTTTCAGAATCTCCACGGGGGCAAGTCTCGAAGTGCGCAGCGCCGGCAGGGTTCCGAAAACTACGGCGGTCAACAAAGAGACGGCAAAGGCCGCCATGAGTACGAGGTGATCCGCGCGACCGTTGAGTGAAAGCGGAAGATTTGCCGGCGGGATGAAGTAGGTGAAGGTTCCTGCTGTCCAGAGAGTGAGCAGCATGGCGAGTGCGCCGCCGGCCAGTGCCAGCATCAGGCTTTCCGCCAGCAACTGGCGGATCAGGCGCAGGCGGTTCGCGCCGAGGGACAGGCGGATCGCGATTTCGCGCCGCCGTGCCACCGAATGCACCAGCAGCAGGTTCGCCACGTTCGCGCAGGCCAGAACGAGCAGCACTGCGGCCAGCGCAAGCAGAATGGGCAGAGTCTTGTAGAGATAGACATTGGCGCCGAAGGGCGAGCGCCAGAGCGGGTCCAGCGTGATCTGGTTGGGCCCGCGATGGGAATCCGGATACTGCTCCGCGATGCGTCGCATGCGGGTGTCCAGTTCGACCTCCGCCTGTGGTCGACCGATGCCGGGCTTGAGCCTGCCAAGCACGTTGAGCCAGAAGCTGCCTCGCTCGTTGACTTGATCACCGCGGTAAACCAGGGGAGCCCACAGGTCCGTGCGAAGCCCGGTCTTGCACCCCTGGAAGCCGGGAGGCGCCACCCCCACCACTGTGCACAGCCGCTGATTGAGCTGGATCGGCTTGCCGAGGATCAGAGGGTCCCCTCCAAAGCGGCGTTGCCAGAGGCCGTGACTGATTATCACCGAGGGAGTGCGACCGGGCTTTTCCTCCTCCGCCGGAAGAAAGACGCTGCCCAGGATCGGCCTGATTCCCAGAACCTCGAAGTAGTTTGCCGAGATCAGCGCACCATAGACTCGTTCGGGCTTCCCCGTGCCGGTGAGGGATATGTAATCATCGTGGTATGCGAGGAGGCCTGAGAAACTGGTGCTGCTCTCGCGCAGGTCCGCGTAGTCCGGGTAAGAAAACGGAGGAGTGGGATGCTCGCTCCGTTCTCCTCTCATTACAGTCACAAGATCGCTCGTCCGCCCGGTCCCGGGGACGGGATCGAGGACAGTCGCGTTGATCCAGCTGAAGATGGTGGTATTGGCGGCGATGCCGAGCGCCAGGGTCAGGACGGCGATGGCAGCGAAGGTTGGATTCTTGGCCAGCACGCGACATGAGAACCGAATATCCTGGATCATGGTAAAGGGGTCGGACCGACGGAAATCTAATTCAGAGAAATAGATACGGAGAAAACAGACTCCTGGAAGGCCCTCAGCCCGGATTTTTGGGCCTCTTTTTTGCCATCAAGCGATCCCGCCCCGCCATATGACACTCTCATCTATTGCAGATCCTTTCGCTCAGATCTCGATGACGGGCGTTAGTAGATCGTAGACGTTCTTGACCTCTCTGTCCATGAGGAGAAGATCCAATGCCGAGGGCGAATCGATTCCAACAGCCGGGCATGATCTGTCACCTGACTCACCGTTGTCACAATCGCGCCTTCCTGCTCGGCCTTGCCCGCGACCGCTCCGAGTATCGCGAGCGGCTGAGG
>JAFNAG010000568.1 GCA_017860135.1 Acidobacteriota bacterium
GTTTCACGCCACTTTTTACCGCCCCGACAACGCCACCATGGTGATCGCAGGAGATTTCGCGCCGGCCCAGGCGATCGGGTGGGTGGAACGGTATTTCGCCGGCATTCCGAAACCAGCCGCTCCCGTTCCTCGTGTCACCGTGATTGAACCTCCGCAAAAATCCGAGCGCCGCCTCGCCAAGTGGTACGGTTCGCAGTCCCCGCTCCCGGCCATCATTGCCGGATATCACATGCCTGCTGAGTTCACGCCGGATTCCTACCCTCTGGTTCTGGCCTCCAACATCCTGTCGTCGGGTGAGAGCAGCCGGCTATTCCGGAAGCTGGTATACGAAGACCAGGTCGCGGTACAGGTTGCAGGTGCAGGGAACTTCACCGAACACCCGAACCTGTTTTACGCATTCGCCGTCTTGAATCCCGGCAGGAACATTGGCGCGGCCGAGAAGGCACTTGAGGCGGCTCTCGAGCGCATGAAGAACCAGCCGGTGGATTCGCGGGAACTGGAAAAAGCTAAAAACCAGCAGATTGCCGCCGAAATCCTCGGCCGCCGCACCGTGCAGGAAAAGGCCGATGCGGTCGGCCGCGCAGCAGTTGTCGGACGGGATCCGGAGCTTGCCAACATCGCCCTCGACGGATTTCTGCGCGTCACTGCCGCCGACATCCAGCGAGCCGCGCGCCAGTATTTTGACAAATCCCAACGCACTGTATTGCTGATTGAACCGCCCAAGACGGCGGCGAAGTAGGACCGAGGGGGCCTCCATGCGCAACCATCACAATCTGTCTCGAAGAACAATCGGCGTCTTCCTGCTGTGCACCCTGTGGCTGGCAGCCTGCTCCGGGCCGGAAGCGCCTCCGACCGAAGCCCCGAGCACGGGATCAGGCATAGTTCCGCAGGGGATCAGCCTGGCTTCAAAAATGCCCCCGGCTGCGTCCGCCAAGCCGTTTTCTTTCCCCAAAGCTGCGGCCAAGGCTCTCGACAACGGCTTGCAGGTGTTCGTCGTATCCGATCCCGAACAGCCCCTGGTTACGGCGCGGCTCGTCATTGCCGGTGCAGGATCGGTCAACGACCCTCGCGGCCTGCCCGGCGTCGCCAACATGACCGCCGACCTTTTGACACAGGGCACGGCGTCTCGCTCCGCGCAGCAGATCGCCGAAGCGATCGATTTCGTAGGCGGTGTGCTCAGTGCGGGCGCGGACAACGACGGCGCCTTCATTACCCTCAGCGTAGTAAAGAAAGACTTCCCGCTCGCGATGGACCTCCTGTCGGACATTCTGCTTCACCCGGCGTTTAACGGTGAGGAAGTGGAGCGCAGGCGCCAGCAGGCGCTCTCCAATCTCGAGGTGCAGTACTCCGATCCCGACTACGTCGCGACCGTTCTGCTGGAGCGGCTTGTATATGGACAGCATCCGTACGGATTGCCGGGCAGCGGCACGCCTGACTCGATACGGAAATTGGGGCGCGGCGATCTTGTAAGCTTCTGGGAGAGCCGTTTTGTGCCGGGGCGCGCTCTTCTTGCCTTTGCCGGAGACGTCACGCCGGAAAACGCATATGCGGCTGCAAATCAGTACCTGGGCAAGACCGCCTGGCCTGCGCGCCCATCCCGGATCGACGCGCCGCCCGTTCCGGAGCCGACTCGAGGCATGCGCATCGTGTTTGTGGACAAGCCGGATGCCAACCAGAGCCAGATCCGCGTCGGGAGACTCGGCATTCCCCGCAACAATCCCGATTATCTGCCGCTCTATGTTACGAACCGGATATTCGGCGGCGGATTCAACTCGCGCCTATCGACCGAAGTCCGCCAGAAGAAGGGATTGACCTACGGCGCGTACTCCAACTTCAACAGCTACCTGCTGGCGGGCAATTTTTCCGCCTCCACATTCACACGGACGGAGGCGACCGTCGAAGCGGCAAAGCTGATGGTGGACCTGATTGCCGGGATGTCCTCGGGCGAACTCGGGCCCTCGGAACTCGACTTCGCACGCGATTATATCGCCGGCGTGTTCCCCATCCAGTCGGAAACCTCCGAACAGGTGGCATCCCGCGTCCTCGCCGTGGCGCAATACCAGTTGCCGGCGGACTACAACGACACCTACCAGCAGAAAGTGCTTGCGGTGAGTCCGGCAAAGGTCAGGGAGATGGCGGGACGCTATTTTGATTCGTCCAATCTCGTTGTGGTGCTGGTAGGTAACGTCAAAGAGTTTCGCGATTCGATCAGGAAGGAATTTCCCAAGGCCGGTTTCGAGGACCTTGCTTTCGGCAATGTGAACCTGTTGGCGCCGGACCTGCGCTCGCCGGCAAAGTGACCTCGCGCGCTTCGCGCGGAAACTCGAAACGCAACTCCCGCTTCCGGCGGAAGCGGGACAGCCTGCACGAAGGAGTAGATGCCATGGAGGATGCCGTGACCGGTGCGGAACATCTCAATGAGGAGAAGCTGATAGACCTGATGGTGACGCAAAGCGAAACGGAAGCCAACATCGTCAGGGGGATTCTAGAAGATGCCGGCATCCACTGCGTCCTGATCACTCCCGTTCCGCATAACATATATCCCTTTACGGTCGACGGCTTGGCCTCCATCCGGATCAAGGTGCTGGATTCCCATTTGGAAGCCGCACAGACATTGCTGGATGACTACAAGAGCCATCCTGAGTCAGCGAATGATGAGGATTCGGGAGACCTTCCCGAAAGCCCGTGACCAGTGACGGGATGCGTGGACTTGTTCTTCGAACCCCATACTGCTCCGACGCTCGACGGTCCTGCCTGCCTCAGTGCCGGTTTTTGGTGTCGCTGATCAGCCGTTGGACGGCAGGGAACTGAGGTTCGATATCTACGGGGATGTCCTGTAATCTGTCGAGTGCAGCCTGGATTTCCGGTCGGACAACACCCAGGTCTTTCTGCATTTCCCGAGCCCTCACATAGTCGCCTTCCGCCTCGAGAGTCATGATCTCCCGGGTCAGCGCAATCACGCCATCCTTGATCTTCGCCGGAACCACGGCGAATGTGCCTTCCGGCGTGATCCTGAAGGCGCCGGTATCCATAAGGTAGTTGAGCTGGATGGCGATGCCGCGGCCGTGGGCTTCGTTGATGCCGAAACGAATGGACCGGAAAGCTGATGCCAGGAAGGTGTCGTAGATGCTCCGCTCGAGCGACTTGTCGATCACGCCCTTGTTTCCCTGAGTTCCTGGCGCACCGTCGTTGCGCGCCCCGCAACCTGAATCTCATGAGGACCCAGACCGTGCATCAACTCGTGCATCAGGATGTGCGTGAAGAAAGCGTCGAACGAAACGTTTTTCCGGTCGGAAGGGGAAAGGACAATCTGCGAAATG
>JAFNAG010000050.1 GCA_017860135.1 Acidobacteriota bacterium
GGTACAGTCACGGAGCGCCGGTACCAGGCATCACCCACGTAGTGGTGCCTCAAAATGCCGACCCGTTCACCAAAACCCTGCGCCTGCCAGCAGCCCGGCACCTGAATCGAGTCTGGGAAGGAGACCTCGCCGGAATGCCATCGGCCGGCCTCACCTTCACCGTGCGGATCCAGCCGGAACTGCCACTGGCCGTTCAAGTCGATACGGGCGCGCTCCGCGCCATTTGCCATGCCGGCGTGCGAGAGCAAAGCCAGGACCAGGAATCCGGCCAGGGCCACTATGCTTGTCGCAGATCTCGCGTGTGTCATGTTCATGGGTCTCTCCTAATGTCGAAATGGCACCGGCTTTGCCGTCACTAGCTGCACTGGCCCCAGCAAGCCAGAAGACTGCAGATCAGAATCGGCATTGTAGTATGAATGGGTACTGAAGGTGTACCGCCCGGCTTTCAGAGCCTTTCCTTCAAGAAGACCTGAGGGCCATCGAAGGTCCCGCACATCCCGGTCGCGCGCTTGTTGATCGCCGATGAGGCGGTTGGCCCAGAGATTAGCGACCTCGATCTCCAGCCGGTTGCCCTGTGCTTTCACAAAATCTATGATGTCTACCCGCCATGGGGCGCACCATGAAGTCCCGAGATCATGTCCGTTCAAGCGAACGCGGGCCATGACGTTCACCTTGCCAAGCTGGAGATAGAGGCGTGAGCGGCCATCTACGACCCCAATCAGATCGAACAGCGTTCGGTATGTCGCGATCCCGGAGTAGTGCTTGATTCCCGGTTCGAGCCGGGCTGTCCAGTCTTCGAGCCTATCGAAGACTATTTCTGCGGGGCCGCCCCATTTCGGATCAAAGCTGACCGTCCAGGGGCCGCGCAGTTCTGAAACCGGTTGCAGTTCGGGGAAATTGCTCTCTCCGAGAACCGGCGATGAGTCGGCGGAACCACCGCTCCGGAAGATCACAAAGAAGCTCTGATAGGGCTCGAATTTCATGGGCACGACCGTGCGGCCGCCTGCCCGGGAAGACTCGGGGAGAGTGCGTATAGCGCCAGTCAAGGGATCCCAGAGCTCCGGGGATCCTCGTTCGACGCGAAACGTGCAGGGGCAGGCCACCGCATTCTCTGTCCTGTTGGAGACAAAGTAGATGTCCAGGTCTTTCGTCCGGCGATGGGTGTAACGAACCGGCCCCGGCGCTTCGAAGTCCGCCGGGATTCCCCCCTGCCGCAGCAGGGCAGCGGTAGCTTCATAGTCAGGATAGAGCTCATGTGTCGGAACCTTCAGCCTGCCACCCCAGAAAATCAGGCCTTTGCCGAACGGTCGTCGGGCTATCATGGCCGGAGGTTCGAGCCTGCCCCAGAGCACTTCGGCTTTTGCCCGAACCTCCCGGTCACACTCGGGGTACCCTGACAGGCTGGGCGACTTGAGAGGAGGTGCGCCGACAAGCGTAGCGCCCTGCTCCACCAGCGATGTGATCTTGCCTAACAGGGAAGGCGTCATGGTGTCGAACGCGGGAAGCACCAGCAGACCGTAGGAGGAGCCGCCGGGGAAGGAAATCCGGCCGTCCCTTACTTCGGCACTGGCCTGGAGGGTCTCAGGAGCGCAGCCGTCGAAGTTGTATCCTCTGCGATCTGGAATGGGATTGGCTCCTGTCAATGCCGAGGGAGGCGGCCGGAAAACTTGAGGCGCGCCTTCCGGAGTGAGGTAGAGGATGTCCGCCACGGCAATTCCCTGTCGCAGAAGGAAGGAGCACCGGGAGACGTAGCGATGATATTCCGCCACCATCCGCCACCAGGTCTGGTTGCGATGCCAGTGCACACCGTAGGGTCCCATGGTCATGCCGGGGCGAGCGTCGCCAAGAGGCTGGTGGGCAAAGGTGTGAAAGACAAACCGGTTGATCCCGGCGCAAAAAGCCCAGTCCCCCTGGTTCTTCATGGAGCCTGGATACTGCTTCATCGCTTCCGAATCTTCCGCGGTGAAGGCCTCGGCGGCTACCACGGGACGGCCAAGAGTATGAGCGATAGATGCCGCCTCTATACAGCTGAACGACGTGTCAAAACCATACCCTTGGCTCCAGAATTCACACATCGGCACGTCCGCGAGCGCTCCCAGCGCCAGATCCGCAGTCGGATTCATGTCGTACGGTTCGATCGAAAGTCCCAGGCCGTATTGCCTGCCGAGTTCCTTGAGCCGTCCGGCGTGGTTTTCGATCACCAATTCCTGGCCGGTCTTGCGGACGTCCCATAGAAAGCGCTCGCTGAGTTCGAGGCTGCCGACGATGCGGCCGGTGTAGGTCGGGTAGAACGGCAGCGGGTCATAACCCCGCCGGTGCCGGAATTCCTGCCGGAAGTTTGAGGTCCAGTTCTGGGCGCCCATTTCCCAGCTGTCCATATGAATCATGGTCCAGCCGGCGCCTTCTTTACGCTTGCCGACATTGTTCAGCAGTTTTCCGATGTATTCCTGGAAATGTGCATCCAGGGACCCGGTGTCGAACTTGTCGCATTCGAATCCCAGCCCGGGAATGGGCGCCGGACGGGTATTGGCGCCATTGTTTCGTCGACCGAATCGCAGTATCGTCCAGCGGCCGGCGGGAACCGCCCAGCTCAAAGCGCCATCCGGACCCAGCCGGCTGGTGAGATCGATGACCTTGTCGAGTGGAATCACGCTGTCAGCCGACAGTACCGGATAGCGGGACGGCGCGGGAAGATAGGGTTTCACCCCTGCGACGGATGAATAGGGCGAACGATAGTAGAGGGCTTTTTCATCGATGTCCGCAATCTTCTGATCACCGGCAAGATAGGGAACGGCAAGGACAGCGACATCCTCGTAAAAGGCGGCTCGCCTCTTTGTAAGGTCGGGGGGCAGGGTATCGAAAAAGGGCTTGCGCGGTTCCGGTACGGGCAGCCTTGCCTGGAAGTGCGACGGTCCCCGAACCTCGACTGACGCGGCAACCAGATGCTGCATCGACCGCTCGGGCTTGACCCAGGGCCCGCCGCTGCCGGTCCATCCCGGTCCGGAGCCCAACGTGATCTCAATGCCCAGTCGTTCCGATTCACGGACCGCGTGCGTGAACAACTCCTGCCATTTCTCGCTCAGAAAACTGATTGGGCCGCGGGGCACCCCGACATTGACTTCCAGAAAGACGAGATTCCCGATGCCGGCGGCTTTCATGGCTTCCAGGTCAGCCGTCATGCCTTCGCGATCCAGGTTGCCGTCCATGAAATACCAGTACACTCCCGGCCGGGCCGAATCGGGAGGATCTGCAAACTGCGGTTTCAAGTCCTCCGACCACAACGTCCCCGGAATGAAGACGGCCATCGACGCAAGAACCAGAAGCACTCTCATCCGGATGCTCACATATGAAATTTGTGTCAGGCGAAATCCCTGTTCGTTACCAGAGTTGCAGGCGAAGAGCTCCGGAACCGGGCTTTTCGAACGGTCCGGGCGTCGGCGAAACCGCAGCGCGTGCCTTCCCGAAGTAGTCCCTGTCAATCGCCAGCGGCGTTCCGTCGGGATTCTCATAGCCGGCCTGCGGCACCTTCGCCTTGCCCAGCAGTTCAGTCGTGACCGCTTGCGTGGAGGCCTTCGCGAGATTGTCTCCGGCATCGAGGACGAGATACACGTTCGCGCCTTCGTCTGCCAGAGCCACCTTGCCCACGACACCGGTCACGACCGCGCCTGTCTCCTTTACGTATGGCTTCGCGCCGCTGAAGTACACGTTCGCCGCCGCAAACGACGGGAACTCACTGTCGTTATAAGCCGCGGTGCCGTATGCACGGACCATCCGCCGATTCGACGGCCCGACAGGACCGGGCAGTTCTTCGCCGGCGCCGAAGAATACATTGTTGAAGAAACGATTGTCGCCGCCCTTCGTCGTGACGGTAGTCACCACCTCGGTAGAGTGAGCCGGATGATACGGCGTGTCCCGCGTCGGTTCGGGCATGCAGCGGACCTCACCAGTCATAAGGTTGTGAACATAGGCGCCGCCTTCGGACATGTCCCACAGGCTCACCGGCGAGAGGAACAGGTTGTTGTCCACCAGGAACGGACCGTGGTTCACCTCGACGTACAGGTCGTCGGTGGTGTTGTCGTAAAGCAGATTCCCGGTGATGCGCGTACCTTGCGCCATCCAGTCCATCCACAGGCCGCGTCCCGCGTTGTGAATCCGGTTGTGCCTGATTAGCACGTCGATCGCGGCGTGCAGTTTGATCCCGGCCATCTCGGCGCCAGTGAACTGCCGCTTGGCCCAGATGTTGTAGATGTGGTTGTCATAGATCTGGCTGAAGACCGCGCCGAGGCTGCCGGCGATGCCGGTCTGCTCGCAATTGAAAATCGTGTTGCTGCGCACGATGTGCGAGCCGATCTGCAGCCTGGTCCAGCCATTCTTGAGAGCGCGGTCGATCACCTCGTTGTAGTGCGTGTGGCCGGGTTTTCCGGGGTCCTTGATCCACACGTTGTGGCCGGTCTTGCGATCTTTGCCCAGCGTGATGCCGGAGCACTTCGAGTCGCTGATCACGTTGTTCTCGATGATCCAACCCTTGCTCCAGTGCGTGCCAATGAGGCCGGGTTGCTCGGCGGTGGGCGCGGCCCACTGCGTTGCGGCTTGGCTCAGGTGAAAGCCGCGGATGGTGATGAAGTTCACGCCAGGCTTGTCGGGATAGAAGACGGCGTCGCGCACGTTGATCTCGACGAGTTCGGTGTTGGGGTCCTTGTCTCCGAAGTTCGCATAGATATATGTGTTCTGGTCATCCACTTCGGCATACCAGGTGAGAAGCGAGGCCTTCTGGTCGCGTGCGTCCTTGTAGGGCGCCGGATTGAGCAGGCGTTCGAGGATGTTGGACTCGAAGAGAGCCTGGCCGTTGAGATAAACGTCTCCGGTGTGGTGCGGGCGGCCCTTGTCGGTGAACCAGTCGCCGACGAGCAGATCCTTGTAGGGATTGTAGCTGCCGAAGAAAGAGTTGGGCAGTGTCGCCTTCCACACCTTCCCGATGAACGGCTTCCATCCCTTCACCACTTCCGACCCGCGGATCGACACCTTCTCTCCCGGCGCGGCCTGATACGTGATGCGCTTCGTGTCTGAAGCTCCGCCGCGAGGCGGTACGATCTTCTCGCGATAGATGCCCGCATGCACCGTGATGGTGTCACCCGGTTGCGCGACTTGCGCTGCGGCCGAGATGGTCTTGTACTGGCCCGTGCCGGTCTGCGAGACGTGCAACTCGGCGGCAGGGGAACAAAGCGGGAAGGTGAATGATGCGGCGAGGATCCAGAAAGTTCGCGAGGTCACGAGTAAGGCTCCTTTCGGACACGACTATCCAAGTCCGTTACCGGGGCCAGCGTATAATCCTTCACCGCGACGAGTCAATGTCAGCGCTAAGCCTTACGGCGCGGTAGCGCTTATTCACGAGCTGTCAGCTGCATCGGTCGAACGTGATGCGGATGCATCCGTTGATGACAGGGCCGTCGAGAGGGGCCCAGGCGTCCACGGTCCAGCAGCCGTCCGGCAATAGCTTCGGGCGGAGAATGGTGTCAGGCCAGATTTGCACCAATTCCGTCAGGCATAGGCAATATGGCAGCCGAAGGCGGCCGTCAGGGCCGCCTGGTCGGTCTGCATGTCGAGCATGTGCTCGATCGGATGGCCGAAATGCCCGATGCGTGCCCGCCTGACATCGTGCAGCGCCATGGCGATGTCGCACCACTCGGCGATTCCCGCGTCCGCCCGGGGATCGTTCTCCAGCGTCCTCAGGATCACTCCCGGAGGCCGTTTGCCCATCCTGATGGCAACGCCGGTGAATACGGGTACCGAGCAGAAATCTTCGTTGGCGAGCTGCATATGCGTGGTTGCCCGCGCGTAGTCCAGCCCGGGCAGCGGCTGGAGTGCTACCAGATCAACCGGGACGTCGACGTTGCGGATAGCGGTTCCGAAAGTGGCGGAGGTCGCATAGGTGAGCATGTCGCAAAAGACAAGGCTGCTGCTTGACCGCCACCTGTGCCTCCCTGCAGGAATTGGTGTCATATGCCGAGCATCCTCCTGGCATTCCCCGACCTCAGCAGCTCTTTTGTATTGAAGTCCGCTTCGTTTTCTCTCGAAGCCTCTATACGCAGGAGTCCTGTGATGTAATCCAGGATGGGCGAATGAGTGCCGAAAGCGAACTTATCCTTCCCGAATTGATCGAGCAGTTCGTGCAGACTCTTGATTTCGCGCCCCGATGTATCGAAAAGAATGTTTGCCTGCTTTAGGCAATCCGTGTCTTCGTCCTTCAACTTAAGACTATTTGCCAGGTTAAGTATAAAGAATTTTGCATCGGGCACCGCCCTGACAACGGGGATAATGTCTTTCAATTCCCATTCTTTGGACACATCCATCCACGAACGTTGCCGGCTGTCTACCATGCGAAGCGAAAAAGCCACAACCAGGTCTCTGTCACGCGCATGTTTGACGAGTTCGATCAGGGAGGGGTCGTTCACTTCATAGTCATGATACAAGGGATGCACACGGATCCCTTTCATGCCCATTTTGTCACAGCACGTCCTGATGTCGTCCCTCCACCCCGCATAGATAGGGTTGATCACGCCAAACGGAATGAACCTGTCACGGAACCGTTTGTCGGATCCTATTTCCTCGTGCAGCTCTTCATTCGATGACTGTGTGTTTTTGTAGAAGATGCCATTCAGGTTGCTTTACCGACACGTCGACTCCGAACTCATTCATTCTTTCAAGCAGCGATGCACAGGTATTGTATCTGAGCCGCTTGAAAGGCCAGTGTCCGATATATGCATTAATGTCAAGCAACATGTTTCTCCAGCCTCTTCAATACACCGCTGTAGTTCCCGTAAAATATCTTTTGCCTCTGGCTCTCGCTTGTGTTCGATGCAAGGATCTGTCCTACCGCCTGGTAGTATGAGCTGTCGGTGCCGAAAAACAGCCTGTCCTCACCCAGATGCCTTATCGCAAAATCGATGACGTTTGCCTCGTTGTTGCTGCCGGCGGTGTCGACATATACATTCGGGTAGCCTTTCAAGGCTTTGCATTCATATTCCCAGTCGGCTCCCCCGCCAATGTGGGCAAACTGGAAAATCGCCTCGGGATATCTCCTGGCAATGTCAGCGAAGTCCTCCGGGATCGAGGTTTGAGGAGCTTTGCCTATGTCATACTTCATCCTGTATCCGCCAAGCCCCAGCTGGCAGAAAGCGTGCATCATAATTATCATTTTCAGGTCAATGAATCTCTCGATGAGAGGATAATATAGCGGATCATTGATTTTGACCTGCGTGTAACCCTTGTATCCGATCAATCCATGGTCCACACAACGCTTGATCTCTTCAATCGATTCTTTCTGATATGCCGGGTTCAGCGTGAGGTATCCAAAGTACCTGTCTGGGTGACTCTTTACAGCCTGAATGACAATGTCATTGCATTTTCTTACCTCATCAGGGGTTTCGGGTTCGGTACCGGAAAAATTGGTGACCGGCCTTGAAATGCACATCTTCGCTATGCCAAGTCGGTCAGCAATATCCAGTTGCTTCTCCGCATCGCCCGGGCTGAAACCGACGTGGGCATGCGCGTCGAGCTTGCGGTATTTCACGACCTCCTGCATTACCGCGTAGGTAGATGCGACAGATCCCCCGGGATGAGAGCTGCTCATGCGATCGCCGCCCAGCATGATCCCAGCGGCGGAGACGACAGTGTCCCTGCAAAAGGTCCGGCGATGAATCGAGCAGGCCATATCAACACACCTCAGGTCTTTTGTTTCCAAACTACCATACCAACTCTCTCTTGACACGCCTTTCCAATCTCTTCCCGCGATCTGGACAGCGGGGATCCCAGAAAGAACCACGCACCAATGTCGGCCGCAAGATAGGAACATGGGTTCCCGCGGATCTTATGCAGTGTCTGCGTTGCAGTCTCCTCCCTACAAGGCTGGACACCCAGTGAGAGATGGGGTAAACCATGGTGCTGAATCCTGAAGCGAAGATACAACACTATCTGAACGGAGTAGGAAGGGGGAGGGAGTATGCAATCTGGAAAGAGAGTCACTCGTCGCACAATTCTGGGATCAGCGGCTGCCGGGGTGGTGCCTGCACTGATTTCACCCGCCGGTCTTGCAGCGGCATCTGGTCAATCGTCGCCGCCTGTGTCGCCTTCCACCGCCTTCGCCGAGCACTCCATGCAGTCCCGGTATAACACACTCACTAAGACCGAGGTGGCGATCGACGCCGGGGAAATCGTGGGACCCTTCGAATGGCAGCGGCATTGCCTGAGTCACGGCGGCATCAACTCGAAACCCCTCCCGGAACGCGTCGTTGAAGGTGCCCGCCGTCTCCAACTGCCCCTGCTCCGCACTTTCATGCAGGAGTACCTCAATATCTATCCGGCCCAGGGCCGATTCGACTGGAGCAAGGCCGATCCCTACATGAGGTCGCTCCAGGCGACCGGCGCAAAGGTGGTTGCCGCGCTGACGATCAAGCCGACACCCCTGTTTCCGCGGATTGACCAGAAGATCTGGCAGCCGACCGATCGCAGTGAATGGCAGAAGGTCATCGCCGCGGTAGCAAAGCGCTACTCTGTCGACCAGCCGATCGTAACCTACTGGGAAATCGGCAACGAGACCGACATCGGCGAGAATGGGGGCAGTCCGATGCTGGTAAACTCGGTGGATGACTACTACTCCTACTATCAAACGCATGTCGAGGCCATTCGGTCCGTCTTCCCGCGAGCCAAGATCGGAGGACCCGCAATGGCCAATCCTTTTGCCCCGTGGGTGGACCCATTCCTGGAGAAATGTCGAACGACGGGCACCCAGCTGGATTTCATCTCCTGGCATGTTTACAACGACAAGCCCTCCCGGCATGGCGAGATCGGTCGTCACTTCGGGCGGCTGGCGGATCGCTTCTCTCAGCGTCCGGAGCTGTTCGTCACGGAATGGAACAAAGGGTTCGACCCCGTCTCGGTCGAAGAAATGGCCTTTGAACCCCATCGGGCCGCCCACACGGCGGCGACGATCCTCGAAATGGCGGACGCCGGAGTCGGCCGATCGTTCTATTACCATGTTTGGGATCAGACCAATTACAGTTTTGAGTTCGAGCGTTTCTTCGCAGATCCAGTCATCATGACGAAGCACTGGAACGAGGTGCCGCATCGTTTCGGTCTCTTCGGCGTCAACGAGGAGGTGCGCCCGCAGTATTTCGTCTATCAGATGCTCGGTCGCATGGGCCGCGACACGGTCCTCTCATCGTGTCAGCATCCGGGGCTGAGAGTGCGGGCAGTCCGCGATGACAAGAAGGTCTCGGTCCTGCTCGTGCATTATCACACGGAGGCGACAGCGGACCTCGTCGTCCAGCTGAATTTCTCCCATCTTACCCACAGCCGAAAGCAGCTGAAGACCTATCGAATCGATAATCAGCGACGCTGGGTTGGAGAGACTCTGGAGTTGCTGCCGTTGGAGACCCGGGAGGTCGATACCTACCCCAAATTCAGCTGCCAGGTCTACAGTCCCCAAGGGACCGTAACAATGGTCGTTCTCGAAGAGTTGGTTTGAATACCGGTGAAAGGGCGAATCCGAATCCTGGTGTGACTATCCATCTGCGACAATACGACGTGACGTTTGAGGCCCCTCTCTTTCAGAGGGGGGGCCGCCGCATGTCACCCGGGCGATAATCCACTTCCGCCGAACATCTCCTTGCCTGCCCTTCATTCTCCCGGAATCTGCACCCCTGCTTTTCCACTTGCACCTTGTGTCCCCGGATGGAAATGCTTATAAGTAGATCGGCCATGGCTGCCTTGTCGGTACGGGCCCGTTGCGGCCTGGAACCGTTGGGCCGTGGTGCATCATGTCAGACAACCCGGCCGGGCAACTGCGGGGCAACGGACAGAGAGGGATACTATGAATGTTGTTTCGATCATGGCCCACCAGGATGATGAGATGTTTTGTCTGGGCACCATGCTCAAATGCAGGAAGCGCGGTGACTCCCTCTTCTTCATCACGATCACGGACGGCAGCAAGGGATTTGTGCAGAATCCGGGCATCAGCCGGAAGAAGGCCGCGGCCATCAGACACCGGGAGATGAGCGCGCTGGTGCGCGCCGCGGGCGGCCGGTACATTAACCTCCGGGAACACGATGAGTTCCTCTACGACACACCGGAGCTGCGGCTGCGTCTCATCGAGGCTCTGCGCGAAACCCGGGCGCAGCTGGTCTTCACGCACTACCACAACGACTATAACCTGGACCATGTGACCGCACACTATCTTGTCAAGCAGTGCGCCATGCATGCGCCGCTCCCGGTTCTTCGCACCAAAAGCGAGCCCCTGCCCGAGGCGCCGGCGGTCTTTCTGATCGAGCCGCACGGTCCCATCCTCTTTCCTGCGACCCACTACACGGATATTTCCGCCGAGTTCGAGGAGAAGGCGAGCCTTCTCCTACGCCACGCGTCGCAGGAAAAGGCCATGCAGGACGCGCTGGGTACCGGCATCAAGGCGCTCACCGCCAGAACCGCCGCCTTCCGGGGCCAGCAGGTCGGATGCGCGTACGCGGAGTGTTTCTGCCCCATGGAGGCCAGGGGAGCCATCAAAACCTATCAGGTGCTTCCTTAACGGAACATCACGCATGATGTGGAGGGCGATCAAAGCATGAAAGACAGAGGGAAGATCAGGCTAGGGCTTGTCGGCATCGGTTGGATTGGCAGTGAGCACGCCAGGAATATCCTGGCCAATCCAGGAGCGGTTCTTGCGGGTATTGCGGATACCCGGCCCCAGGCCATGGCCGATTTCCAGAAGAAACACGGCGTGGAATGCAGTACCTACACGGATTACCGCCAGTTGCTCAAGAGCGATATCGACGCGGTGGTCATTGCTTCGCCCAACAAACAGCACGCGGAAATGTGCATTGCTGCGGCAAGACATGGCAGGCATATCTATTGTGAGAAGCCCATGGCCATCACGGCTGCAGACTGCAGGCGGATCCGCGAGGCAGTGGAAAAGGCAAGAGTCAAATACCTGATCGGCTACCACCGCCGGCTCAATCCTTTGTACCAGCATGCCAAGAACCTGCTCGACGAGGGAAAGCTCGGCAAGCCGTTCATGATAGAATCCGACTACCTTCACTACGTACCCGGCAATCTGGACATCTGGTCCTGGCTCGGCAAGAACAATATCGCGGGAAGCATCCTGCACGCGGGCGGCGGCCACAACGTCGACCTCATCCGTTTTTGTCTTGGCGACATCAAGGAAGTCAGCTGCTTCAAGGGGATCCTGCTGCCCCGCAAGATCCAGGTGGAGACCGAGGACACCGCCATCGTGATGTTCAGGTTCAGGAACGGTGCCCTGGGCAAAGTCCAATGCTGCGTGGGCCCCATTCTTCCGTTCACTTTCAATCTGCGGCTGTATGGGACCAAGGGATCCGTTGTGAACAACAGGATCTACCTGGATTCCAGGCCCCGTTTCGATGAAAGTGCCCATGAAAAGGAGTGCATCGAGCTTCCCGAGAGCTGGATTCCGGACAATGTCCAGGGCGGGATCAGCGAGCCGTGGGGCAAACTAATGAACCATTTCGTCGACATGCTTGCGGACGGCAAGAAGTGCATCAATGACGTGGAGAGCGCCTACAAGACGAGCATTGCCTGCTTTGCTGCAGTCAAGTCCGCTGAAACGGGCAAAACCATTGATGTGGAAAGGATGGAATAGATGAATTACACGAAATTCGCAAAGGAAATCCGCGGGTTCGATGACCTCGAATTGGGCTATTTCAAGGAAGTCCTGAAACGCGGAAACTTGAGCATTTTCTTCAACCAGGGCGGTATGGTGGACCGCTTCCAGAAAGCCTTTGCGGAATATACGGGCGCCAAGGTCGCTCTGGCCCGCGTCAACGGGATGGGCGCACTGGCTGACGCCGTCAGCGTCAGCGGCGCCGGCGTGGGGACCGAGATCCTGTGCGACCCGGTAGTCCATTTCGGCGCGCTCGCCACCATCTACATGAACGCGGTCCCCAGGTTCGTCGACATTGACCCGGACACCTACCTGATGGATCCCCGATCCCTCGAGGCGAACATCACCGGGAACAGCAAGGCGGTCATTGTCACCCACCTCTGGGGCCTGCCCGCGCGCATCGATGAGATAAGGCGGATATGCGACAGGCACGAACTGTTCTTGATAGAGGACTGCGCCCATGCCGTTGGTACCTACTGGAAAGGCCGGCATGTCGGCACGCTGGGCGATATCGGCATGTTCAGTTTCCAGGAATTCAAGCAGCTTTCCACGGGTGACGGGGCCATGATCACCCTCAGGAACAAGAGGCTGGCTCACAAGATGGAAAACATCTGGAAGTTTTCCGGCGAGAGCCCGGTCATCATGACCCTGAATTGGCGTATGAACGAGATGACAGCGGCTATGGGGCTGGCCCAGCTGAAGCGGGTCGATAACATCGTGCGGAACTATTACAACGTGACGCTGAAGATCTTCAACGATGCCATTGCCGGCTGTTCCTGGCTGGAACCCCGCCTTGTCCCGAAAGAAGCGGTCCAGGCCGGCTATTGGTTCGCATGCAAATGGGCAGGCGACAAGCACGGGATGAGCTACCAGCGGTTCAAACAGCTCAACACCAGGCTGAAGACCGGTTTGCGTTTCGGCTTCAACCAGGTCGCGCCCTACTCGTTCGACTTCTTCAAGAACGCGAGCGCGTACGGCAATTACAGGTGCCCGAACCTGTGTCCGCATTTCGTTAAAAAAAGCGACTACCGGTATGAAAAGGGGCTGTGTCCGGTGGTGGAGGACGTCATGCCGCGGCTTGTGACCGCGAACCTCATTTTCCTGCCGATCGAAGAGGCCAAGCGGAACGCGGAAAGGCTGAGGCGAGTCATTGACATCATGGAAAAGGGATGAAAACGATGAAGCTCACATCTCGGCAGGAAGAGCTGCTCAAGCTGACCTTCCTGGATTACCAGCAGACCATGGAGTTCATCAAGAATCCCCTCATCCTCAACAGGGCGGAAGGGCTCTATTACTGGGATTCGGACGGGAAGAGATACTTTGATGCGATCGGCGGCATTTTTGTGGCAGTGCTGGGGCACCGCCATCCCAGGGTTATGGAAGCGCTCCGTTCCCAGATGGATAAGATCTCCTTCACCCCGCCGCTGCACGGCATCTCGGACGTCGCGCTGGATTTCGTCGAGAAGCTTGGTTCGGTTACACCGGGATCGCTCGATTACGTCAAGCCCTTCAGCGGTGGATCCGAATCCACGGAGTCGGCCCTCAAGTTTGTGAGGCAGTATCACAAGCAGACCGGCCATCCGGGTAAGTACAAATTCATCTCCTGCTACCAGGGCTATCACGGCGGGACATTCGGCGCGATGGCTGCGAGCGGCACGGGAAAACGCAAGACAAAGTTCGAGCCCCAGATGGGCGGGTTTCTCAAGGCATTCTCCCCGCTCCATTACCGGGACCGTATGCCAGGCTGGGAAGAGGCCAACCGGTTCTCGGCCCGCATGATTGAGGATGTCATCGTGGGCGAGGATCCGGAGACAGTGGCCGGGATCATCATCGAACCCATATCCAACACGGGCGGCATCGTCACGCCTACCGATGAGTTCTTCCGAATGCTGCGCGCCACCTGCGACAAGTACAACGTGTGCCTTGTCTTTGACGAGGTGATCACAGGCTTTGCCCGCACGGGCAACATGTTCGCGGCCCAGACCTTCGGTGTCACGCCCGACATCATCTGCGCGGGGAAGGGGCTGTCGAGCGGGGCCATTCCACTGGGTGCCATGATGGCGCGCGCCGACATGGGGGACGCCTTCCTGGGCCCTGCGGAGGCCGACGTGCAGTTCGCGCACGGCCACACCTTTGCCGGCAACCCGCTGGCCGCTGCTGTGGGCATCGCGGTGATTGACGAGATCATCGAAAAGGATCTTTGCCGGAAGGCCGTCACCCTGGGCAACTACCTGGTTTCAAAGCTGGAAGGCCTGAAGCGATACGGCGTGATACGGGAGATCAGGGGCAAGGGACTCCTCCGTGGCCTGGAACTGGTGAAGGACACACGCACCAACGAGCCCTTCATCGAACTCGGGCACGCGCTCAAGAAGACGGCCCTCACAAACGGTCTCATCATGCGCATCAATCCGGACTGGTTCGCGGTGGCACCTGCGCTCATCGCGGAAGAAGCGGACATTGACACTATGTGCCACCTCATTGACAAGAGCCTCAAAGAAGCCCTGGAAACGGTCAAGGCCTGAAAGCGGCGGCCAGACAGGAGCGGCATCCCGCAGGATTGGCAAGATGGCTATGACGCCCGAGGAGTCGCAGAGGATGGATCCCATCATCAACCGAATCAACCTGAACCGGGTGGCTGAAGATCTGTGGCAGCTCGTGAAGATCCCCAGCCCCACGGGAAACGAGCGCAGGGCTGCGCTCGCTTTTGCAGAAATGCTGGAGCGGTCTGGTGCGAGTGTCGAGGTGGATGAAACCTTTCCCTCGAGTCCCGCCGTCATCGGGCGTCTTTCCGGGAACAGACCCGGCAGGATCTTCCAGCTCGCCGGCCACATCGATCATATCGATGTTCCCCACGCGCCTCCTTCCCGCGATGACAAGTTCATTCGCGGCAGGGGCTCGGCGGACATGAAGAACGGCCTTGCTGCCATCCTCGAGACGGTCCGCGTGCTTTCGGAGACCGGACGTGATTTTGCCGGACAAATCCTGGTCACGGTTTACGGCCTGCACGAGGCGCCTGCGGGAGACTCGGGTTCCATCACGAGATTGATACAAAAAGGGATCGTCGGAAACGCCGCTCTGGTGGCGGAAAGCACCCATTCGGCTGAGGGGGCGATTGTTGTGGCCGGAAAAGGGCAGAGCGTCTGGAATGTCACGATCACGCGCAGCGGGCAGGCCTGTCATGAACTGAATTACCCGGCAGACGCCCCGGGTTTCTTCCGAGCCTGCCTGTCCGTGGCGCGGGCGCTGGATGAGCAGGGCGCGAAGCTTGCCGGGGCAAAGAGCACGTGGGAGCTTCTCTCCCCTGAAAGCCTGTTCACCGGTCAGATGCATTTTGGCGACTTCTACAACCGCGTCCCGGCCTCCTGCACCCTTCAGGGTACCCGCCGGTGGCATCCTGACAAGAAACTGGCCGATGTCCGGAAAGAGATGGATGGGGTCCTGGCCTCCGTTTCGTTGCCCGCCGGGGTGTCTGTTACTTGCGATTGGATGTTTGTCGGTGAGTCCTATGCCGTAGACAGGGAAGATCCGGTGGTCCGCTCCCAGTGCCGGGCGATCCAGTCCATCACCGGAATAGTTCCTGAATTCAAGGGCGTCTCCGTTGTGACCGACGCCAACCGATTGGTGCCCTTGGGGGGCGTGCCCACTGTCCTGTGCGGATTCGACAATGAATTTGCGCATGCCGACGCCGAATACGTGAGAATGGACCGCCTGCTCGAACCGTGCCGGATCATGATGCTCACGGCGCTGGAATATCTCAACGGTTAGGGGGAAAGGAGCCTTCCATGAAAGCACTGGTTTGGAAAGGGGGAGTTGACTTCGTTGTCGAGGAGGTGCCGAGGCCCAAGACCGAGACGGGCCGCCTCGTAGTCAAAGTCGAGTACGCGGCTGTGTGCGGATCAGATTTCCATCTTGCGGGTTTCGGGGCGGTCCCGCCGCTCATTCCCGGGCACGAAGCAGCCGGGACCGTCGCGGAGGTCGGGAAAAAGGTCAAAGGGTTTAAAGCCGGGGATCGCGTCGCCCTGAATCCCGTGCAGTTTTGCGGAAAGTGTTTCTGCTGCAGAAAGAAGTTACAGCATCTGTGCGCCAATTACCGCCACCTGGGTGATCGGGATACGCCCGGCGCATGGGCGGAGTATGTAGCCATCGACTCGGCAAATGCGCACCTTGTCCCTGTAGGAGTGGATTCCCTGTCGGCAACCCTGACCGAGCCGGTTGCGGTGTGTTACGAGAGCTTCATGCGCGCAGGACTGAAGAAGAACGACTCGGTTCTGATCATCGGGGATGGGCCGTTCGGATTTCTCCATGCGCAGGTGGCAAAGGCGATGGCGGCAAAGACGATCATCGTGGCGGGCCATTATCCGAGCCGGCTGGAGCGAATTGCCGCTCAAACCGGTGCCGTTACCTGCAACACCCACAAGGAGGACATCGCCGGGGTGCTGGCCAGACATGCCCCGAAACAGGGCCTCGACGTCGTCATTGAGGCGACAGGCGCGGGAGGATCGCCGGACATCGGAATCAAGGCGCTAAGGCCGCGGGGCGCACTGGTCATCTTCAGCTACATCTGGAAACCGCAGCCGCTCGAAATGGGGCTGATCCACATGAAGGAGCTGAACGTGCTGGGCGCATGCCGGTCGCTAAACGCCTTCAAGCCCTGCCTGGATCTGATGAAAAGGAAGAAAATCAACACGGGTCTGCTCGCGGACGTCATTGTGCCGTTCGAGGAGTATCGGACGGCCATGGAGATGCTGAAAACCCACAAAGAAAGCGTTTTCAAGGCGGTTTTCATTCCTGGGGAAAAGAAGAAGACATGATGGCCTCCGGCAGGAAGCACGACAAAGATAAGCCTGCTCCTGGCGCCCATAGGCTCGGCGGATGGTCGCTTGGATTCGACCCGGGTGGCACACTGATCAAGCTCTCCTTCCGGGGCGGGCCTCCCTTGCTTCACTGGTCGGACTATGACCTGGATCTGGGGGATGGCCGGATCTTCCACCCGCGGGGCTGGGACGAGTGTTTTCCTTCCATCGAGGCGCACGGCCGGAGCGGCGTCATGGGCCGCCTGATCGGTCACGAACCGGTCCTGAGCGCAACAAGAGTAGAAATCTCCCAGGAATGGGCATTCACGGACTTGACGGCGAGGCGGAGATTCTCATCGCCGTCGGATCACACGCTTCTGGTCCGCTTCGAGGCGAAGAATACCGGCGCACTTCCGCTGGAATACCTGTGGGCGAGTCACGCGCTTTTCTGCGTGGAAGGCTTGTTGCGGGTTGCGTTGGCGCACGACCGCGTGCTGGACGATTTTTCCCCTGATGGCAAGTGCGACAAGTTTTTTGTCCCCTCTTCGGGGCCGGCGAGCCTGGAAAGGGAGGAGTCGGTTGTCACGCTTTCCACGGACCAGCCTTTCTGGGGCATCTGGCTTAACCGCGGCGGCTGGCCGGCACGAGCGCCCGCGGGCTTCTGCTGCATTGGCATAGAGGCGACGAACAGCGCTGCAGAAATACCAACCGGCTCATTCCTGCAGGCCAATGAGACCTTCCATGGCTATGTGAAGCTGGAAATTGAACCGAAGAAATCATGAGAAATCCTTTCGAGGTTCCGCTGAGACCTGATCAGGCTGCGCTCTTTTTCCTGGGCCAAGCCGGGTACGCGCTGCGCTCCTGCGGCCGGACGGTGGTCATCGACCCTTACCTGAGCGATTCCGTTGGCAAAATCGCGCCCGATTTCTCAAGGATTGTTCCTGTGCCCGTAGCGCCCGACGCCTTCAAGGCGGACATCTTTATCGTCACGCACGATCACCTGGACCACCTCGATCCGGAAACCGTTTCCGCCTATGCGTTCAAAGATGACACGCGTTTCGTCGCTCCCAGGCTCGCGGTGAAGAAGCTGATATTGCTCGGCGTTCCCCGGGAAAACATCACTCGTGTTGATGCCGGGGAAAGCGTTGCCATTGAGGGGATCAGGATAACGGGCGTATACGCCGTTCCCACGGAAGCGGCTGTCATCGATACCACGGGATATTGGATTGAATTCCCCAACAGCAGGAATTTCTACCACACCTCGGACACCGCTTTTTCGCAGGTTCTGCTGGATGGCGCGCCGAAGGCGCAGGTCCTGCTTACCTGCATAAACGGCAAATGGGGAAACCTCAGCATCAAGGAGGCCGCGGAACTCGCACTGAAAACAAATCCGCAATATGCGATTCCCAACCACTACGACATGATGGCGCTTAACTCCGAGGATCCTGAGAATTTTCGGAAGATCATGGCGGGGATGGGATCGCCGTCCCGCGTCATTGTGCCTGAAATCATGAGAGCGTACTTGTTCGGAGAAGATGGCGTTGTAGAGATGTAGCGCGTCGCATAGGAAGTGGATCAGCGCGTTACTTGAGGCCGCATCGTCAGGTCTTTTACGCGGGCACCAGGGGCCTGATTTCCTCCAAGCAGCTCTGGACGAGCATCATTTCGGTCACGGGCTGCGGCTTTCTCTCTTCGTTTTTCACTGTCGAGAATCTCCGGCCGTCAGGGACAAGTCCCAATTGCGGACTACGGCAGTTGTTGCGAATACCGGTCGCTCAAGGAGCAGACGCGGTTTGCCGGCCGGGAATCCGGCGTCGGTCTGGAGGTCCAAGACCCACAATTGGTCCGTCCGTCGACAAATAAGCCTATGCCCGTCTGGTGCCCACATCGGCTGTGTGCCCCCGTCGGTAGAGATTTGCTGCTTGCCTTCACTAACGGGGAAAGTCTGGGATTCGGGGACTGACGGGATTCGGGGACTGACGACGGCAAGTGATTGGAGGAAATCGAGAAAAGCCTGGTTATAATCTCTCTAGGAAGGCTTAGAAACAGAATCGAGGGCCCTTTTTTGGATCTAAGGCCCTGACGGCAGGATGCAGTACTTTTCCGTAGCCTGAGCACACAGAAACATCCTTAGACTCGAAAGTCAGGCCTTTTTTTTAGGTCTAAGCGCCTAATTACTCGGCACAGAATCGTTGAAGCCGTTCGCAATCAGCGTGTTGCCGTCGTCAGTCCCCCAGACCCGTTCACTGTTTTTCCAGGGTGTCGAGGTAGGGGGACAGCAGGCGGATGAACATCAGCATGAGTACAATTGCTGAGGCCATATACAGCCAACCGGCCGGGGCGGATCCGACCATCAGATTGGAGAGCGCCAGGATGTAGCACATTACGGACACTCCTCCGAGACATGCAATCCCAAAGCCGCGCGATACAGGTCCCCAACCCGTCCGCCCGTCCGTTGCCTTCCCACCCTCCGTCCCCCGGCATATCCGGTGAATCGGCCCCCAGGAACCGAAGGGGCGCGCCCTGCGATAGAAGTCGGCAAGCACAGGCGTGGGATCGGGCTTGGTCATAAGCGCCACACTGACCCAGAGCAAGGTGGTCAGCCCCATGACCAGGAAAGTCTGGTACCACCATGGGATGATCAGGGCGCGCGCCCAGCCGGCCCCCAGGCGAACCAGGAGTTGCGGACCCAGAACCACAAGGCAGAAGATCGCACCCCCTCCGAAAGAGGCGGCGATCCTGGCCTTCCCGTTGAAACGCCACCACCACCACTGGGCCCAGTTGGCCGGTAGCTCTGCGGCGCTGAACTGGAGCATAAACACCGCAACGTTGAATATAAACCGGGCCTTGAAAACCAAAGCGATGGACAGGCCGAGAATGATGACCATGCAGACCTTGCCGGCCAGCAGGTAATGTTGCTCGGGTGCGCTGCGGCGGATCCAGCGCCGGTAGAGGTCGTTGAGCATCACCTGGCTGCCGAAGTTCAGATTGTCCGCAACAGTTGACATGACTCCGGCCAGCATCCCGGCTGCCACCAATCCCATCGCACCCGCGGGAAGCATTTTTTTCATCAGCAGGCCGTAGGCGAGCTCCCGATCTGCGGTCGGTTCCCGGAGATGAGGCCAGAGAACAGCGGCTCCCATGCAGGGGAGGGAAACCAGCAACACCAGGGTGAACATCGTGACCGCAGTGACGACGTACATCACTACTGCGTGCCTGGGGCTGCGTGACGAGAGAATCCTTTGACCTTCCATGGCACCGCCCATAGGGGCAGCATCGCCGCCGTATCCAATGGTCTGTCCAATCAGCCACGCCAGAGCCGCCGCGAGGGGGAAGACCGCGTGATCGGCAGGCGGGAGATTGTCCAGCATCTGTGCGCCGGCTTCCCCGAAATGGGTCACAAGCGTTTGGGCGAAGGCGTCCGGTCCTCCGAAATGCATCACCGTGAGGATCGCCAGGCAGAGAGCGCCCGCAAGGAAGATGCACATCTGGATGAAATTCGAAACGACGACGCCCTGATACCCCGACAGGAAGATATAGGCAAAAGAGATCGGAACCACGAGCAGGATGGTCTGGAACTTACCCAAGCCTACCGTCGGGCCCAGGATCTTCGCAGCCGCGAGCAGGGTGATGCCAGTCCAGGCCGTCATCGCGACCAGGGAGGTGCGAACGGCGATCCAGGTGCGCATCAGGGCCGCCGTCTTGCCGGTGAAGCGGAGTTCGTAAAACTCCATGCTGGTGAAGAATCCCAGCCGCCGCCAGAAGAAGGCAAACAGCACGGCGCCGACGAAAAGTGCGAGACCGAAGCGGCTGAGATACCACCAGCAGACGAAGACGCCGGTGACCGCAGCGAGGCCGCCATAGGCGGTAGCGGCGTCCGCACTGACCATGGCAGCGGCGTAGGACACTCCGTTAAGCCAACCGGGGACTTTCCGTCCGGCCAGAAAGAAATTCTCCAGCCCCCGGTCTGCGAACCGGCGGTAATACAGCCCGATTCCCAGCATCGAAACGAGGTAGAGAATGATGATGCCCAGGTCGATCTGGGTCATGGTGCGTTTCTCAAGACCGATCCCAGTGCCACAAAAAGGCAAGCCACGGATTTCACAGGTTTCACGGACATTTCGAGTGATGCCCAAGCCGCAACGCCCTGCGTTGCCGCCCGAAGGTGCACCCCGCGCCCGGCAGTCCTGGGCTTTCCTTCTCTTCCCGTGAAATCAGTGGCATGGCTATTGATCTCTCATCTCATGGCTGCAGCGCTGCATGTCCACTGACAGAACTGCTGTGATGGTGTCTTTCAGCGAGCGCACGACAGCGGGCTCCGAACCTTTGGCAAAAGGCGCAGCATGGCCATAAAAACGGTAGGCGTACTCCACTTCATAGCCCCCTTCGAGCAGAGCTTCGTCGGTGGGAAGGTAACCGACCAGGGGGCTGCTGTAAGCGACTGTCGTGACGCAACGGTCCGGAAAGGCGTTCTGGATTTCGATCGCGGTTTCAGCGAAGACTTCGGCAGCGACAAAACAGAAGACCAGAGGTCCGAGCCTCCAGACCTTTGCCGACAAGTCGCAGCCGTCGGGGAGGCTAGCGTAGCAATTCAGAATCTGATCGCTCCACTGATGCAACGCACCCGCGATGTAGCGAAGCATGAGAGGATCGGCCTGCTGCCCGGGTTCGACGTTCAGGATGTTTGACAGGACCGCCATCACCGGATCGGGTCCCGAGCCGGTCTCGGCAATTTCGTGCATGCCTGCCCGTACAGCCTCCAGTTCCGCGATTGATGGGACCGGCGCGTACGGAAGGCGGACCGGGCAATCAACCAGAACCGACGTTGTGGAGCCGATCGGCGCGAGCCAGGGCCGCTGCCCAACGTGCTTCATCAGTGACTCCGTGTCCTCCAGCATCTCCGCGCGTGTCATGCGTCGGAATGGAAGATTGATATTGCCGGACGCACCCTGCAGGAAAAGGAAGGGAAGATCGCAGGCGAGGGAGAGTCGCTCGCGCAACTCGCCGGGGTAGTCGGCGGACACCTGTTTGGTGCAGACCACGCAAGGATGGGCTGCCCAGTGAACGATACCGGCAATTCCATGGCCCTGCTCATCCTCCAGGCGGCAGAGCAGGAGCCTGTCCCATGTGGGGCCTGTTTTCACAACCGCCGCGTTGGGATTGCGGGTCATGACGACTCGGCCGTCCTCGAGCACCGAACGGCGATTGTAGGCAACATCCCTAACCGGAACTGTCTGGAACCGGAGTCGGGCAGGGTGCAGGTTCGCGATTGCCTCGCGCGCCGCTTCGACTGCGGCCCGAACCAGCAGGTTCCAGTATTCCCGGTCCGGGATGCCGCAACCGATCAGCTCTATCGTCGCAGGCGCGCTGTGCGTATGAGTGCAGCAGAGAATGGGCGTAACGCGACGACTGCCCGGGAGGCCATCCAGAGCTCGAGTCAACTCGTCGGTGATCTCCTCGCCGAGCGCCAGAAGGTCGAAGACAAGAAGGAGAGCAACTTCCGCGTCGTCCTCGACCGCCAGGGCGTGGACGAGGATAGGGTCGTCGATGCCCTCCGAAGGCCTGTTGCGTCGGGCGGCAAACCCGCTCAGGGTGACGCCAGGCTTGGGTGAGATGTCTCTCACTGAATAGCCGGCTCTCATGGCAGCCCGGCTTTCCCTACTTCGTTGCGGTTCTCGTAAACTTTTTCGAAGGCCCGGGCAACATCGAGAGCGTCATCCTCTGTGCCGAGGAACAAATTGTGAGTCAGCCAGATAGCCTCCTCCCGGCACGCCTTCTCAGCTACCGGGCAGGAGCCTCGATACCGGCTGAAATCGATCTTTTCGCTGCGGCCGATGCGGTAGGGCGAAGTCTCCCCGGTGAAATCGATCGTGCCGAACATCGGGTTTTCGTACAGTGGAAAGCTGTATCCGCCGACGCAAGGAATCCCCTCTGCCTGCAAGGCGGCCAGCACCTTGTCCCGCGATATGCCGTCCCATTGGCCGGCGTCATATTTCAGGATCACGAGATAGAACACCGGCTGATCCGTCTCGGGATTCTGCCTGCATGGCGTGACACCGGGCAAACTGTTCAGCGCATCAAACAGAGCGGAGACGTTCCTCTGCCTGCGCGCGTTTTGGGCGGGAACCTTACGCAGTTGCGACAGCAGCAGGGCTCCCTGCAGTTCCGTCATTCGGTAATGCCAGCCCAGGCGGAAATGCTCATACCACAAGCCGCTTTCGGTTCGCCCGTAATGCCGGAGGGACCAGGCCAGACGGGCCAGTTCCGGATCGTTCGTGGTGAGGATGCCGCCTTCGCCGCAGGTCAGGATCTTGGATTGCTGCAGGCTGAAGATCCCGATATTGCCGAGCGTCCCCGCCCAGCGGCTTCCCTGCAGGGATGCTCCCTGCGCCTGAGCCGAGTCTTCGATGATGAAAAGGTTGTGCCGCCGGGCGATGTCGCACAGCCGGGTCATGTCGGCGATGTTTCCGCCGAAATGAACCGGGAGGATGGCCCGCGTCCTGCCGGTGATGGCGCGTTCAACCAGTTCCGGGTTGAGGTTGTAGCTCTGGGCGTCGATATCCACAAACACAGGGAGCGCGAGCGCGTTGAGGATGCATGAACTCGAGGCCACAAAGGTATAAGGTGTGGTTATAACCTCGTCGCCGGGTTTCAGACCCGCCGCCCGGCATGCGATCTCCAGTGCGCCGGATCCGCTGGTGGTGGTGATTGCGTGGCGGGCGTGCTGAAAGGCCGCGAAAGCCCGCTCGAAGGCCTCCACCCGCGATCCTCCCTCTGTGCCTTCCCCCGCCAGCTCGGTCGAAGAATAGGCGTACATCCACCAGCGGCCGCCGCGAACGACTTCAAGAACCGCCGCTTCGTCGTCCGGGGAGACCTCGGGCCAGACCGGGAAAGACTTCTGTCGAATGGGAGCACCGCCATTGAGCGCGAGCTTAGCCATTGCCGCACCCCCTGTCGTCCACCCACTCGCGCAGCGCCTTCAACAGCTCATCGGTGGTGACATCGTATCCCAAAAAGGAGACTCCATCGGACCCGCCGGCCAGCGCGGCATCGCCCAGCAGCTCGACCTCCTCGGGCCGCGTCGCTCCATACAGACGCATGCTGGTCGTGATCTTGACCCGGCCTTCGGCCGCGTCCACCGCGCGTGCGGTCTCAAAGCGGACCACGTCCGGTCCCCAATGCGCCACGCACAGGATCTCATCCAGGACATCCCGATACTTCCGGTAGCTCTGAATGGTCAGCCAGCTGCGGGGGGAAGTCATGTCGTGGCCGACGTGACAGGGCGGAACAAATGCCGCCTGCACGACGATGCCCGGACGCAGCGCTTTGGCCAGATCGCGAACCTGACCTACAAATTCCACGGCGGTTTCGAAGCGGAACTGCAGCATTTGATAGAGGAGCGGCTCCTCGAGCAACAACAGCGGGATTTCCGTATCGCCCATCAGCTGATCGCTCAGAGCGGCGATGACATACGATGGAATTCGCAGCGACCGGTTGGCGATTTCGATGGCTCGGACGCGCACCTCCTCGAGGTCCAGGCCGGACTTCCCGGCCCTTTTCTTGCAGTGCTCGCAAAAGCAGAAGCTCCCGACCGTTCGCAGCGGCGGGTCGAAAAGACCCGACAGGGCCGACAGTTCCAGCATGGTCTGGGGTATCTTGTCCAACATCAGCTCATCGATCTCATAGCGTTCGACGATGTCCCGCACCATGGCGAAGCGATATGCGCGCACGTCGGGGTTGTTGTAGCACAGGAAGAGCCTGTCCTTGGATCCGTACAGGTTGGTGACCGCCAGGTTTGGCCACGCCTGGACGATCCGTTCTCCGGCACACATGGGAATCAGCGCTGAGAAGCGCACTCCCTCGCTCCTGCATGCTGCCGACAGGTCGGCGACCCAATCCTTGTCCCCCACCTCCAGACTGCGCTCGGGTTTCAGGAGACAATCCTTATAGAACCCGAGGTCGGGCTTGTAGTAGACCCGGTCGGTCTCAAGACTGTAGATGGCTTTGTGCGGATAACGCCGGAGGATCAATCGGTATCCATGATACAGGCTGGTGAAAAACAGAAGGGAATTGCACCCGGCGAGCCGGAGATTCGCCGCCACCTTCGCAGCGTCTTCTCCCGGGGTCGTCGGCCCGAATATCGAAAGCATTACTTTCACGATCTCACCTCCGGAGGCGGAGAAAACACGGGCACTCATTAAAGTTCTGATCGGACCAGGAATCAAGGCAATTACAGCGGGTGCTTGCTATGTCGCGGACTTCAGCATAACCTCTGGCGTTTGATCGGACCATTTGATCGAGAGGCGCGACCCTGTGCGAAATCACCGCGACGAAATCGAGCTGGCGCTTTCCGGCGGCGCGCCGGCATTTGTGCCTTTCTCGTTCTACGACGTTCTGTTCCCGCCAGGATTCGATCCGCAGCCGCTTCTGGCGCGCGGCATGGCAATCTGCGCACGGCGCGACATCTGGACCAAGGTCACTCCCAACGTCAAGGTCACAGACCTCCGCGAACCCGATGGCAGCATCCGGACGATCTACGAAACACCGTTGGGATCGCTCAGCTCCTACAACAAGGCGGCCGCGCTCGCGCATGTCATGAAGGAATACCCGGTCAAGTCCAGGGACGATTACCGCATCGCCAGGTTTATCGTCGACGACGCGCAATATGTGCCGCAGTACGACCAGTTCCTGGCCGAGATTACCGCAATCGGACAGTCCGGAAAAGTCATCGCCCACACATGCTATGAACCGCTGATGGACATTCAGCTGCGCTGGGTCGGCCAGGAGCGGTTTTGTTTCGAACTCGCGGACAATCCGGATGCGCTGATGGACCTGCATGAGGCGTTGGTCCGGAGCCACCGCAGGATGTATGACGTATCGGCGAAGAGCCCGGCGGACTGCATCCTGTACGGCGGGAATGTCGTCCCGGAGATGCTCGGGCCGGACCGTGTGCGCGACCTGATCCGGCCGTGCTGGGACGCGTTCGCGGACCGCGTTCACGAGCAGGGCAAGTTCCTGGGGTGTCATCTGGACGCGAACAACCGTGCGATCCTGGAAACCGTGCGGGACAGCGGGCTGGACTTCGTTGAGGCGTTTACGCCGCCGCCGGATTGCAGTGTGTCGGTGAACGAAGCGCTGGAGGCATGGCCTGGCAAGAGGCTCTGGATCAACTTCCCATCGAGCGTTCACCTTCAGGAAGATGCATGGATCAGGGAAGCAACGGTCGAGATCATCCGTCAGGCAGGCGACCGCAAAGGCTTCCTGATGGGCGTTACCGAGGATATTCCGGCGCAGCACATCGGACGATCCTGCACGGCGATCCTCGATGCGATCGCGGCCTGCCCGTTGTGATCATTTCAGGCACCACTCCGCTAATGGACCAAGATCCTCAGAGGCCTGCACGATTCTCAGGTTGGAGGAGGCGTTGTGATGCGCATATGCGGCCAGTGGAAAGGCCGTGTCCTGCCTGATTTCCTCATCGGATGCGGGTTCGAGCAGCTGATTCCTGAGTCCTGCCAACGCCACTTTTCGCGGCGCGATGCATCCGAGAAGGTCCGGCAGGTCGTAAGCGGTCAGCGCCCCGGCAACGCCCCATGAGAAGTCGACCTCGTAAGGATGGACGTGACCCCCTCCTTCGTTCTTGATCAATCCGATCCGGTAGAATCTGTTCAT
>JAFNAG010000569.1 GCA_017860135.1 Acidobacteriota bacterium
CGCTTTGCGGCTGGCGGGTTACTTCGCCTGGAGCTTTTCTTCCACGCTGCGGATTTTGTCCTCTATCGTCTGGTCCCGGTCGATCCTGGTGCCAAGCCGGATCGTGCTGCTGATCCGCGGAGCCCCCATGCGATGGAGCGTCTCGTGGCATTCCCTGATTGCCTGCATCACCTGGTCCCACTCGCCCTCGATGTTCGTGCCGTAGCCATGCAGCCGGATCTTCAATCCGGCTTTGAGCAGGACTTTCTCGCATTCGGCGATGTAGGATCCCAGGCTCACACCCACCCCGATCGGCACTACGCAAAGATCCGCGATTACGTTCATGCTGACCTCCCCCGGCAAACCGGCGGCGTCATTGCGGCGAGAGGCGGCACGCTTTCAAATTTCATCCGCTTTTGCGCCGCAATACCGCCTTATTTCAGATAACACCTCTTCCCCGTACTGTTCCAGCTTTTTCATGCCGATGCCGGAAACCCCCAAGAAAGCTGCTGGAACCAAAGGGCGTTTTCTCGCCAGGTCGCGCAGCGTGGCGTCGCTGAACACTATATAGGCAGGTACTGAGTTCTGCTGCGCAAGCTTGCGGCGCAGGCGGCGCAGTTGTTCGAAAAGCTCCCGATCGACGCCTGCCCACGAATCTTTCTCGATCACGGGTTTAGGCAGCTTCTTCTTTGCCGCTTCCAGCAGCAGCGCCTGCTCCTGGCCTTTCAGCATGCGGCGGCCTTTGTCGGTGACCCTCAGCACTGCGTATTCGCCGACTCTCTCCACGCACCCCTGCTCCGTCAGCTGATCGATCCAGTCCCGTACGGTGGAGCGCGACGAATCTTTCAGCAGAGCGTAGGTGCTCAGCTGATCGTGATGGTTGGCCAGGATGCGGTCTTCGCGCGAGCCAATCAGCACACCGGCCGTATAGTCCGCGCCGAAGCGTTCGCCCTGGCGTATCACGCTGGAGAGTATTTTTTGGGCCACGGTCAAAGCATCCGCGACGCCTTCCACTTCGCCGAGACAGATATCGCATGCCCGGCAGTTTTGGCCGGCCGGCTGCTGGCCAAAGTAGCCGAGGATCGCGTTGTGCCGGCAGGTGACGCCGGCGCAGTAGCGGTACATCTGCCCCAGCTTGGCAATGCCTATTTCGGCACCCTGCTCTTCGGATTCTTCGAGGATGCGCTTCCAGATCAGGTAGTCGGCCCCGGAGTAGAAAAGATGGCATTCGGCCTCCAGGCCGTCGCGTCCCGCGCGCCCGCTTTCCTGCTGATAGTGCTCAAGGGATTTCGGCATCGCCGCGTGGATCACGTATCGGACATTGGATTTGTCGATTCCCATGCCGAAAGCCACCGTGGCCGCGATGATGTCCACTTCTTCCTCGATGAAAGCGTCCTGGCTTTTTTTCCTGTCGTCGTCCGTCATGCCGGCGTGATACGGCGCGACGCGATAGCCGTGACTCGACAGCGCCCGGGCCATTTCATCGACATCCGCGCGCCGTATGCAGTAAATGATCCCCGATTCTCCCCGGTGACGGTCCAGCAGCTCACGGATCTGTTTCAAGGCATTCACGCGGCGGCGCACCCGGTATATCAGGTTCGGGCGGTCGAACCCGCCGACGAGGATTTCCGGATGATCCAGCCGCAGTTGCCCGGCGATATCGCGCCGGACCTGCTCGGTCGCCGTAGCGGTATAGGCGCCGATCGGGATCCCGGGAAGCGCCTCGCGCAAAATGCTGAGCTGGCGGTATTCGGGACGGAAGTCGTGCCCCCACATGCTGACGCAATGGGCTTCGTCGATGGCCACGGAAGAGATCCCATGGCCCTTTAGGAAATCCAGGAAGCCCGGTATCAGGAGCCGCTCCGGCGATACGTAAAGAAGCTTAAGCCTGCGCGTGCGCAGGCTTTCGAAGACTTCATTCCTTTCCGGATTGGACATCGTGCTATCGAGCCGCCCGGCGGAAACGCCGCACTCCAGCAGGGAGTCGATCTGGTCCTTCATCAGCGAAATCAGGGGGGAGACGACAAGCGTCAGGTGCGGCAGAAGCAGGGCGGGCGCCTGAAAGCACAAGGATTTGCCGCCGCCGGTGGGCAGGACAACGATGGAGTCGCGCCCCCCGCAGACACATTCCATGGCCTCCCTCTGCAGAGGAAGGAACTCGTCGAATCCCCAGTAATTATGCAAAACCGCTTCGATATTTTCCGCCATCGCTCAGAAACTATAGATGAAGCCATGGTGTTTTGAGCGAAAATATTTTGCCTTTGCCGGTCTTCGTTCAGGACTGGCCGCACGGTTCCTCATTCCATTATATAATTGCAGCATATGCCGGAATTGCGAACAACGGGTATGCCGCTTGCGAAAGCGTTGCGCGTTCGACGCAGCGACGTGGTTTCATTTGTCGGAGGCGGAGGCAAAACCACCTCCATGTTCCGGCTGGCTTCCGAGCTGGGCGCGGCGGGAATGCGTGTCGTCACGACGACCACAACCCACATCAGCGAGGATCAGGTCCAGTTCGCCCCTTCCTTTATCCTGCCGGAAAGGATCGACCTTCTGGCAGAGCGCCTGGACCGGTTCGGCCACTGCCTCATTGCCGGCCCGCCGGACGGCAAGGGCAGGGTCCACGGCGTCCTGCCCGAACTGATTGCCCTCCTCAAGGAACGGTCCGATGTGGACATCATCGTGGTCGAAGCCGACGGCAGCCGGTCGCTCCCTTTCAAGGCGCCCGGCACCCACGAGCCTGTGGTACCTGACATTACCACGATCCTTGTGCCGATCGCCGGGCTCGACGCGCTGGGACAGCCTCTCGATGACGCCCATGTGCATCGCCCGGAAATCATCGCTTCCCTTGCGCAACAGCGGCCTGGGAGCCTTGTCACAGGGGAGACCGTTGCCCGCGTACTCTCTCATCCGCAAGGCGGCGCCAAACAGCTGCCGGCAGGTGCACGGCTGGTGCCCGTGCTGAACCGGGCCGACGATGAAACCGCCGTTCCGCGTGCCCGCGAAATAGCCCAAAAGCTGTTGAAGTTGGCCGTCGCGGACTCCGTTATTATCAGCGCGATGCGCGGGGAGCCGCCTGTGCGCGAAACATGGGCGCCGATAGCCGGAGTGATCCTTGCTGAAGGGCAATCCATGGGCCGCGGGTCCATGGATCATGTTTTGCCCCCGAAGCACCTATC
>JAFNAG010000570.1 GCA_017860135.1 Acidobacteriota bacterium
GAAGATCCTGCCCGAAGCCCACGATGGGCTCGAGCAGTGCGAACCTGCGGCGCTACTCCCCACTCAAAAACTGGTCGGCCGAGATTTTGGCGAACCACAGGGTCGTTAACAGAACTACCACCGATCTATGTCGCATTTTCGTTTTCAAAAAAAATAAAGTATGATATCATTTTCTGGATACTGATATCGGAGGCAGTCACATGGTGCGCACGGTGGTGGCGTTCGGGGAAGAGGACAAGAAGTGGCTGGACGAGAGGGCCTCAAGAGATGGGGTCCCCATGACCGAAGTCGTGCGCCGGGCCGTCCGGCGATTGCGCTCCGAGGAGAGGGCCGCCGAGGCGTTCGCGGAACTCCTGGAGTCTACGAGCGGAATCGGCTCCGGGGAAGATGGACTCGTAGTCCAGAAGAGGCTGCGGAATGAATGGAACCGGCGTTCTGCTTGACTCGGTGATCCTGATCGATCATCTCAATGGCATCCCAGCCGCGACGGCTTATCTGCGCGCGGTCGGCGCCAAAGCTCACATTTCGGCCATTACCCGGGCCGAGGTGTTGACCGGGGCGGAGGGATCTGAGCGGCAATTGATCGCACGCTTCCTGGACTGTTTCGCCTTCCATGCTCTCGACCTGGACATTGCCGATCTGGCAGCCGAATTGCGTCATCTGCATGGCTGGAAACTGCCGGACGCCTTTCAAGCCGCAGTAGCCCAGTATTACAGCCTTACCCTCGCCACGCGCAATCACAAAGACTTTGATCCCAACCAGTACTCGTTTGTGGTCATCCCCTATAAGAAGGTTGGGGTCAGGCCTGGAAAATTTACTTTTGTCACCAAGGACCGATAATCAGCGCAAGGGCAAAAGAAAAAGTAAATTTTCCAGACCTGACCCCATGCAATACGAGACATTACGCATGGCCGCGCTTGGCAAGCCCCTGCCGCCTGAAGCGCGTAGCGGGCTCGGCTTTTTTATACGCAAGGGCATGTTGGCATGGGCTCGGGCGCTGGTCATTGGCCAGGATCGCGAGTGTCCAACATGCTTGTCTTCATCGACATCGACTGCATCAAGCCAAGATAAAGCCTTCGTTAATTCGGCACCGGGTTAAGCAGGGCCGCCGATACTCCTGTCCGGAATTGTACCAGTCTGCCCCAGACAAAACTGTCTCGCCCTGTCGTCATCACTCCTTCCTTCCGGTATCCTCGAGCGAGGGGACGCCACCGCTTAGGCACTCGAACAGGTAGTAACCACGGTGCGCAGGCGTCCGAAGCTCACGGGACGCGGAAATATCTTAGAGTGCTGTGATTAGTCGGTGGGTGTCCAAGTCTCTTTTGAGGATGGAGGTAGTCGCGCAGGGATCCACGCCGTGGATCGAAATGAACACTGGTGGACTGTCCCCGCCCCCTGGATGCACGCTAATTGCAGACTACTTTGCTTCACAAAGCGTCGATGATACATTAGGGACATGTTAAAAGGAATCTGGCGCGATCTGGGTTATGCCGGCCGTTCGCTGGCGAAGGCTCGATCTTTCACTTTAGTCTGTGTCGTGACGCTCGGAATCGGCATGGCCCCGGTCATCGCGATTCCGTACGGTACGCGACTGCTGACGATGACCCCGCCGCTCGTGAAAACGAATGGCCTGGTCGAAGTGCTCACGACGCGCCTTGGACCGCGCGGCGCCACCGGCTGGGCCACCGGAAAAGCTCTCGTCGAGACTCTCGCGGGGAAGGCCGACTCGCCGACATTGTTTGTCTCCTCCAACTATTTCAAGACGTTCGGCGTGACAGTCGCGCGCGGCTCGGGATTCGACGCAACGATCGATGACCCGCTGAAGGTTCAGCCGGTCGTGATTCTGGCGCACACGTTCTGGAAGAACCGGCTCGCTTCCGATCCCGACATCCTTGGGAAGGCGCTGTCCCTGGATGGCGTCCCCCATACCGTCGTCGGCATCGGCCCCGGACTGTTCGCGGGCCACCTCGCTTTTCAGGAAGCCGATCTCTTCGTCCCCCTCGAGCGCTATCCACTTCTTATTGAGGAAAAGAACGTTCGTTCCGATCGCGGCAACGAGTGGGTGCACATCCACGGACGCCTGTCGTCAGGAGTCAGCGTCGCACAGGCGAGCGCCGCCGTTTCGACGGTCACATCGCAACTGGCTAAACAGTACGCGAAAACGAACGAGAATAAGGCCGGCATTGCCAAGACCTACGTGGGCATGGGCAACCTCCTCAGTTCCCAGTTCACCCTGCTCGAGGCCATCGGGTTCACGCTGACGGGAGCGGTGCTTCTGGTTGTGTGCCTGAACATCTCCGGCATGATGCAGGTGCGCGGCGCGATGCGAGAACGCGAACTGTCGATCCGCCAGGCGATCGGAGCGAGCCGCAGCCGCCTGATCCAATATCTTCTCGCCGAGTCGATGCTGGTGGCCTGCCTCGGCGGCGCGCTGGCTTCGCTGGTGCTCTTCAATACGCCGTCGGCGCTGTCATGGATGGTGGGAAAACCCATTCCGGTCCAGTTCCAGGAACTGCTGCGAGTCAACCTTTCGATGATCGCTTTTTGTTTCGGGCTCTGCCTGTTGACCAGTCTCGTCTTCGGGTTTTTGCCGGCCACACGGTTCAGTCGCCCCGTGATCATTACCTCGTTGAAGGACGAAGCCGGCGGAGGCCGCATCCGCGTCGGCCGCATCCATCGCGTGACTGCGGCTTTGCAGATCGCGATCGCGGTGCCGTTGCTCGTGATGGGTGGCATTTGTCTCGATCGCATCCGCGCTACGGCGACGTCGGATCTCGGATTCGCTTCCGACTTACTGTATGCCGCGCCGCTGCCGGCCGCGGAGGACACCGCTTCCCAGATCCGAGCCGTCCAGGACAGTCTCGCGAAAGCGGGTGGTGTTGCCGCCGTCACTGTAGCGGACGGCCTTCCGCTCGACTTCCGATACCGCATCAAAAGAGTCGCGTTGCAAACGCAAGCGGACGTCGCGCCACAGTACGTCGCGGCTCACGTGACCCGCGTCGGCGACGGCTATCTGAACACGATGAGCATTCCGCTCTTGCGCGGTCGCGATTTCGGCGCGGATGATCGTGACGGCTCTGATTTGGTGACGATCATTTCAAAACCGCTCGCCGAGCAGCTGTTCCCGGACGCCGAAGCCGGCGAAGCGATCGGCCAGCGCCTGATGTTCGGGACCCCTACAGGTGGGGACAGAAAGCAACAGGTGCTCACCATTATTGGAGTCAGCGGGGATTTCCCGACCTCGCAGATGAGCACCGAGCGCGAACAATTGTTGTTGCCGCTGGCCCAGCACCCGGACGTCCGTCGGGATTCCGTACAGGTGGGCTCCGATATTGACGAGTCGCCGCATATGATGCTCATCGCGCGAAGCGCGCCGGGCGAGTCAGCGGCGAAGCTGACGGGCAGCCTCGAGAACGTGATCCGCGAACGCGATCGGGAGTTCAAGGCGTCCCGCATCGTGACCGGCGTGTGGCTGCGGAAAAACAGCATGGACGATTTCCTGGGGCAGTCGTTTGCCGCAGGCATGGCCGGCGGCGTGATCCTGGTGCTGGCAGCGCTGGGAATTTATGGCGTCGTCGGCTTGATGGTTGCGACGCGCAAGCGCGAGATCGCTGTCCGCGTCGCGCTGGGCGCTTCGCGCGCACGCGTGATCGGCATGATCCTGTTCGACGTCGTGAAGCTCGTGACGCCTGGCGTATTCGTTGGAATGATCCTTACGGCCGCGCTCATTCGCCTGAACGGCGAAAACATGGGCATCCCGCTCAGCTACGTGGAGAACCTGGCCTACATTGCCGGCGCCGCAGTCGCAGTCCTCGTCGCAGTCGTTGCGAGCCTCGCGCCTGCCCGGCACGCAGCTTCGGTCCACCCGATGGTTGCCATGCGCTCAGAATAGCCCTTGCAGCTTGGCGACGGCCTCAGCGCCGCTTTGTCTTATAAGCATTTCTATCCGGGGGGCAAGGGGAAAGAAGGTCAGGAGGGGGATGGCAGCAGAAAAGCCGGGCAGAGGACACGGGGCAGGCAGCGCATTACCGGGCAGGCAAAGCGGTTTTTGATGGGCAGAAGCCCGGTAATGCGCTGCCTGCCCCGTGTGTCGGGCTCGCGAGCGCAGCAGCTTTTGAGCCGGGGCACGCCTCGACCTGACGGCGCATGGGCCGGCGTTGGGAATCGTCGATCTAATGGAGAGCGTGGGGCCGGGAGAGGGGAGGATCACGAGATTCGAAAGGGTCTTCTGTCCTGCAGCGATCGCTCTGGCGATGGCGCAGGATGCGGTCGACGATGCGCGGGTCGATAATAAAGGAGACGATGCGCATTGGGGCGCCGCAGGCGCCGCAAGTCAGAGGGTCAGCCTCGAAAAATTTCCGGATCAGGCGCGCCCACGTGCTCCGCGCCTCCCTGGAGAAATCGGAATTGTCCCGATCGCCGGCTGTTTTGGCGGCCTCGGCGCCGGCGCCCGCGGCGGGCGCACTCGCGAGCCTGCCCCGGTTCGAGTACGCGCCATAAAGCCGTTGGCAGTGCCGCCCGGGGTCAGGAATATGCGAGGTGATTCTGTGAATCCCCTCCAAGGGATCCAGCGCCACCATGGTGGCGCCGGTGCGCGGGTCCGGGGGAGTTTAGGCCTGAGAGCGGAGGCAATTCCCGAGGAAGCCGATGACCTTTGAGCGTTCGGTTTCCGGGAGAGTGGCAACCGGCCGGCGCGCCGGCCGGCGTGTCATGAAGGTTGGCGAC
>JAFNAG010000571.1 GCA_017860135.1 Acidobacteriota bacterium
GAAGATCATGGCAAAATAGCTCCTGCGGAACCGCCGCACCCACAGCACCTGCGGAATGAGGATATTGCATGTTATCGTCGTCCAGCCGGCCCACCAATACGTTCCCGCCACATACTGCCAGAAGGTGTGATGGACGTATTCGTTCATGCTGTACCAGGCCGTCCACGCTTCCAACAGGTAGGAATAGCCCATCAGGCAGGAGCAGGTCAGAATGATCTTGTTCATCACCTCCAGGTGATACATGGTGATGAGGTTCTCCAACCTCATCGTGGCCCGGACGACGACGAGCACGATCACCACCATGGCAAATCCGGCGAAGATGGCGCCGGCGACGAAGTATGGCGGGAAGATCGTCATGTGCCAGCCCGGGACCAGAGATACTGCGAAATCGAAAGACACGACGCTGTGGACCGACAGGACGAGACCGGTCGCAAGACCGGCGATGACCACGTAGGCTTTTTCATAGTGGCGCCAGTGGGATGCGGAGCCGCGCCATCCGACACTCAGCACGGAATAGAAAAACTTCCGGATCCCGCTGCGCGTCCTGTCGCGCAGGGAGGCGAAGTCGGGTACGAGTCCGAGATACCAGAAGAGGAGGGAGACGCTGAAGTATGTGCTCACCGCAAACACGTCCCACATCAGCGGGGAACGAAAGTTGGGCCATATTGCGCGCTGATTCGGATAGGGGAAGAGCCAGAAGCCAAGCCAGGGCCTGCCAATGTGTATGAGCGGGAAAATGAGAGCGCAGATGACCGCAAATATCGTCATCGCCTCGGCAGAACGGGAGATTGCATTCCTCCACCTCGCCCGGAAAAGCAGCAGGATCGCCGAGATCAGCGTCCCCGCATGGCCGATCCCCACCCAGAAAACGAAATTGATGATGTCAAAGCCCCAGGCGACCGGTATGTTGTTGCCCCAGACGCCGATTCCGGTTGCAATTGTGTAGCCGATCAGACCCAGGCCCAGCAGCATGACCGCCGTGGTGAGCGCAAACGCGATGAACCAGGCACGCGGCGGTTTGCGCTCAACCGGAGACAGCACCTGGTCATCCAGGCCCTCGAGGCTGACGGGGCCGGCGGTCATGGGCACCGGCCGCAGGGACTCGGGGAGAACGTTTTCGGGCATGGAGACGGATCCGGGATTCATGCCTGGCCCTTTCCGGACACAGGATTGGAAATATCGGCGAGATAGGTGACCGAAGGTTTCACGCCGAGTTCTTCGAGCAGGTGATAGCCGCGGTTCATCCGTGAAACCATGGCCACCCTGCTTCGCGGATCGTTCATGTCGCCGAACACGATCGCCTGCGCCGGACACGCCACTGCGCACGCCGGGTTGATCTCCCCATCCCGCACTCCGCGACCCTCGCTGTTCGCCCTCTGCCTTGCGTCGTCGATGCGCTGGATGCAGAAGGTGCATTTCTCCATGACTCCGCGCGGCCTCACCGTCACTTCGGGATTAAATACCAGGTTTTCGGGCTGCTGCTTCATCGATGTGTATTCGAAAAAGTTGAACCGCCGCACCTTGTAGGGGCAATTGTTCGAACAGTAGCGGGTGCCCACGCACCGGTTGTACGTCATCTGGTTCAGGCCGTCGGGGCTGTGGGTGGTGGCATTCACGGGGCAGACGATTTCACAGGGCGCATTGTCGCAATGCTGGCAGGGAATCGGCATGTGGATCACAGTCGGATTCCCCGGGTCCCCCTCATAATATCGGTCCACGCGGATCCAGTGCATTTCCCTCCCCTCGCGCACCCGCTCCGGGCCGACGACCGGAATGTTGTTCTCCGACTGGCAGGCGGCAACGCAGGCGCTGCAGCCGACGCAGGCCGACAGGTCGATCGCCATCCCCCATTTGTGTCCCGGAAACTGCTGCGGAGGAATCAGCGATGCCAGCTCATGGCCCTTTTCCGCGCTGCCGACTCCAGTCCCGAGGGAATACTCGGAACGGGTCCAGGAACGGGCCAGATCGCGCCCTTCCATCCGAAAGTGCTCCTGAGTCTTGGGAACCGGCCTACGGCCTCCGGTCCGTTCGATCCCTGACAGTCCGCACAGCAGGGGCGCGGGCGCCATGGGTTCAGCCAGCACATATGCGTTCGTGCCAATCGCGGCGGCCACAGTGCCGGTCCTGCGGCCATACCCGAGAGCCAGACTCGCAACGTGAGGCGCCTGTCCGGGCTGCACGATCACGGGGACTTCCACACTCCCGGATCCGGCTGTAATTCGGACCAGGTCCCCGTCATTCACCTGAAGCCGGGCAGCATCGGAGACGGAGAGTAGAAGCGGATTACACCACGTGGCCTTGGTTACCGGATCGGGCAGCTCATTGAGCCAGCCGTTGTTTGCGTAGCGCCCGTCATACACAGCGGCTCCCGGATGCAAGACCAGTTCGAATGACGCCGGCTCAACCTTCAATGCTGCAGCCGCCCGGCGGACGGCATCCCCCAGGGCTTCTGCCCCGGGTGCGCGCGCGGTCCGCGGCTTCGCCTCCCGCGTGATCCCGCCATTGTGCAGAGCCGCATTCCAGTAAGCAGGAAACGGCGCCGGGCTGCCTGCCGGATAGACATCATTTTCCCAGCGGGCTTTCAGGTAATCGAGATACGTGAGTGAAGCGCCCTCTTCGAGGGCCCGCAGCCAGGATAGAAGAATGTCCTCACCCTGCCTGGTGTCATGGATGGCGCCCATCGCGGGCTGGCGCAGGCTGAGGACATCGGCGGCAGGCGCGAAATCTCCCCAGGCCTCGAGCCAGTGATGCTCCGGCAGCCGCCAATCGCAATCGAGGGCGGTTTCGTCTTCATGCAGGCCGATTCTGATCTTGAGCGGGATTTTTGCGACAGCCGACTTCCATGCCGATGCTTGCGGAAAGGAGTAGGCAGGATTCGCGCCCCAAAACACCGCCGCTGCAAACCTGCCGCCGGCAGCTTCCTCAAGAAGCTCCCGCAAACCGGCATAAGTCAGCAGGTCCGGAACCGGCAGGGCCATGGATGCATCCGCGGTATGGCCCTCGGCTCCCAGCATGAGATTCAACAATCTGCAGGCGACGTGGGCTTCCTGCGTCAGCGCCGGCCCGGCCATGACCAGGGCGGATCTGCCCGCGCGCTTCAAGTCGTCGCACAGTGACGAGAGCAGGGCCTGTTCAATGCCCGAAACGCGGCGCCGTGCGGCGAAATCGCGGATCATGGCGGCGGCATCGCCCTGAGAGCCGAGAAAATCAGCTTCGAATGCCGCAATCACATCCGCCCGGTCGAGACGCATCCTCGGAAGCGCCGCCTCCCCATAGAGGGCTTGCGCGGCAAGAATCCCTGCGTGCGGGGCCGCCGGTTCCCAGGCGGCGTGGCGCAGCGCCGGCAGAGCTTTTTTCAAATCCTGTATCAGCGCGCTTCGTGTCGGAGAAACGACGGCGTCCGTAAGGAGCAACACGGGGGACCCGTCATCGCGCGACCCCCTGAGAGCGCGGACGATCTCCCGGTCGGACTCTTCCCAGGCCGCAGCGGTTCCGCCACGGGAAGGCCTGCGCAATCGGTCGGGATCGTACAGGCCGAGCAGGTCGGCAGCACACCTCAGGCTCGTCTTTCCCCCGGAGAGTGCGTCCTCGAGGATCCCTTCCACGTGAATAGGCCTTCCCTCACGGGTCTTCACCAGGACGCTCTGTGTGACAAGCCCCTCCTGGAAGGTGCTCGCGTAGTAGTTCGCCACGCCGGGAATGACCTCGTCCGGCCGTTTCGTGTAAGGGACGATGGACCCCCTGTCGATGCTGCTGCAGGCGGAG
>JAFNAG010000572.1 GCA_017860135.1 Acidobacteriota bacterium
ATCTGCCGAAGACTTTCTCGAGCGCCGTGGAAATTTCCCCGAGCGTTGCCCGCTTGCGCGCGGCGTCGATCGAGAGTTCCAGCATGTTACCTTCCCCCGACTCTGCGCACCTGGTCAGGGCCGACAGCGCGTGGTGCGCCGCCGCCTGGTTGCGCGAGGCCCGAGTCTGTGCGAGCCGGCGCAGTTGCGATTCGCGCACCGCCTGATTATCCACAACGAGGACCTCGATCGGCTCTTCCACCTCGGGCCTGTACTTGTTGACACCGACGATGGTCTCGCGGCCGGAATCGATCAACGCCTGCCGACGGGCTGCCGCCTCTTCGATCCGCATTTTAGGTATGCCGGTTTCAATGGCCTTGGCCATTCCGCCCAGGGACTCGATTTCCCGGATATGGTGCCAGGCTTTCTGCATCAGGGTGTTGGTGAGCGATTCCACATAGTAGCTGCCCGCCCACGGGTCCACGGCCCTTGTGATGCCGGTCTCTTCCTGCAGGTAAATCTGGGTGTTGCGCGCGATGCGTGCCGAGAAATCGGTCGGCAGCGCGATAGCTTCGTCCAGCGCGTTCGTGTGCAGCGACTGGGTGTGCCCGAGCGCTGCCGCAAGCGCCTCCACGCAGGTGCGGAAGACGTTGTTGAAGACATCCTGCGCCGCCAGGCTCCAGCCGGAAGTCTGCGAGTGGGTGCGCAGTGCCATTGATTTCGGATTTTTCGGATTGAACTCCTTGATGATCTTCGCCCACAGCACGCGCGCGGCGCGCTGCTTCGCGATTTCCATGAAGTGGCTCATCCCGATTCCCCAGAAGAAGCTCAGCCGGGGAGCAAAACTGTCGATATCGAGGCCGGCCTGTATGCCTGTCCGGATGTACTCGAGCCCGTCCGCCAGCGTGTAGCCGAGCTCGATGTCGGCCGTGCCGCCCGCTTCCTGGATGTGGTAGCCGCTGATCGAGATGCTATTGAACTTCGGCATGTTCCCGGCGCAATAGCGGAAGATGTCGCCGATGATCCGCATCGAGGGCTGCGGCGGATAGATGTACGTATTGCGGACCATGAACTCTTTCAGAATGTCGTTCTGAATCGTCCCGTTCAACTCGCGGGTGCTCACGCCCTGCTCCTCGGCAGCGACGATGTAGAAGGCCATCACCGGAAGCACCGCGCCGTTCATGGTCATCGACACCGACATCTGGCCGAGAGGGATCTGGTCGAAGAGAATTTTCATGTCCTCGACCGAATCGATAGCCACGCCGGCCTTGCCGACGTCACCCACAACGCGCTCATTGTCCGAGTCATAGCCCCGATGCGTTGCCAGATCAAATGCTACCGAGAGGCCTTTCTGTCCGGCGGCCAGGTTACGCCTGTAGAAGGCGTTCGATTCCTCGGCAGTGGAGAAGCCCGCATATTGCCGGATCGTCCATGGCTGAAGGCAATACATCGTCGAGTACGGTCCACGAAGGAACGGAGGGACGCCGGCGGCGTATTCCAGGTGCTCCATCCCGGCCAGATCTTCCGCCGTATATAATGACTTCACCGGGATTCCCTCCGCGGTCAGCCACGCTGCGGAATTGTTCTCGGGCCGTGCGGCAGCAGCAGCCTGGCGGCGAGGCTTGTAATCGATTTTCGTAAAATCCGGTTTCATCGCTCGCTCCTCATCCCCAGCGTGTTTTGCCATTGCGTCAGTGTCTCGACTACATCGCTGAGCGCGTGGACGAATCCCTGCACGCCGGCCGACTTCAATGCTGCCTCCTGCGCCTTCGGGTTGCCCGCCACCAGAACGGGTATTTTGACTTTTGGACACACTTCCTGAGCGAACGAGAGATACTCGGAATCTGAACTGCACAGGATGATCAGGTCGGCATCGGTCCCTTCGTACACCTCGGATTGGGCAATATCGAAGCCGGCGCAGCCAAAGAAGTTCAGGCAGAAATTCGCGCGCGCTCCCTTCATTCGCACATCACCGCGGGTGAGCAGGAGGACTTTTGGATGCCGTCCTGTAGCGCGCGCGTGCTCAGCGGTCCGGATCCGGATTTTTTCAAAGGGCTCCGCCAGCCTGTGTTGGGGAAGGGAGCTTTCAAGCCCGGGCGGAAACCCGTTGGCAGGTGTTTTTTCCGTCAAGTCCGGGTAATTGTTTACGCCCACGAGCGCGCGTTGGCGACTCGAGACCGCTTTGTCCCACGCGGCCCGCGTTTCGGCCAGAGCTCTGTTGATCATACCCGAAGCGAGCGCCTTTTGGTATCCGCCTGCGGCCTCAACCTGCTGGAAGATCTTCCACGCTTCGCGTGCAATGGAATCGGTGAGCACCTCGATGTAATACGACCCGCCGGCTGGATCGGCGACTGCGTCCAGGTGCGACTCTTCCCTCAAAATCCTCTGAAGGTTCAGTGCCAGGTGCTCATCGAAGCCGAACGGCTCAACGGTCAGCTGGTCGCATCCGCCGATTACGGCTGAAAGAGCTTCCGTGGTCACTCGCAGCAGATTAGTGTATCGGTCATAAACGCTTTTGTTGCGGCGCGGTGTGCGCGCGTGCAGGCGCATCCGGATGGATTCAGCCTCCTTGAGCCCGAACGCGGCCACAGCCTGATCCCACAGAAGGCGCGCGGCCCGCAGTTTCGCGATTTCGATGAAGTAGCTCGGGCCGACGGCAAATACGAATTCAATTTCGCGGCAAGCGGCATCCGCCGGTTGCGCGGCGGTGATTGAAGCCAGTTGCTCCACTCCGGCGGCAACGGCGAAGCCAAGTTCCTGGACAGCGTGGGCGCCGGCCTCGTGCAGCAGGTCGGCGCGAATCGTATCGGCTCGTGGCGCGGTCCCGGCAACCGTCTCCCAACCGCGGTCCGTCCGGCGGAACCCGGTTTCAAGCCCGACGAGATGCTCCTGCCGGTAATAGGGCCGGACCGCGAGCCCTTCGTTGGTACGCCACACCAGCTTCTTTTCGTAGTTGGCGCTTTTGAGGTCCTGCGCGATTGCCTTCTCCCATTCGGAGGTTGGCACCGGAGGAAAATCCTGCGCGAGGTTCAGGTTTTCAGAGACAGGGTCAGGCATGGGCACCCTCCTGAACTACTTCAATCAGATAGCCGAACGCAGCCGTCACTGTGGTCTTGGGATGCACGAAAAAGACCATGGTGCCGCGCGATCCCTTGCGCGG
>JAFNAG010000573.1 GCA_017860135.1 Acidobacteriota bacterium
TGCGGCAGATGTGTCGCGGGTGTTTCCTTTTATTCGCGTACGCTCCCAAGGTGCTTTTCAGAATGCTGTGGATTTCCGAGAGATCGAGCGGCTTTTCGAGGAATTGCAGCGCCCCGCCCGTGAACGCTCTTTCCCGGTTCGTCTCGCTGGCGTCCCCGCTCATAATGATGATGTTCGTGTGCGGCGAGATCCGGCCGATTTCCTCGAGTAGGTCGATTCCGTCCCCATCGGGAAGGTGGATGTCCAGGAAAACGAGATTGTAGGGGTTGTCGCGCAACTCGGCGAGGGCATCCTGGCAGTTTTCAACAAACTGGATCCTGATATCCCTGCCGGACAGGTCCCGCTGGAGAGCCCAACATAACAATTTATCGTCGTCGACGACAAGGATTTTCGGGTTCGTTTCATGGTGCATAATTTGTCGTAAGCAAATTTGATACCATTTATAAGTGCATACCGTTCAGAAAAAGAGTCTTGTTCTTGCCGGGAGTTGGAAAGACTGCATCAATCGGTGGTTCTCTCCATTTCTGAACCGTAAGGGAAATCGCCAACCGGCATGGGAAATTCACCGTTTCAGAAGTCGATCCACCGCGCGGCACCTGCAGCCCAAGTAGCCCAGTGGCACGTTAAGCTGGCCGTCTGCGGATCGCTTGATATCAGTCGGCACGGATTCTGCCGCTTGTACCAACCGGGTTTTCGTCGGACTTGTACATCCCGTGGCAATCGAAGAAATACCCTGGCCCCACTGTGGATGAATCTCGTTCGGTGGCTGCGGTGCAGGTGAAATCACCGGCCACGTTAAGTGAATTCGCCAGATGCCCGTTGAACGGAAAATCGCAGAGCATGTAATGATTTGTTTTTAAAGGCCTTTGTTTTTTTTAACGCATTGGCGCGCACCTTGCACAAACGTCAGTTGCCATGAGAGCGGCAACGACACGATCCGTCATTTCGGCCCTCCTGTTTGGATTATTCCTGATGGCTGTCCCCTCCTATGGTGGGGCCGCCGGGAACATCACGTACCTCTTCAACCTCTCCAACTTTACCGGCGTGATTCCATTCACCTGGGTACGGGTGGTGTCGGATCAGGCGCGGAACGAGGTCTACGTCTGCGACGGCAACCTGGTATATGTGTTCAACGCTTTCGGGATGGAAATCTACCGGTTTGGCGAAGACGACCGGCTGGGTATCCCATTGGACGTGACGGTGCTGGAGAGCGGAGATCTCCTTCTCCTCAGCATTTTCAATGATGGCAGTCCCTCGCCGTCGTTGATCCTTTGCGACTACAGGGGCGAATTCCTGGGACGTCGACCGGTGTCCGGCATCCCCGATGGCTTCGGCACGTTCACGCCTACCCGGATGGTCCTCCGGGGGGAGAAGCTCTACCTTGCCGACCTCTCCCAGATGAAGGCAGCGGTGGCAGATCAGGTCGGATTCATCCATGAGTCGATCGACATCGCCGAGATTCTCGGAATGAAGGTGAAGCAGGCGCAGGACTATCTCGGCCTCAACGGGTTCGATGCGGACCATGAGGGCAACATTTACTTCACAATGCCGACCTTGTTCAAGGCATACCGGCTTTCCGCCAACCGGACCGCGGAATCCTTCGGCAGACCGGGGGGGGCTCCGGGCAGGTTCGGGGTCGTTGCCGGGATCGCGGTGGACCAGTCCGGTACAATTTACGTTGCTGATACCTTGAGGTGCGTGGTCCTGGCATTCGATCGGGACTTCAATTTCCTGTATGAGTTTGGATATCGCACATTCAGGCCCGGAGGCTTGGTGGCGCCGAAAGAGGTCACTGTCTCCCTCGGAAGGATCTACGTCACCCAGCAGGGGATTCGCGGTGTGACCGCCTATCAGGGAATCTCAAACTGAAACCCATGAGAACGCTGAACCGATCTGTCGGAGAAAGGGAGGTGAAAAGGAACACGAGGAAGAGCGGCAAGGAAGCAAGACAGTCCGATATCAGACAAGGAACGGTCGGTTATCCGGTAGCCAACGCAAATCAGACATGGAGGAGGAGGAGATGAGACTTCGCACGATCAGCATGGCCCTTGCGGCAGCCGCGATCCTGGTCCTTGGCATGGCGGGAACCGGCCTCGCCATGCACGACGGCGGCGTCGCCCACTGCGATGCCTGCCACACGATGCATAACTCTTCCGGCAACGTAGCTATCGACAATAGCTTCGGTGGTCCCGCGGTCCAATTCAAAACCGGCGCCCACCTTCTTAAAGGGAATGATGCGAGCTCGGCCTGCTTGAACTGCCACTCAGGGAGCAGTGGCCCGAAAGTATTGACCGTGACCGGAACTACTGACTTTAGCACGGCCCCTGCCGGCGACTTCGCCTGGCTGAGGATCCAAACCATCGATGGCGGACACAATGTGATTGCGGCTGATTTCGGCCTCGGGATGGACAGCCGGCCAGGCATGGCGACTGCTCCGGGCCCCAAGACCACAGCTTATCCGGGAAACGCTTTATATGGTTCTTCGTGTCACGACCCGCACGGGAAGTACCGTTTTACGACTGGGAATACCTTTTCCACCACTGGTGCGCCGATCATGGGCAGCGGTTCCTCTACAAACGTTCCTACTGCCACCGAGGCCGTCGGTTCGTATCGTATTCTTGCGGGCAATGGATATCTACCAAGTTCTGCACCTGGAGCGGAGAGGTTCTTCAACGATCCGCCCGTGGCCCTCTCCCCCAGCGGCACGAGCACAACCAATAACTGGATGCGCCGTCAGCCCTACGGATCAGGGATGTCCGAGTGGTGCGCCAACTGCCACAATGCAATCCATAACGCGGGCGGTGCATCAGCCCTGCGTCACCCCGCCGGCAACGGCGCCAAGCTCGCGGGTACGTATTCCACCAATTACAATGCTTACAAGCACACAGGTGACTTGACTGGCTCGCAGACTACGAGCTGGACACCGCTCGTTCCCTTCGAGACAGGGGATATCCTGTCAACCCGGACTACCAACCTGATTCCCATGCGCGATACCACTGACTTGGGTCATTTTGGGGGTCCAGTCACAGGTGATGAGAACATCATGTGCCTGACCTGCCACCGCGCGCATGCCTCCGGCTTTAACAGCATGATGCGTTGGGATTCCAAAGCTACCTTCCTGATCGAGACC
>JAFNAG010000574.1 GCA_017860135.1 Acidobacteriota bacterium
TAGCCCGGCGCCGGCTCCTTCCGCCATATCATGCCCCCGTCGGCGCTCACGGCGATAAGGTCAACGCCCTCGTCGTACTTCGGGCCTGCTGCCGATGTTGGTGTCACACGCACCGCAACTTCGCCATTCGGTCCCACAGCCATATGACTCGAGCCGCCCTTCGGGTGGATCCTGTCGCGCTCCATCCAGGTTCGGCCGCTGTCCTGGCTGACGGCATGGCAGACACCGTGGCCGTCATTCCAGATCACGTGGGCGGCGCCGTCCGGCGCCACTTTAACCCATGGACGATCGTCGAACGGGGTTTTCGAGAGCAATGTCCACTTCCAGGAAGCGCCCGCATCCCTGCTGACGCCAACGCTGATCTGTTTGCCTTGATTGGCTTTCTCGTCGTAGACCAGATTTGCGAAATAGAGAGTGCCGTCGCGGGCCACCGCGAGATCCACATCGGAATTGCCGGCCACCCCATCCGCCACGGTTCCGACATTGACCCGGGCCCAGGTCGTTCCTCCGTCACCGCTCTTCCAGAGGGTTGCCTCGTCCGTCCTCTTTCCGCTCCTGAAGGCCGCCCCAAAACCGCTCACAAAGAGCGTTCCGTTGGGATGCTCCACGATCATCGGCTCACGGGCGACCACGTCGAGATGATCGATGGGAGCGGCCATGCTCAGCGTCCATGGAGGCGCCGTTCCAAGCGCCGCGCGGCGATCGTCGGCAGTGCGGCGGCACCCGGCCATGACGACGATACACAGCGCCGTCACACCCAACCATAAGAGACGTCGCGTTCTTCTTGCTCTCATTTCGGCCCCCCTTCTGTGCATCCTTAATAGGCAACCGCGAGGACGGCAAACCAGATCATTTCCACAATGTTCCCCCACCCGCCATAAAGCGGAAAACCGAGGGGCGCCGGCACATGGACAACCAGAGACTCCAGTCGACCTGTGATCAGAGCGGGGCAGAAGAGAACGGTCCAGCGCGGCACACCGGCCTATTTCCGCAGCGCGAGGAATATCCAGGTCACGACGCCGGCATAATAGGAATACTTCATGGCCGTCAGCAAACTGCCCTCCATTCCAGGTGTTAGGTTCACAGTGGCAGCAAGTTCATCCTCTGTGATGCGGGGCAGAACCATTTCGCCCGTCATCACCGCTGCCCGCAATGCTTGACGATCTCTTCAGGAGACAGGCGGAGAAATCTCGCGGCGTTGTTATAAAGAACGTCACGCTTCTGCTCTGCCGACAGAAAGTTCGCCGGCTCGATCCACTCGATGGCGATGCCGATTGCATCGGGCCAGGCCATCTGGTCCGACCCGAACATGAAAGCCAATTAGCTCTTTTTATGGACGTCCGGCTCCCAAGGCTTCCCTTCGAGTTTCTGACCATCAATCCTCCAGGAGCCTGGTCTGGAACATCGGCCGGCCTCCCAGCGAAGTGTGGAAGGCGTAGACGGCGAAGGCCAGGATCAGGACGGCCCCGGCAATCCCGGTTCCCGCATACCAGGCGGAAAGATTCGGAGTTATCGGGAACATGATGAGGAGAAAATACCCTATGAACACTCCAGCAAGCGCCAGGAGCCCGAGGCGTACCAGAACGAAGTACATGATCGTCCATTCCAGCAGGTTGTTAATCCAAGTGAAGGGGGAGTCGCTGCTCAGTCCAAAAAAGGCCGATAGCACCAGGACAAACACCACGGCAGCAATCCACTGGCGGCGAAGCAGAACGCGGAGCAGGAAGAGCAGAAACAGGGGGCCTACACTCCAAAACAGCGACCAGATCGGGATCGCCGAAACCGCGGCAAGCGTTGCTCGAGTACTGAGCAGAGAATCCAGCGTCATGAGCATGGGCGCTTCCGGGGTGGCGCCGATCCAGGATGCAATGTGATGATTCAGATATTCCAGAGCCCCAAAAGAAACTCCCAGGACACAGCCTATCAACAGATCGCGACCTACTACCGGGTCCCGTAAGCCGCCCGCGAACAGCCGGTTCCAGGAAACCAGAGAGCCGGGCCAGCGGCGGCGGACAAACGGTTCGAACGCGATGTAGAGGAGCCATGGAAAAGCTGCGAATAAAAGCGCCCAACTGAGGAGCTGGACAAACAGGTAAAACTCGGCGAAATCAGCCACGTGATGCTCGCCCACAATCCATGCGATGGCCATGGAAGCGAACACCAGGCACGCCAGACGCGCCGCGCCCCTCCGGTCTCCCCGGCCGAGCCGCAGGTTGCGCCGGGCAAAGAAGAATCCCCCAAGCGTCACCGCGAAAACAAGAAGGAGCGCAAAGAAGATTCCGGCTTTCTCTCCCGCGGCGCCCAGCACCAGGCTCGGCGACGGGCCTGAGGCCATCATCCGTCCCGGAATATGCCAGGGCGCAATCAACCTCCAGAATACAGGCTTTCCGCGGTAGGCGGCTGCTTCGATGCGCATCGGCACTTCGGGGCGCTCGGGAAGCGTGCCTGTCCAGGCAGCACGGGTATCGGCATAGAGCAGTGGTGTCCAGAGCGGCGTCACGGAGGTCCAACGTGCCGGATCAAGTCCGGAGGCCTCAAAAAGCGTGGTCCAGTCAGGAGCGCGAGATTCGCCGGTAGATTCGTCCCTCTCGGGAGGGATAACGTGCAGGGATATCAGCCGCCCACGGGCATCGATCTCGACATGAGTCTCTCCCGAATAGGCAGGCGGCAGATATCGCGGTTTGATCCCAAATCCAAAGTCAATGGGGACGTACCAATGGACAAGAGAGCGCGGCGCCTGGCGATACCAGAACACGATCGCGGAGCTGGGAATCCTGTCCCAGCGTCCTGCGGAGCGGTCGTTCATCCGCACATACGGGAAGTATTCCTCATCTATGGAGAAACCGAAATCGCTGTCGACAGCCGGCAACTGGTATCCCGCCTTCTTGAGCATTTCGCGTGCGCCTGCAGCCATGGCCTCGGGCGGATTCTCGATGGGCACGCGCTTCCCTCCCAGGAAAGCAGCCGCAATGATCCCGACGATCACCAGGGCAAGACATGTCCACGCTACCCAGGGCTTCAATCCCTCCGCGCCACCCGAGGCGGCTACCATCTCGGGCGATGGAGTCTCGCCCGCCGCGATCGCAGCCGCGAGTGGATCGCCGCCCGGCAGTGCGGCCGCCACCTGTGCAGCCGATGCAGGGCGTTGTCGCGGATCTTTTTCCATGCAACGCAGGATGACCCGCTCGACGATCGGGTCGATATCGCGCGCAATCTCCGAAGGGGCGGTCGGAGTTGCGCTTTCCTTTGCAGCTCGAAGCTCAGCCAAGGTCCGAGCGCTATATGCCTTCCGGCCCGTGTAAAGCTCGTAGAGTACAAGGCCGAGCGCGTAGATGTCGCTCCGCACCGATGCGCCCTTGCCGGCAAACTGCTCCGGCGCCATGTAGGCCGGCGTGCCGAAGGTGTCCCCTGAGGCGATTTCCTCTCCTGCCGCCACGGCCAGGCCGAAGTCGGTAATGCGCACGCGGCCGCGGCCGTCGATCATCACGTTGGCCGGCTTCAGGTCCCGGTGCAGCACTCCCTTGTCGTGCGCCGCTGCCAGCCCCGCGCACAGTTGCCGGGCAATGTCGAGTGCCTTCGTCCCATGCAAGTTGCCGATGCGCTTCAACAGCGATGCCAGGTCCTCGCCATCGACAAACTCCATGGTGAGGAAATGCCTGCCGTCGATTTCGCCGATGTCGTAAACGCGGCAGATGTTCGGATGCGATACCTGCCGTGCGATTCGCACCTCGGCATAGAAGCGCTCGCGCCGCACGGGATCGTCCGCCAGCGCCCGCGGCAGGAATTTAAGTGCTACCGGCTGTCCGAGCTTCAGGTCGTCGGCCCGATAAACCTCGCCCATCCCGCCGCGCCCCAGCAAACCGATGATCCGATACCGCTCGGCCAGCACCATCCCAGGGGTGAATCCGCCGACAGGAATCGAGTCGGACGAGATCAGCCGGCCGAGGGGGGAGGCAATCATCGGCGCGCCAGCCGCCGCGGGCGCCGGAGGCGATTCGGCAGCTCCGGTGGGCATTTGGGAAAGCGAGCTGATCGCAGTGCCGCACTTCAGGCAGAAGCTGCTCTCTTCCGGAACCTCCTTGGAACACGATGGACATTTCATTTTGTCACCGATTCTCGCGGTTGCTGATCAGGACCAGGTCCTGATTCTCAGGGCCGCGCGCCAGGATCAGCCGGTTGTCCGGCGTCCAGTCAAAATCCCGGATGAGATCGGTCGTGAAGTTGGTCAACTGCCTGGCAGGACCGCCGGCAAGAGGCTGGATCCAGATGTTGGAGACCGATCCGCTTGTCAGAGGGTACGTGAGCGCCTGTCCATCGGGAGTCCAGCGAATCCTCGCCCACCTGCTGTCCCAGGGAGGCAGTGCAAATGACTTTTCCGGCTCTCTGCCGTCGAAGGAAGCGACATTAAGACTGGTTTGAAAAGTGGAAGTATCATAAAACAAACCGGCAATGCGCTTCCCGTCCGGCGAGATGGCCGGGTTATCCCACAATTTGCTCCCCACCCGGACAGGCTCGCCCCCCGCAGGTTCGACCTTCAGTATTTCAGCCTTGTCCGAAATCCATGACACATAAAACACCCACTTGCCGTCCGGGGAGCAAACGGGCCTTTCATCCCAGACACCCCTGGTGAATTGACTGGAGCCGCTGCCGTCGGCGCCGATCTGCCAGATATTGTCATCACCGTTGCGCCAGGATTCAAAAAATATGGTGCGGCCATCCGGTGAAACAGCGGGGTGCCGGTTGTTATGCTCATCAGGCGTCAGGAGCCTTGGATTGCTTCCATCTTCCTCCATGATCCAGATGTCCCAATCCCGCGTGCCATAGACAATCTTGCCGCCGCGTGCCCAGGCAACTCCTCCGAATCCATCGTACTTGCCGGTTGTGATCTGCACCAGGCGGCTCGTATCGCCATCCGGGGCAACTGAAATACTGGATAACCTGTCAGAGTTCACCGTGAGCAGGACACCGGAGTCCCGGCTCAGGCTTGTCCCCGCGTAGTTGTTCGGATCGTTGGTCACCTTGTGCGCTTTGCCGCCGGGATAGGAAACGAACCAGATCTGATAGGACCATCCGGTCGATTGATCCCCCGCAGACATCAGGAAACCGCGGCCGTCCCCCAGCCAGGCGATCTGGTCCATATCCATCCATCGCTGGGTGGAAATCTCCCTGATCGCCCCCCCTTCCACCTGCACCTCGGCAAGACCGATCGACAATTGCCCGCGCCTGGTTGAATCTTCAATCCCGACGACAATCACTGTCCCGTCAGGAGACCAGGCCGGATTGGGATAGAAGGTTACTTCGGAGTATTTGCGTGTAACGATACCCTTCTGATCGCTGCCGTCGGCTCCGGCAACGACCAGGGAGGACTCTTGTTTATGCTGGGCGTAACGGACGAACGCCAACCGCTTCCCGTCGGGCGAGAACGTGACGGGGCTGTCGACATCTTCGATGAGTTTGGTGGCGTTGCCCCCGAGCACGGACATCCGGTGGAGAGTTCTGATTTCTCTGTCCTTCTCCCTCTTCAGATAATAGATGTAGTTGCCATCCTGCGAGAAGTTGAGCGCCTCGAAACCGGCTTCGGCGCGCGCAATAATAGTCCGGTCCACGGCGGTTGCGATTTGCCTCACGAGGATGCTCTCCCGGCCGGCGTCCAAGACTGAATACGCCACATAATTCGCATCCGGAGAAATCGTCGCGACGCCGACTTTGCCGTGAGTGGTCAGCCTGCGCGGCGCAGTCATCGCCTGGAACGGAACGGCGGATTCGGGTTTCTTCACGAGCAGTCTGTATGTGCCGAAACTCCCGGCCAGCATCACCAGCAGTGCTGCCGCAGCCCACAGCCAGAGCCGAGGTCTTTTTCGCTCGAGGCGAACGGCCGCCGGTGCGGCAGCCGT
>JAFNAG010000575.1 GCA_017860135.1 Acidobacteriota bacterium
GCCGCTGTTGCTTTTCGCAGGCTGCTCAGCCACCAAGTCTCCGGCCGACCTTCCGCAACGGGAGACAAGGATCCAGCTTGATGCGATCCTGGAGCACCTCCCAGCTCGCGATGCTGCCGAGCAGCGATGGATCGGCGCGCTGCTTCTGGATTCCGCACCGGAGAGCATCACGAGGCTATGCCACGCCCTCGATACCCTTGCGCCGGGGAACGATTCACGGGTGCGTTATGCATTGAGCGGGGCGACCGCCCATGCCACGCTTCCCGGGCACGGGTCGGACCGGGTGAAATATGCCGGGGCGCTTTGCGCAGCCCTGGGCTCCATGCGCACCGCCGCGGCAATGGCGTTCGTGATTGAGCAACTCCAGATCGCCGGTGGGCCGGAATCCGTCGAGACCCTGGGCAGTGTTCTCGCTGACGAGTCGATGTGCGGGCCCGCAGCAATGGCGCTGGTCTCCATTCGCACGCCCGAAACCGGGGCTCGACTCCTTGAGGCGGCACGGAGCGCTGATGGGTCCAGAAAGGCGACGCTTGTTCAGGCCCTGGGCGAAGTGAAAAGCCAGGAGGCCGTTGTCGACTTGATGGCCTGGGCGCAGGGAGACGATGCATCTCTCCGCCAGGCTTCCACAGCGGCGCTCGCATCCATCGGGGACCCACGCTCCATCGACCTGATCAAGGAGCCTTCACTACAGCTTGTGTACGCGCGCCGCCTCGGCGAACAACAGCACGTCAGTCTCTCCGAGCAGATCTGCCGCTCAATCCTCTCTTCTGTGGCCGGCTCCGCGGAACCGCATCTTCGCTGCGCGGCGCTCCGTTTGCTGGCCGATATGCTCGGGGAAAGGGCGCTGAACGACTTTGTCACGGCAGCCCAGGACGCCAACGGAGAGGTTCGCGCTTGCGCGCTTGATATCGCCGCCGGCATGACAGGCGAGGGGGTGACCGAACGATGGGTCTCGCTGATGAAGCAACCCGATCCCGGAATGCGAGCTGGCGTCGTCCGCATGCTTGGTCAGCGCGACGATCCGTCAGCAGTGCCGGCAGTGTACAATGCCCTGAGCGACCCGGATCCTTCCGTGCGCATCGCGGCGGTTGCGGCAGCGTCGCACCTCGGAGCCGCCAACACCGTTGACAGCATTCTTGTGCTTCTCGAACGCACGGAGCGGCCCGACGAGATCGCCGCAGTTCGCGACGCGCTTCGTCCGCTCCCTCTCACTCAATCTGTTCCGGCGGCGGTTCGAGTGCTGCAGAGCGCCATGCCTCCGGCCAGAGTCATGTTGCTGCAATTCCTCTCCGAAGGCGGCAGCCTCGTGCACCCCCGTGACATCCTTCCCTTCACTCGCGATGCGACGGCGCCGGTTCGCCTTGCGGCGATCAAAACACTGGAAAACGTTGCCGGCCCGGACGACACGGCGGAACTCGTGAGACTCCTCATGGAAGATCGGGATGAAGGCGAATGGAGCGCGATCCAGCGGTCCATCGTGACCGTGACGGCCAGGAACCCCGACCCGGGCAAACGGGCCGACGCGCTCCTTGCTGCTCTCGATGGTGCCGAGGGAGCTGCAAGGACGCGGCTGATCCGCACGATCGGGCGCGTTGGCGGTACAAAAGCGGTGGCGACTCTCTCTCGCGGCATTGCCGGAAAAGACCCCGCCATCAAAGACGCGTCAATCCGTGCACTCGCCGAGGCACCCGGGATAGAAGGCTTTGATCCGCTCCTTGCCGTGGCACGTGGCAAATATCCGCTGCCAACCAGGGCTCTCGCGTTGCGCGGATGCCTGCGCATGGTCAATGAAGCAGGGCTTCCCCCGGTCCGGTCGGTTCCCCTCCTCGGCAAGGTCCTTGCGGCCTCCGAGAGGCACGAGGAAAAGCGATTGGCGCTGGCCTCCCTCGGAAAAGCGGGCTCGCGCGAAGCGCTTCACATCATCTCCGGGTATCTCCGCGACGAAGCCGTCGGACTGGATGCCGCACTTGCCATCCGTACAATGGCTGCCGGCGGAGAGGAAGAAAGGCCAGCCACGCTGAGCCGCGACGACCTTGTCCGCGTGTTCATCGAGAAGAACGCCAGCCCGAAAGTTCTGGCGCAGCTCAAGGAATACGACGTCGCCCGGTCGGACAAGAATGTTCCTCCTGAAGGGTTCGTCGCCTTGTTCAACGGGAAGAATTTGGCCGGCTGGAAGGGACTTGTTGCCGATCCTCCGGCACGGGCAAAGATGACGCCTGCCGAGCTCGCCAAAGCGCAGACAGCCGCCGATTCCCTCATGAGGCGCCAGTGGACTGTGGACGACGGCGTGCTCATGTTCAATGGCGACGGGTTCGCCAACCTCTGCACCGCGAAGGACTATGCCAACTTCGAGCTGCTGGTCGACTGGAAGATCGAGAAGGAGGGGGACAGCGGCATCTACCTGCGCGGATCGCCTCAAGCGCAGATCTGGGATCCTGCCGTAGGTCCCGAAGGTTCCGGCGGTCTCTACAACAATCAGAAGAACCCGCGCGCACCGTTGCGGAAGGCGGACAAGCCCGCCGGGCAATGGAACACGTTCCGCATCCGCATGATCGGCGAGAGGGTGACCGTGTACCTGAACAATGTCCTGGTCACGGACAACGTGGTGCTGGAGAACTACTGGGAACGGGAGAAGTCCATGTATCCCACAGGACAGATCGAACTGCAGGCACACAATTCTCCCCTGTACTTCCGGAACATCTTCATCAGGGAACTCCCTGCGGAGAGGGAGAAGTTCAGCGGCCCGCTGTTCAACGGGATGGATCTCGCCGGCTGGGAGCCTGTCGGCGGATCAACACCGTGGAGTGTGAAAGACGGCGTCCTGTTTGCCGAAGGCGGTGGAGGCGGTTGGATCTCAACGGTGAAGCAGTTTGACAATTTCATGCTGGATCTGGAATTCCGCGTGCCGGAGGGTGGGAACAGCGGCGTGTTCCTCCGGACGCCGCGCGAGGGAGACCCGGCATATGTCGGAATGGAAATCCAGGTGCTCGATGATTATGCCCCTGTCTATGCTAATCTTCGTCCCTGGCAATACGCGGGAAGCGTGTACGGCGTACAGGCTCCTTCCGCCAGGGCAAGCAAGAAAGCGGGGGAGTGGCAGCATATGGTGATCGTCGCCGATGG
>JAFNAG010000576.1 GCA_017860135.1 Acidobacteriota bacterium
CCACGAGCAGCACCCCTACGTCTTCCATGCGGGTGGCCAGGAGCACCGGGTGGACTACCTGCCGGCCGAGTCGAACACCGGCATGTTCGGGGGCAACTCCAACTGGCGGGGTCCGATCTGGATGCCGGTCAATGTCATACTGATCAGGGCGCTCCTGAACTTCTATCTCTATTACGGCGACAATTTCAAGATCGAGTGCCCGACCGGTTCAGGCAGGATGATGAACCTCTTCGAGGTAGCTAAGGACATCGCGGGCCGGCTTACCAACATCTTTCTGCGGGCCCCTTCGACAGGCTCAGGGCAGGTCGGCCGGCGGCCGGTGTACGGCGGAACGGAGAAGTTCCAGACCGACCCCCACTGGCGGGATCACATTCTCTTCTACGAGTACTTCCATGGGGACAACGGTGCGGGCCTGGGCGCAAGCCACCAGACGGGCTGGACAGGAGTGGTTGCCAAGCTGATCCAGCTCTTTGGACTTCTCGATCCCCAAAAGGCGCTTGACGTCTGAACCCATGGCCGAAACATCCTGTGATCTATGAAATCAATACATGGGTTTGGTTGCAGGAACTGAGCCAGGAATACAAGAGTCCCGTAACTTTAGCCAGGGTACCCCGGGAGAAGTGGGACGGCATTGCCGATTTGAAGGTTGACGCGGTCTGGTTCATGGGTGTCTGGGAACGGAGCCCTGCGGGCATCGCTATTGCGAATCAGAACAAGGGTCTTCTTGAAGACTTCCGACGGGCCCTTTCCGACTTTCGCCCCGAAGACAACGTGGGATCTCCTTATTGTGTGCGACAGTACGTGGTTGACGAACACCTGGGAGGCCGGAAAGGTCTCGCTGTTGCCCGGCGAGAACTTGCCAAGCGGGGGATCAAGCTTATCCTCGATTTCGTCCCGAACCACGTGGCGCCGGACCATCCATGGGTCATCCATCATCCTGAGTACTTCGTTCAGGGGAACACGGATGATGCGAGGAACGATCCGGCGTCCTTCGTTGAGACGGGAGGAAAGGTGTTTGCCTGTGGCCGGGACCCCTACTTTCCCGCATGGCCGGACGTGCTGCAGTTGAATGCGTTTCAGCCGGGGCTCCGGCAGGCGGTCATCGGGACCCTTTCGGATATCGCCGACCAGAGCGATGGTGTGCGCTGCGACATGGCGATGCTTTTCATCAACTCTATCTTTGAACGCACCTGGGGTAACCGCGCGGGTCAACGGCCTGCAACAGAGTACTGGGTTGATGTGATTTCCGCCATAAAGAAAGCGCATCCGGATTTCCTTTTTATGGCAGAGGCTTATTGGGACCTCGAGTGGGATCTCCAGCTGCAGGGGTTCGACTACTGTTACGACAAGCGTCTGTACGACCGTCTGGAACACGACACCGCGGAGAGCGTGCGGCTCCACCTTTGCGCTGACCTCGCGTTCCAGGGAAAACTGGTCCGCTTCATCGAAAATCACGATGAGCCCCGTGCCCTTTCGGTTTTTTCTCCCCAAAAGGAGCGCGCCGCCGCCGTGACCATGGCCACGATTCCGGGGGCAAAACTCTTTCACGAAGGGCAGTTCGAGGGAAGGAAGATCAGGCTTCCTGTCTTCCTCTGCCGCCGTCCTGTCGAGCCCGTCGACCGGAATCTGAAACAGTTTTACGACCGGTTACTTTCCGTGTTGCGCCATCCAGTCGTTCGCAACGGCCAGTGGCAACTTCTCGAATGCATCCCCGCCTGGGAAGGAAACTGGACCAGGGATTGCTTCGTGACCTTTGGCTGGGAAGGCCCCGATGGAGAACGGCTGCTGGTGGCAGTGAACTATGCACCCAACCAGAGTCAGTGTTACATCCGGCTGCCGTTCAAAGATCTCGGCAACGGCCACTGGCGAATGCAGGATCTGCTTGGCGACGCACAATACGACCGCGACGGGAACGACCTGCAATCGCGAGGGCTGTACTTGGATGTGCCTCCCTGGCATTGCCATGCCTTTACCATGACGAGGCTCTCGTGACGATGGAAAAGACGATCGACAATCTCGATAAATCTGCAGACTTCTCGCTGGTCCTGGGGGGGCCATTCTTCCAACTTCTGCGTCGGGCCCATCTCGCCGGAGACGCGCTGGAACTATTGCTGCAACGGATCGTCGTTATCTCGCTGCTCGCCTGGTTACCGCTCCTGGTGCTCTCCGCTCTGGAGGGGCAGGCGCTGGCCGGGAAGGTCCCCGTGCCCTTCCTGCTGGACTTGGAGGTTCATAGCAAGTTTCTGGTGGTTATGCCGTTGTTGATCGTCGCGGAGCTCGTGGTTCACCGGCGCATGCGCTTCGTGGTCAAGCAATTCCTGGAGCGCAACTTGATTGCCGAGAACGATTTGCCACGATTCAATGCCGCCATTGCGTCGGCATTTAGGCTGCGAAACTCGGTGCTCGCCGAAACGCTACTGATCGCGCTCGTCTATGGCGTCGGTGTCCTGCTCATCTGGCGCCAGTACACGGCCCTCGCCACGGCCACGTGGTACGCGGTGCCGACCGGCGAGGGGATGAGGCTCTCGCTCAGCGGCGTCTGGTACGGCTACGTGAGCCTGCCGCTCTTCCAGTTCCTGCTGATGCGCTGGTATTTTCGGATCTTCATCTGGACGCGCTTTCTCTGGCAGGTGTCACGCCTCGAGTTGAGCCTGGTTCCGACCCATCCAGACCGCGTCGGCGGCCTGGAGTTCCTTTCCAATGCGGTCTACGCCTTCGCCCCGCTGGCAGTGGCGCACAGTGGATTGGTTGCCGGATTCATCGCCAATCGCATTTTCTACCTTGGGGCCGCACTGCCTCAGTTCAAGATCGAGATCGCCGTCCTCGTGGTCTTTCTGCTGTGCATGGTCCTCGGCCCGCTCCTGCTGTTCGCACCGCAGCTTGCAGAGGCGAAGCGGAGGGGCAATCGCGAATACGGCACGCTGGCCGAACGTTACGTCCGCGAGTTCGATGCCAAGTGGCTGCGCGGCGGGGCGCCTGCCGAGGAGCCGTTGGTGGGCAGCAACGATATTCAGTCCCTTGCCGACATGGGCAATAGTTTCGAGGTGGTTCGGACCATGCGCATCGCACCGGTTACGAAGGAAGCTGTCCTCCGCCTTGTGGCGGCGGCACTCGCGCCGGTCGCCCCGCTGGCACTCACCATGATGCCGCTGGAAGAACTCCTGAAAAAGCTGCTCGGCGTCTTGTTCTAAGGAGCGTCTGAAGGGATTTGCACTATGATATTAGTCTGTGCCTCTAGGGTCCGGTCGAAGCGTGTTTCGACAAGAGCTGACTTCCAGGAGAAATCCGACCAGGGGAGGATGGGATGATTCGAGCCAGGATCATGATATCACTGTGGGCATTACTGCTGCTGTGCGCTTGCACGGGAATCGGCCCGCTCACCGTATCCCGGGACCGGTTCGATTACACGGCGGCTATTTCCGATTCATGGAAGCGTCAGATGCTATTTAACATGGTCAAAATACGCTA
>JAFNAG010000199.1 GCA_017860135.1 Acidobacteriota bacterium
CGGACTGTCCATCACGCCGGCGGCCGTGCCGTCGGCGGCTTTGGCAAGCTTCAGCGCAACGCGCAGGGTGCGGTCGGGAACCTCGAGTGTGCCTTCCCACATCCCTTCGAATCCTGCAGCCAGGAGCGAGCTCTTGGGGAGAGTTACGACCTTCGGTTCGCCCGTACGCTTCAACTCAAAGGGGCTCGTGTTCCCTCCCTCGAGTACTGCAGTCCCGATCATATTCTTTTCATCTTCTGAGAGTTTCCCTCCCATACTCAAGCTTGACACCGGAAATTTCAGAGTGACCGAGTTTCCCTCCACTTTCACCTCGGACAGGGGAAGCGCCTTGCCGCTACCCATCACGATGGAGCCTATCCAGACGCCTTCTTCACCTTTTGTCAGATCCAGCGAAACCGGGAAATCCTGCCCGGCAACCTTCACGAATCCCTCCCAGTGTCCGGAAAATCCGGGTTTATCCTGGGAATGGGAACAGGGGATACATAGCAGCACAAATAGCAACGGTGCGAGGACCAGTCTTGCCGGAATATTCATATTATCTCCTTCGACCACCAGTCGTTTTTCAGGCCCGGGTCTCCTTATGCGAAATGCCGGTTCTTATAATAACCGTATTTTGCTAATAAGAAAAACGGGCAGGGATCGGAACCGTGATTTTCCTCGACCAGATTCCGAAGTTGTCGGGAATCCGCATCCCCGCGGTATCCTGCCTGCACAACCTGGTAGCATTGGTCCAAGGGCTCCCCGACACGTCGTTGGCCACACGCGCGGTGGGAGCCACTGTGTTAATGTTCCGAAGTAAAGCAGGTCCGGGCGGAGATCAAAACGGGCATGCCTACCAGTGTCGCGTTTTTTGTAGAATTACCCGCGGACGAAGTCAGGAAACTATCGATTGAAGTATGAGTCGCGAGAGATCCGGGTACGATACCCAGAGGGATGTTGCAGCAAGGGGGTGCGCGCATGCAGTCAGGCAGGAGTACAGCGGTCATCATGAGGGGACATGAGGAGGAGTGCTGCGGGACCGGCGTCATGCCTGCCGCGGGACTCGCGGAAGGTGGCTCCGACACGCGGCGGTTCACGCGGAGACGAGGGAAGGCGAGTATCAGCGGATGGCTGGCGGTGATTCTGCTGATGCCGCTTCTCTGCTCGGCGCAGACAACGGAAGTCGTACCGGAGGAAGCGGCCGCGGTTCCCCGCGCGCCGGTGATTCTTGATGGGCAAACCCTGTTCCTGGTCCGAGGCATGAGCGCGTTGCCGGCCGAGAAGCGGGCGGCGATGATTGCAGACCGCATTCGGGCGGCAGCCATAGATCCCGCCTATGTAACGGGATCGCTGGAGCCTGTCGACGGGGACATTTACACGAACATCAAAGCGCGCGGACAGATGCTGCTGATGATCACGGACGCCGACGCCGCCGCGGAGGGAGTCGCGCGCTCAACCCTCGTGGGCGTATTGCTGTCCCGGATCGATGAGGCGATAACAGCCTACCGCGCGGCGCGCACACCGGAAGCGCTCAGGCAGGGAGGGTTGCGCGCTGCCGGCGCCCTGGCGGTATTCGTTGTCTTCCTCCTCCTGCTCGTCTGGGCATACCGGCGAGGGGAAGGGGCTGCGGAGAAATTCTGCAAGACGAGGATGGAGAAGATCCGGGCTCGTGCGCTTCCGGTGGTGGAAACCGAGCGCCTCTGGGTGACACTGCGCAACGCGTTGCGTTTCGTGCGGGCGGCCATTCTGCTGGCCGCCAGCATCCTCTTTGCAAACGTGCTTTTGGGCCAGTTCCCGTGGACCAGACCGTTCTCGAAGCGCGTCTTCGAACTGGTATTGAATCCGCTCAGTACGATTTGGCAGGGCGTGGCGCGATCGCTGCCTGACTTGATCTTTCTGGCGGTTCTTTTCATCGTTTTCCGCTACCTGCTGAAGCTGATCCGCGCCGCCTTCGAGGCGGTCGAGCGCGGGACGATGTCGTTCAGAGGGTTCGATGCGGAGTGGGCGGGGCCGACTTTCCAGATCGCGCGGCTGCTGGTCATCGCGTTCGCGCTGGTCGTTGCATATCCATATCTCCCCGGGTCGGGATCGGAGGCATTCAAGGGCGTCTCGCTGTTCATCGGCGTAATCTTTTCGCTGGGCTCCTCGGGAGTGATTGCAAATATCATGGCGGGATACTCCCTGACCTACCGGCGGGCCTACCGTTTGGGAGACCGCATCCGGATCGGCGATACGATCGGCGACGTGGAAACAATCCGGCGCCAGGTGACACACCTGCGGTCGCCGAAGAACGAGGAGGTTATCATCCCGAACTCGGTGATCCTCAACAGCAGCGTGATCAACTACAGTTCATTGGCGAAAAAAGACGGGCTGATCCTGCACACCACGGTCGGGATCGGCTATGAGACTCCGTGGCGCCAGGTGGAGGCCATGCTGCTGATGGCCGCGGAACGGACGCCGGGGCTCCTGCGCGAGCCCCTGCCCTTCGTGCTGCAAAATATGCTGGGCGATTTTTGCATCACCTACGAGCTCAACGTCTATTGCGATCGGCCCAGAGCGCAGGTGCAGCTCTACACCGCGCTCCACCGCAACATCCTAGATGTTTTCAACGAGCATGGCGTCCAGATCATGACGCCCGCCTATGAGGGAGATCCCGCGGAGCCGAAGGTGGTGCCGAAGGACAAGTGGTTCGAGAACCCCGCGAAGCCGTCGCCTCCGCCGGAGGGGTGACAAAACCGGAAAGCGGGAGACGAAGAGGCTCGACTTCCAAGATGCCCGTGGTGGGCAAAAGGGCCCAGGGATGAATGAAAGGTCTGCCAGTCAGGAGGTAGCAGCATGAAAATCCATGATCTGCCCATGCCGGTCAGCCCAGAGGAAGGTCTCAAACGCCTGAGGGATGGAAATGAACGGTTCCTGAACGGAAGCGCCCGCTTTCCCACTGTTCAGAAAGAAGTCCTGGCGTCGCTGGCACGGGAGCAGCGTCCCTACGCAACCATTCTCGGTTGCAGTGACTCGCGAGTGCCGCCGGAACTCGTTTTTGACGCCAATTTTGGGGAATTGTTCGTAATCCGCGTCGCCGGCAACGTGCTGTCGCCCGAAGTGGCGGGCTCGATGCAGTATGCAGTTGCGCATCTGAAGACGCCCTTGTGCGTGGTGCTCGGCCATGAGAATTGCGGCGCCGTCCAGGCGGCGCTCGATAGGAAGTTTCGCAAAGCCAGGCACCTGCTGCGGATGGAACTCCTCATCAAGAATATCCTGCCCTCCCTGGAGAATATCGACAAGCATGCCCAACCGGCGGCTCAGATTGCGTGTGCAGTGGAGGCTAATGTCCGCTGGACCATGAGACAGATAGCAGAATCGCCCGAAGGGCGCGCTCGTAAGCGGGAAGGAACGTATATGCTGGCAGGCGCAATCTTTGAAATCGCGACCGGGAGGGTACGATTTCTGGAGCAGATCTGATTGACGATTGTAAGCCGATGACTGTTACTTCTGACAGTGGCTTCGTGGCTATCACGGCAGTGTATTCTCATATTCTATGAATACGATGGAAGTTTGGTCTGATCTCACGGAAGTTCCCATGGATCTGAGCATCGCAAACATCCATGGCATTGAGATTCTGGACTCGCGCGGGAGCCCGACGGCCACAATGGAAGTCACGCCGGGTGACGGTACGATTGGCGCGGCCAGGGTTCCTTTATCCGCTATGTATCGTGCAAACATTGCCAATGGCCGCATTGATGGCCGCAAACCAGGAGGGACCTCATGAATAAGATGACCGTCCGCAATCTCAGCCTCAAGGGCAAGCGCGTGCTGATGCGCGTGGACTTCAACGTGCCGATGGCCAACGGCATCGTGACTGACGACAAGCGCATCAAAGCCGCGCTGCCGACGATCCAATACGTTCTCGACCAGGGTGCTTCGCTGATCCTGATGAGCCATTTGGGCCGCCCCAAGGGCGCCGGGTTCGATCCGGAGTTCAGTCTGAAGGCCGCGGCCGAAGCGCTGGCCAAGCTGTTGGGCAAGCCCGTGCAGATGGCCCCCGATTGTATCGGCCCCGAGGTCGAGGGGATGGTCAGGGCCCTCAAGCCCGGCGACGTGCTGATGCTTGAAAATACCCGCTTCCACAAGGGCGAAGAGAAGAATGACCTCGACCTGGCCAGGCAGATGGCTGCGCTGGGCGACGTCTTCGTGAACGACGCCTTTGGCTCGGCTCACCGCGCCCACTCCTCCACCGAGGGTGTCGCCCGCTTCTTGCCTGCCGTCTCCGGTTTCCTCATGGAGCAGGAGCTGGAGTACCTTGGCCGCGCCATTGAGAACCCGGCGCATCCCTACGTCGCCATTCTGGGCGGAGCCAAGGTCAGTGACAAGATCGCGGTGATCGAAAACCTTCTGACCCGGTGCGACACGCTGATCATCGGCGGAGGCATGGCCAACACCTTCCTGGCCGCCAAAGGGTACAACATGCAGGACAGCCTGGTGGAAACCGGCTCGGTGGAAACCGCCTTGGCGATTATGACAAAGAGCGGCGACCGGCTGATGTTGCCCGTCGACGTGGTGGCTGCCGACAGGTTCGACGCTGAGGCGGCGAGCCGGATTGTGAACCCGGACAACGTGCCTGCCGGATGGCGTGTGCTGGACATCGGGCCCAAGAGCATCGCGCAGTTCGGCGAGGTGCTCAAGAGCGCCAGGCTGGTCGTATGGAACGGCCCGATGGGCGTGTTCGAGTTCCCGAAGTTCGCAGAGGGCACGTTCGCCATCGCCAGGCTGTTGGCGACTGTCGGCGCGACCACCGTCATAGGGGGCGGCGACAGCGCCAGCGCGGTCAAGAAAGCCGGCGTCGCCGGGCAGATGACCCATGTTTCCACCGGCGGTGGCGCGTCGCTGGAGTTCCTGGAGGGCCGGGTGCTGCCGGGGGTGGCGGCGCTCAACGATGACAAATAGGAGAAGCGTATGTATAAAGTCTTACTGCTCCGCCACGGCGAGAGCACCTGGAACATGGAGAACCGCTTCACCGGCTGGACGGATGTGGACCTGTCGGAACGCGGCTACGCCGAGGCCCGCCGTGCCGGGCAGCTCTTGAAGGCCGAAGGCTACGTCTTTGACGTGGCGTTCACATCGGTGCTCAAGCGGGCGGTCCGCACCCTGTGGATTGCGCTCGACGAAATGGACCTGATGTGGATCCCGGTCCACCACTCCTGGCGGCTGAACGAGCGCCACTACGGTGCTCTACAAGGGCTGAATAAGGCAGAGACGGCAGCGAAATACGGGGATGCTCAAGTAAAAACCTGGCGCCGCAGCTACGACATTCAGCCTCCGGCGCTGGATGCGGATGATCCGCGTTGGCCCGGCTGCGACCCGCGTTACCATGACCTCGAGCCGCAGGACATCCCGCGGACCGAGTGCTTGAAGGATACCGTGGCCCGCTTCCTGCCCTATTGGCACGATGCCATAGCTCCGGCGGTCAAGTCGGGCTTGCGGGCGATTATTGCGGCTCACGGCAACAGCCTGCGGGCGCTGGTCAAGTACCTGGACAACATCTCCGACGGCGATATCGTGGAACTGAACATACCGACCGGCGTGCCCTTGGTCTACGAGCTTGACGAGGACCTCAAGCCCGTCAGCCATTACTATCTGGGTGATCCGGACGAAATCCGCAAGGCGCAGGAAGCAGTCGCCGGACAGGGCAAGGCGAAATAAGTATCTGGTTTTCGATGATTCTCAAACGAATCGGAAAGGAAAGACTTCATGGCTAGGATCGCAATTCATGGTTTTGGTCGCATCGGACGGTCTTTGATGAAGGTGGCGCTCAAGGATAAACTGTTTGTCCCGGTGTCTATCTCCGATATCAAGGATGTCCCGACCCTTGCAGCGCTCTTCGAGGTCGACTCCAATTACGGCCGTTGGCCGGAGGAAGTCACTGCCAAGGATAGTGGTTTCGTCATCGGCGGCCGCGAGATCCCTTACTTCGACGCGATGAAGGCCCTGCCGGATTGGAAGGCCCTCGGCGTCGACCTGGTGATCGACTGCACCGGCCGGGCCAGCACGCGTCCCGGCGCCCAGGCCCATCTGGATGCCGGCGCCAAGCGTGTGCTGGTGAGCGCACCGAGCAAGAAGCAGGAAGACAGTGACGCGGTGTTGCTGCCCGGCATCAACCTCGACACGTTCGACCCGAAGAAACACAAGATCATCAGCATGGCGAGCTGCACGACCAATGCGCTGGCTCCGGTGGTCAAGGTCGTAATCGAGAACTTCGGCATCAAGTATGGACTGTTCTCAACGGTGCATGCCTACACCAATACCCAGTCGCTGACTGACCAGCCGATGAAGGATCGCCGCGATTCGTGGGCCGCGGCCGAGAACATTATCCCCTCTTCGTCCGGCGCAGCGCGCGCTCTCGGCTTCATCTGGAAGGGACTCAAGATCGCGGGCAAGGCCTACCGCGTCCCCGCACGCACCGGCAGCATTGCCGAGCTCAACCTGCTCACCGAGCGTCCGGTGACCGTAGAAGAGGTCAACGACGCGTTCCGAAAAGCGGCCGGGGTTCCACCCCTCAAGGGCGTGATGGGCATCTTCGAGGAGGAATGGGCGTCGTCCCGCATCATCGGCGACCCGCATTCGTCGGTCGTCGACCTGCCGTTGACGGCGGTTCAGGGCGAGTTGCTATCCGTGGCTGCCTGGTATGACAACGAGATGGGCTACTCCTACCGCCTGGCAGAGACGGCAGCCCGTATCGCGGTGTAGTACAATCGCCGCTTCCTGCCGCTCATTCGGGCAGGTCTTAGGAGCCGCGGCGGGAAGCGGCGGAAATGCAAGGGATCAAGCACTCTGAATCCTTAGGGCCAGTCGCTCTATTGCCGCACGCTTTCCAGGGATTCTGAGAGGTGGCAGCGAATGGCCGACGAATCCGTCAAATCCTCCAAGCGCGTGCTGGACCCGATCGACCGTGTCACCGAGGTCCTGTTCGGGTTGATCATGGTCCTTACCTTCACGGGCTCACTCAGCGTCGCCGAGGCGGGCCGCGATGACATTCGCGCAATGCTCATCGGCGCGCTGGGATGCAATCTCGCCTGGGGTATCATCGACGGGGCGTTTTACCTTCTGGGCTGCCTGGCCGAGAAGCGGCGGGACCTCCTCACCTTGCGTGCCGTGCGTGCTGCCTCCGATCCGCAGAAGGCGCAAAAGGTCATCGCCGCAGCGCTCCCCCTGATGGTGGCTCACGTTCTGCAGCCGGCCCAACTCGATATGCTTTGCCGGCGCCTGAAGGAACTGCCCGAGCCGGCGGAGCAGGCGCGGTTGGAGGGGGACGATTGGCGGGGAGCGGCCGCTGTCTTTCTAATCGTCTTCCTTTCAACGTTTCCGGTGGTGATCCCGTTCATCTTCATGAGGAACGCAGCGCCGGCCATGCGTGTCTCGAACGCCATCGCCGTCCTAATGCTGTTCGTGACAGGCTATGTTTACGGACGCATCATCGGGCGCCGCCCGTGGGTGACGGGAATTACGATGATTGTTTTCGGATTGGTTCTCGTGGGTATCACCGTGGCACTGGGAGGATGATCCAGCCTGGAAAGGCAGAAGCTGCCTGCACCGCCCTTTCAGGGCGGACATCTGGGTCTGCCACGGCTCCCAGGGCTTGCGCCCTGGGCTGTCCTGCAGGACCCCCCTGCGGGGTCCCTTTCAGTTTCCTGCCTGCGGGGTCCCTTTCAGTTTCCTGCCTGCGGGGTCCCTTTCAGTTTCCTGCCTGCGGAATCCCCTTCTGTTTCCTCCCTGCGGAATCCCCTTCTGTTTCCTGCCTGCGGGGTCCCCTTCTGTTTCCTGCCTGTGGGGTCCCCTTCTGTTTCCTGCCTGCGGGATTCCTTTCTGTATCCTGACCTGGTGTGTATCCTGGCAGTCTGCTGGACTATCTACCCACAGTGCTAAGTGTGTCGCGCAGCCAGATCAAAACAGGGTGTAGCCCCAAATCCGGGTGACTGTCGGCGCTGGTACTCCCCAGACTGGTAAAAATACCAGTTTACTGCCAGCCGAGGACTGCCTAAGCTCTGGTCAAGTTTCTGCATGACGTCAGGTCATCGTAGAACTGGGCGGAAAAGAGTCGTGGCGCCTTGGCCTCGAACAGACCATAAAACACGTATTGCCTGTGGCCCGCGGCCTGTAACAGGAGAGTATTTAAGGTGTCGACAAACACTCTCCGCCGGCAGCGGTTCAGGACAAAGATAGCGCGGGTTCGAGGACACTGAACCGACTCGTCTCAAAGGAAGGTTGGGTCTTCAGGATTGGCGCTCGTTCCAGACAGGAGGCGGAGTCTGTCTCGATTCCGACAAGAACACAATGCTCATTTGGGCAGAGTTAGCGGTATTGCTGGCTTCAA
>JAFNAG010000577.1 GCA_017860135.1 Acidobacteriota bacterium
AAGCATGGACTGGAGAGCGCTCGACGCCACGCTGATCTGCCGGCTGCCCGAGGCGACCGTGTCCGAGGTCCTGCGGAAAGCCGCCACGCTGCTGTCGAAGTGACGCAACCTTCTCGAATAAAGATGCGACGTATTCCCCAAAGCTCTACCCCAAGAAGTGTGACAGCCTCCCAAGGTATAAGAGCAGCTGGGCGCCTTGTTCTTGCGCTGGCACTGGCAGGTTTCACTGCCTTCGGTTGCTCGACGTCATCTGGGTCATCTGGCCAAACCACCGCCATTTCGGCGGCACCGGACCTGACGAAGTCCATACCTGGCCGTCTGCGGGGCGGATATATGGGCGAATCGAACATCAAACTGCTGGAAAGAATGGCACAAGTCGGAATGAATGCCGCCATTACAAAGTTTGGGGGCATCGCCGCTCCGGTCAGCGATTACGACGTGGCTTTGCTAAAGAAGTGGGCCGACGAGTGTAAACGGCTGAACCTGGCGTTCTTGCCCGTGTTCAATTGGTGGAGCATCAACGATGCAACCTGGCTTAAAAACTACAATCACGTAGTGACCGATAGCGGCATAGCGCTGGATAACACGCCATGTCCGTACACCCAGGATTTTTGGGACCGCAGCATCACTCCCCGTGTTGTCGCCATCAGCCAGTTGGTGGGGGAGGGAGCTAACGCCGCCGTCGGCATCGACATGGAGATGTATGGCGCCGAGAGCCTGGGCTACGAAAGAGGCTGCTACTGTGATATCTGCTTTGCCAGGTACCTCCAAGCGAAAGGGCTGTCCGGAGGGCTCCCCGCTCCCGCTGATCGTGGGAGGATCATCAGGGAAACCAATGAACTCGACGCGTACCAAGCCGTGCAGCGGGAGGCGGCTCGCGCTTTTGCGGTCACTTGCCGGGAGGCCGTCCACAAGGTTCGCCCGGGCCTGCGTCTCGTTGTGATGCACCTGGACCAACCGATTCCCGTGCAGCAAGGCCTTGCGCTCGGGTTTGGGACGCCAGACCTACCCGTTTTCTGCCTCACGGAGAGGACCTACTCGAGCGGTTACACGTCCTATATCTTTTCGGCGCAGGAAACGTTTCGTATGATGGGCGCCTTCGTGGACTTGCTGGTGGGTATTTCGCAGAGCAGGTTTTCACCAGCGAATATTGCCGAGCAACTGTATTACTCCGCTCATGATTCCTACGGCTACTGGGTCTACACGATGGAGACCTTCGAGGCGCCCGATTACCATCCTCTGTCGGGGACGCCAGAGGAACATTGGGCCGCGATTCAAGAGGCGAACCTGGAGCTGGACAGGCTTGGGAAAGATGGAAACTACCAGTCATCACTTCAGGTTAGGCCAATTGAGCCTCCGCCATTTCCGCTGCCCTGGACTGATTTTCACATGTACGATCTGATTGTGCGGTCCGGTACTACGTCGCAAATGCCTGGCGTGTGGCTCCGTAATACTAATTGGGTTTACTTCTACGCGAAGCAGGGCGACAGGATCGAGTTTGAAGTGACCCGGGTGCAGATAGGGACGTATCCTGATTTACCCAGTATCGGGATGATTTCACCCACCGGGGTGCATCTTGCCGAGGGTACGACGAAGACAGACCAGCCAGTCGTGATCCAGGCGGTTGCCTCGGAATCAGGGGTTTACGGGCTTGTTGTCGTGAGTGGATCTAACGCAGCCGAGATATCCAGGGCCTCGCATCCTTATGCAGTGCACATCGGCCAGCCCATCGATGCGGGATTCTTCACCAAGCTGCCGCTTCTGTTCGTTGCTCTCTCACCGGGCGCTGCCACGATCGAGTTCGAGTTTGTGACGGACAGCAATGCCGAGGCGGTCAAAGGATCGGTGCTTGACGAGACCGGCGTGGAGCTTTGGTCGGGCGTGGTGGACGGGCCCACGAAAATCAGTCTAACCAAACCTACCGGCACCCTTGTCCAGCTCAGATTCGAGCAGCTGCCGGATCACTCGTTTGAAGACGTCCGTGTCCGAGGCGGGCAAGGCGTGTTGCCTTTTGCGGCTACCGATCCCGCCGGGCTTCTCATTGGGAGATAAGCCACGACCTCATCCTGCGGTAGGGCATTGGCCTACATTCAAGTGAACAGGTCTGCTGCCCGTATCGTTCTGGCGCTGGCGTTGACCGGCTTCGCGACGCATAGCTTCGCCGCGCCACCGGACCTGACCAAGACGTTGGCGGGTCGCCTGCGCGCCGGGTATATGGGCGAATCGAACTTCAAGCTACTCGCCAAGATGTCGCAGAACGGCATGAATGCCGCCATCCCGAAGTTCGGAGGCATCTCAGTGCCGGTAAGCGAATCTTCCACTGCCATGCTGCGCAAATGGGCCGAGGAGTGTAACCGGTTGAACCTTGCGTTCATGCCGGTGTTCAACTGGTGGGGGGGAAACGAAGGACGCTGGATCAATGAGTACAATCATGTCGTCACCGGGAGCGGCAAATATCTTGAAAAGACACCGTGTCCTTACACCAAGGATTTTTGGGACCGCTGCATCACTCCCCGCTTTGTCGCCATCATCCGGGTTCTGGGGGAGAGGCCGCTTGCCGCCATCTGCGTCGATATGGAGATGTATGGCGCCGAGAGCGTGGGTTACCAAGATGGCTGCTACTGCGATGTATGCTTTGCCAGGTACATTCAAGCGAAAGGGCGATCAGGAAAGCTCCCCCCACCTGCTGACCGCGGGAGGATCATCAAGGAAACCAACGAGCTCGATGCGTATCGAGCATTGCAGCGGGAGGCAGCCCGTACTTTCGCAATCGCATGCCGGGAGGCAGTGCACAAAGTTCGTCCGGGCCTGCGTCTTGGCGTGCTGCACCTGGACCAAAACATCCCGGTGCAGCAAGGCCTTGCCTTGGGGTTTGGTACACCAAACATGCCGGTGATATGTCTCACGGAAAAGACCTACTCGAACGGCTACACGCCCTATGTCGCTTCGGTACAAGAATCGTTTCGCAAGATGGGTGCCTCTGTGGACTTGCTGGTAGGCATCTGGCAGAGCAGATTTCCATCAGCGAATATCGCCGAGCAGTTGTACCACAGCGCTCATGATTCCTACGGCTACTGGATCTACACAATGGAGACC
>JAFNAG010000578.1 GCA_017860135.1 Acidobacteriota bacterium
CCAGCTTGAACCCGAGCACGCAGTACTGGTTCCGCATCCGGGCCAACAACGGCGCGATCATCTCAACAGTGTGGGTGAACGCGACGCCGTTCCCAATCCGGACCAATCCATAAACCGCATGGCTTCATCCTCGGCGCCGGCACCGCCGGCGCCGCAGAGATGTGCGGTCTAGTTGACTTTCGCGTCGCCGTTGCCCGGTTGGGCAACGGCGGCGCAGATTGACCTCTATGCCACACAAAAGCACTCGCCCGGTATGCGACACCATGTCCATGTTCCGGGATATCGACACCTCACTCATATGACTCATCTCCTTTGGGAGGACAGATGAAGACGCCCGCAAGATTCACAGTGAAAATAGCCCTTGCGGCGGGCATCTTTCTTGCCGGATTCTTGGCCAACCGGCAAAGCGATCCCGCCATATCGGCAGCCTCAGGAGTGCAGGAGCTGAGATACAGCTGCCCTATGCACCCGCAGTACACTTCTGACCGATCCGGGACTTGCCCTGTCTGCGGCATGAGCCTTGTAACAGCATCGCCCGGCAGCCAGGTTGAGGCCCCCTCTACTGGCGGTCCCGCAGTGCAGGGAACAGTGCAGGTCGGTATCGATAGGCAGCAGCTGGCCGGCGTTCGAACAGATGAGGTCAGGCAAGCCACGGCATCTCAGTCGATACGCGTGCCCGGGCGCGTGGCCGTGGACGACACGCGGCTTTACCGAATCAGCGCAGCAGCCGAGGGCTGGATCCGTGAACTTGGAAACAATCCGCCGGGCACTTTTGTCAAGAAGAATCAGGTTCTCGGATCTTACTATGCGCCGAATACGCTGGCTGCTCAGCAGACACTCCTGTTCGCCACTGGCCCATCCGACTTGTTCGGCACCGACACGGCTGAACTGGCCAGGAAGGAGTCAGCCGCCGGCCGCCAGCGCCCGATAGTGTCATACGGCCTGCAAACAGCAGTGGATGCACTGCGAAGCCTGGGTATGAACGACCTCCAGATCCAGGAGGTCCGCGAAAGGCAGCAGCCTGACTATCAGATCCGCATCTATTCTCCGGTAAGCGGCTTCGTGATCTCGCGGAACATCTCACCCAAAGAGCGTTTTGATAAAGGGGCAGAGATGTACCGCATAGGAGACATAGCCCGCGTATGGGTGATGGCGGACATCTTCGAAAAGGACCGTGAGTTTGTGAAGCCGGGAGCCACAGCGATGATCCGGTATCAGGGCCGCGAGTTTCAGGCGCGCCTGAGCGATGCGCTGCCACAGCTCGACCCGCAAACCCGGACGCTCAAGACCCGCTTTGAACTCGACAATCCGGGCAACATCCTGCTGCCCGACATGTTCGTCGACGTTGAACTTGAGGTCGGCCGTCCTGCCGCCATCACGGTGCCCTCCGATGCCGTAATCGACTCCGGTTTGCGGAAGACAGTTTACGTCGATCGCGGGAACGGCGTCTTTGAACCCCGCCTGGTCGAAACCGGCTGGCGGCTCGGTGACCGGGTACAGATTATGAGCGGCCTGGAACCGGGGGAGCGAATCGTTGTATCCGGCAACTTCCTGATCGATTCCGAGAGCCGCATGAGGCTCCCGGTGAACGAACCTGTCTCAGTGACGAAGGGGGCCGCCGGCGCCAAGGACCTGGTCTGCGGTATGAGCGTGGATCCCAAGGCTCCCGGCACTCTCAAGAGCGAATACAAAGGCGAGACTTACTACTTCTGCGCCGAAAACTGCAAGACGCGCTTCGAAGCGAATCCGGCAAAGTACGTCCCGAGCGCGGTGGCGGCGCAGGACATGCACGGGACGCACGATACGCGGTGATTTGGCGCATCTCGAGCTGAAAGGCGGGAGGGAACAGCAGGAGCCGCTCGAGATGCTCGAGCCTGTCTGTACATGATACGGAAATGGGGTGAGCGGTGCGGCGGCGTACAGCCGGCCCGGGACGCGGCGGGCGTCGATCCCGGGCCATGTCTGGCGCCATCCGGCCCTGCTCACTTCAGCGCCGGTCGCGGCCACGACCTGCGCACACAAGAGGCCGGCGGGTAGACCGCCGGCCCTTTGCCGTCGCGACCCGACTCTTCTGCCGGGTTTCCCATACGAGAGAGGATGATTCGGTGTGGCATCAGCGCCGGCGCGGATGCCGCTGCTGCCGAAGAGATGTCTCCGTAGACAGTTGTCATTGAATGTGCGAATATCTGTGTGGAGATTCACACATGGCAACCAACCTCGACATCGATGCGGAATTGCTCGACAGGGCCCTGCAGGTCAGCGGAGAGAAGACCAAGAAAGCTGCCGTCACCAAGGCCCTTCAGGAGTTTATTGCGCACAGGGAACAGCGCAGGATAGTCGACCTCTTCTCCACGCTCGAATGGAACTCGGGCTACGACTACAAGCGAGAGAGGTCTCGATGAATATTCTGGTAGACACCAGCGTGTGGTCCCATGCGCTCCGTCGTGACACTCCGACCGGCCTCCCTGAAGTGCACAGGCTACGACAGGCGCTGGAAAGTGGGGAACCGGTGTTTTCCACCGGCTTGATCCTGCAGGAATTGCTCCAGGGATTCGAAGGCGCGAAGGCCAGGCACAGGATCATCCTTACCTTCTCGGCGCTGCCTTTCATCATCCCCGAGACGAGAGACCACATTGACGCGGCTGAACTGAAAACCAGGCTGAAACAAAAAGGAGTGCAGGCCGGCACGATCGATGCCCTGTTGGCGCAACTTTGTCTCAGGCACGGGTTGTCTATGCTGACGCTGGATAGCGACTTCAAGCACATGGCCCGGCACACCGCGCTGTCGCTCTTGTGACACCCTTCAGGCCTGAACCTCAAGCTGCGCGGTTGCGAGGTGGGCGCGCTTCGCCGAAGCGCGCCCTTATAGCAGCCGGGGGCGAAGCCCCGGGACAGGCGGAAGCGCAATAGGAGCAAGGGCTGGAGGCCCGCTTCTCTGCCAGTTGAGTATCCGGGCTTGCTTCTCTGCGCCGCCCCCTGCCGACGGACCAGGCTCAGGCTTCGTCGGGTTCGTTTTCCATCCTGGCGGCGCGGATCTGCGCCAGCTCCAGCCCGTGTTCGTCCTCCATCTGCTCCTCGGTGAGCTTGCCGTT
>JAFNAG010000579.1 GCA_017860135.1 Acidobacteriota bacterium
GGCGATGACGTCCGGCCCTTGCCCGGGGTACGGGTTCAACTCGATCTTTCGGCCCTCGGGGTGACCGGCGCCAAAACCTGCCGCTGGGTAACTCCGGATACGGATCCGGTCGAGTTGCCGATCAGTAGCGATACCGTACTCGTGCCAACGCTGAATCTCTGGGGCCTCCTCGAAATGAGCGCGGAATGAGCGGTGTCAGGTCTTCGGGATTCGGTTTCCAGGGATCTCGGGTTGCGCTGTATGATGTCGGAAACCGAATTCCGAAGACCGGGCATCAAAAGCCGGCGGAGGCGCGCCGATGAGAGACCTGCTTTGGGATATTCGTTATAGCTTCCGGATGTTTCTGCAACACCCGGGATTTGTCGCGACCGCCGTCCTTTCTCTGGCCCTCGGGATCGGGGCCAACACTACAATCTTCAGTGCGGTCAACGTGCTGGTGTTCCGTCCGCTTGCCTTCAAGGAACCTCACCGGCTGGTGCTCGTGGAAGAGACTAATCCCAGAGAAGAGGACCGGAGGGACCTGAAGCTCTCGACGTTGGTGGAGCTACAACGGCGTGGTGGCTCTTTTGAGCAGGTGGAGGGGGCCACGATATACATCGAGCCCGGCACTATCACAGGCGGGGCAGAGGCCGAACGGATCAAGGTTCAGTTTGTCAGCCCTGGCCTGTTTTCCCTGCTGGGCGTAAGGGCAGCCCTCGGGCGCGGCTTTAATCCCGAAGACGCTGCATACGAGGCGGGCAGCGCGATCGTCATCAGCCATGGACTGTGGCAACGCCGCTTTGGCGGCAGCGCTGCTGTTCTTGGGCAGACATTAAGCCAAAAGAGCGGGGTTGGCGCAATCATCGGCGTCATGCCGCCCGGTTTCTGGATCTACCCATGGACAAGGGATGTAGACGTGTGGAGAGTCCTGAACCTCACAAACAACCGGCTGACCCCCGAAACCCGATGGCTGAGCGTTTTGGCGCGTCTCAAACCCGGGATAAAGCTCAAGCAGGCTCAGGCGGAGATGGACGTATTCACGCGGCAGCTCGAGGAGCAGGATCCGAAGGCAAATCGCGGCTGGCGCGTGAACGTCGAAGATTTGCAGAAGTGGTACTTCGGAGGATGGAGTGAGGACGTATACCTGCTGCTGGGAGCCGTGGGATTCGTCCTGCTCATTGCCTGCGCTAACGTGGCAAACCTTCTGCTGGCGCGGGCCGCGACGCGCGAGCGCGAGATGGCTCTCCGCGTTTCACTTGGCGCCGGCCGATTCCGCATCATCCGCCAGTTGCTTACGGAAAGTATCCTGCTGGCTCTCCTGGGTGGTGCGTTTGGCCTGCTGTTCGCAGGTTGGGGGAAGGGGATCTTTCTCGCTCTGGCAGACTGGTTCCCTGGAGGGGAACAGATCCAGGTCGACGCAGCCGTTCTGGGTTTTACACTCGGCATTTCCCTGCTCACGGGGATTCTATTCGGCCTTGCCCCGTCCCTGAAAGCTTCCAGGGTCAACCTGAACGAATCATTGAAGGCCGCGGGAAGTCGACACGCGGGGCAATCGCGCCAGATTGGCAGGAGCCTCATTGTAATTGCTGAAATTGCTCTTGCCCTGGTGCTGCTCATTGGCGCCGGACTTATGATCAACAGCCTGTTTCGCCTCAAGGCTGTCAATCCCGGCTATAATCCCAGGAACCTGCTCACAGGGACCATACAGCTGGCGGACCAGAAATACCTGGAACTCCTGGGGGGTGACAAGAAGAAGGTCACGCCGCAGGTGGACATCTTCTATCAGCAGATCCTCGACCGTCTCCAGATCCTGCCCGGTGTCGAATCCGTTGGCATCGCGAGTGCAATGGGGACGTCGGCTCAGTTCAAGATCGTCGGGCGGCCGGCGCCACCTGCAAGCGAGGAACTGCAAGCCGCATTTTTTGGAGTGAACCCCGGCTACTTTCGCGCTATGCAGATTCCGCTCCTGAAAGGCCGAAATCTGGCTGAACAGGACGACGCTCGAGCCACCTGGGTGGTTGTAGTAAGCGAATCCATGGTGCGCCTCCACTTTCCGGGCGAGGATCCCATAGGAAAGATGTTGCACCTGCAGTTCGCAGACGGCTCAGGATACAGCGTCCTGGAGGACCAACCTCGCCAGATTGTCGGGGTGGTGGGGGACGCGAGGCACTGGGGTCTGAGCGACGATCCTCCGCCCACGCTCTACGTGCCGCACCTTCAGCACATCTGGGTGTATCCCGGCGGCACGTCCCTCCGTCATCTGTCCAGAACTTTTTTTGTCCGTACGACCTCCAATCCAATGAAGCTCGCCGGAGCTTTGCGGCAGATTGTTGCACAGGTCGACAAGGACCAGGCCGTTTTCGACATAATGCCGATGGAGCAGCGTCTGTCCGAGTGGCTTGGCTACCAGCGTTTCTACATGCAGCTGTTCGGCATCTTCGCCGCGCTCGCAGTGTTCCTGACCGTGGTCGGGATATACGGAGTAATGTCCTACTCCGTGGCGCGGCGTACGCATGAGATTGGTGTGCGTGTCGCGATCGGGGCCAGTCGCGGACGGGTGCTCTTCCTTGTGCTCCGGCAGGCTTTGATGCTTACGCTGGCAGGCGTCGCGATCGGGATCGGCGCGGCGATTGGACTCACCCGGCTGATAGCCAATTGGCTTTACGGCGTCAAAGCCGTCGATCCGCTCACCTTCACAATCGTGTCCCTGATCTTGATCGGGGTGGGCTTGCTCGCCAGTTATATCCCGGCCCGGCGAGCCACCAGGATCGATCCGGTCGTGGCACTCCGCTACGAGTGAGTTTTGGGGACAGGCTACTCAACCTCGAAATTAATTGGCTCTGACGAGTGCTGGATTCATTAGAATTTCGAGGTTGAGTAGCCTGTCCCCAAAACTCCTACTGTTTTTTCGCGAACTTGACGCTCCAATCCACGGGGGCCTTCTGTCCCAGGAACCTGACCCTCAGCAACCCGTCCGACCCGGGAACACAGTCGACTGCAACTCCCTGCACGAGAGCCTTCTCGAACTCGAATGCCCCCGGCACGTAGAAGAAGAGGGTGTAGGGCGCGTCAGGAACGGTGTCGGAAGTACCTTGCAGGGTCATGGAGGAGGTTTCAGGATGCCCGCGGCCCCCGTGAGGTGGCGGCTGTTCGCGATCAGTTGCGGCCGCTCGAGCCGCGCGTGAACGTGGAACACGGCGGTCCCGTGAGCGGGCAGTTCCGTCCGGAAACCGCGATCCCCTGCCTTGACCAACCGCTCCTTCCAGAAGTCAAAAACCACGAAAGGCCGGCCCGCATCCAGCCCGAGATCGTTCTCGAAGGATACTGAGCGCTGTTCGGGCCGGGC
>JAFNAG010000200.1 GCA_017860135.1 Acidobacteriota bacterium
GGAGGAGCCATGGACACTCTGATGCTCTCGCGCAGGGAAATCGAAAGCTATTTCACAATGAACATGTGCATGGAGGCGGTGGAAGAGGCATTCGCCGGGCTTGCCCGGGGGCACGCAGACATGCCGCAGCGCACCCCCATCGCCCTGCCTGAAAAATCAGGCCTCGCGCTTTTCATGCCGGCTCACATCAGGAGTCTCGAGGCCATCGGCGCCAAGGTGGTGACGGTCTACCCGGAGAACCCCCGCAAACATCATCTCCCCTGTATTCTCGGCACAATCCTCCTGCTCGATGAGGAGACCGGCTTCCCCGTCGCCGTCATGGACGGCGGATTCATCACCGCCATGCGCACCGGCGCCGCCAGCGGCGTCGCCACCAGATTCATGGCGCGGCCGGATGCCTGCACGGCAACCGTTTTCGGCACCGGAGTGCAGGCCTTCACGCAGGTTCTGGCAGTTCATGAGGCGCGCCCGCTGCGCCTGCTGCGCGCCATCTCGATCGACCCCATCGAAGCCCGGCAGGAATTCGGCCGCAAGGTCACCGAAAAAACCGGCATTCCTGTGGAGATTGCCGCAAAGCCCGAAGCTGCCGTGCGCGAATCCGATCTGGTCATTCTCGCCACCACAGCCGCCGTTCCGATCATCGACGGCTCCTGGCTGCGGCCGGGAACACATATCAACGGCGTGGGTTCTCACACTCCGAAAACGCGCGAGATCGATCCCCTGACCGTGCAGCGCAGCCGGATCATCTGCGACCTGACGGATGCCTGCAAAGCCGAAGCAGGCGACTTGATCATCCCGGCCTCCGGCGGAGCGTGGGCCTGGGACCGCATCGCAGGCAGCTTGGGAGACGTGGTCACGGGAAAAGTCCCGGGCCGGACTTCCAGGGACGAAATCACCCTCTTCAAATCCGTGGGACTGGCCGTCCAGGACATGGCCGCCGCCAAAGCAGTGTACGACGAGGCGGTTAAACGTGGAATTGGCACCCGGTTTCAATTCTAAACACTCCCGGATTTCGCAGTTCTAAAGGCTTGGTTGAAATTGACTTGGCCCATATTATACTATTTTCGAGTGTTGTGAGTGCTCTCCGGTGGGAGCGCCAGCTGTCCGTTTCTCCCGGGCAGGGTGTCGCCCGGAAGCACTTTTTGTTTAAGGACTTATGGGTGCAATGCCTGGAATCGGACTCGATGAGCGGGCTCGCGAGATCCTGCAGCGGGTAATCTCCACATTCATCGTTACCGGCAGGCCGGTGGGGTCCCGCGCTATCTCCCGCAAGAGCCTCGAGCATCTCAGTTCCGCCACCGTCCGCAATATCATGGCAGATCTGGAGGAGATGGGTTATCTGCGCCAACCGCATCCGTCTGCGGGGCGGGTTCCGACGGATAAAGGATACCGCCTGTACGTCGACACGATGCTGGCCCGGCGCGAAATATCCATACGCGAGCGACTTCTGATTGATCGCAGCCTGATGTCGGAGGACAATCCGGATCAGCTGATGCTGCGTACAAGCCAAGTGTTGTCTCACATTTCCAGGAATCTCGGCATTGTAGTCTCTCCCCCGATCAGCCAGGTGGCACTGCAGCATCTGCATTTCATCAAGCTCTCCGAAAACCGAATCCTGGTGGTGCTGGTCTCCAGATCAGGCATAGTGCAGAACCGGGTGATCCACCCCTCGGAAGAATACAGCCAGGCCGAACTCGATCAGGCCGGGCGCTACATCGTCGAGCATTTTAAGGACAAGACACTCGCGGAAATCAGGGCCCTCCTTTCCCAGATGGTTCGGGAGGCGAGAGCCTTGTATGATGCCCTGGTCCGCCGCGTCATTCTTTTGAGCGCGGACACCTTCCTGGAAGCGGCTGAAGAAGTGAAGGCTGCCGTGTATCTGGAAGGGGCTTCAAATCTAATCAAGAATCCCGAATTCTCCGATATTACCAGGATGAGAGTGCTGTTTGAGACCATCGAACAGAAAAACCGCCTGGCAACGCTCATTTCCGAGTGTATTCGAGGGGATACGCAGGAAGTGAAGATTACCATAGGAGCTGAGAATGCGCTCCCGGGCATCGAAGGTTGCACCCTGGTGGCCTCGCGTTACACGGTTGACGAGAAGACCTTTGGCTCCCTGGGTATACTCGGCCCAACCCGGATGGAGTACGCGAAGGCAATATCGCTTGTCGAATACGTAGCCAGGCTGTTCGGCCAGGTGCTTGGCTCTGAAGGGTTGCGGCCATGACCTCCCCTACCGAGAAACCAGCGGAGACCGCCGCGTCCTCCCCGGGAGGAAGCAATGTTTCTGCAGAAGAAACCGGGGCCGGAACTCCGGCGGAGGCGCCCGATTTCGAAAGCCGGCTGGAGGCGGGACTTCAGGCAGCCAAAACAGAATCGGAGCACTGGCGAGACCGGTGCCTGCGCAAGGCAGCCGAGCTGGAGAACTTTCGCAAGCGGATAGAGCGCGAGCGCAGCGAAGCCGCAATTCAGGTGAAAGCCTCGGTGCTGGGGGAATTCCTTCCCGTCATGGATGCCTGCGAACGCGCTCTCACGAGCTTCGAAACTGCTGACGGCCAGTCGGACAGGCTTCAGAAATACCGTGAAGGTGTGGAACTGCTCTACAGGCAACTGGAAAGTACTTTGAACCGCCTGGGTGTCGTGGCGATGGAAACCGAGGGGCAGCCGTTTGACCCTCATCTTCATGAAGCCTTGACATACCTTGAGACCATGGAGCAGGAGGACCACACCGTCGTCCAGGAATTGAGGCGCGGATACATGCTGCAGGACCGCCTGCTCCGTCCCGCGCAGGTAGTGGTCGCCAAGAGACCCAAACCGGACAGCGATACTTCGGGTCACACCTAGAACACTATGGGCAAAATCATTGGAATCGATCTCGGCACCACGAATTCATGCGTGGCCGTGCTTGAGGGCTCTTCAGTCCAAGTAGTTCCCAACAGTCTGGGCGGCCGGACGACTCCGTCCATCGTCGCGTTTTCCGAAAAGGGGGACCGGCTTCTCGGGCAGATCGCCAAGCGCCAGATGGTCACCAATGCCGGGAACACCGTTTATGCGGTCAAGCGCCTGATGGGCAGACGTTGGGACTCACCTGAGATCCAGCGCCTGAAGTCCTATCTGGCGTATGGCGTTACAGCCTCCGACAAGGGGGATGTGCGCATTTCGATCCGCGGCCGGGAATACAGTCCTCCGGAAATTTCCGCGATGCTTCTCCAATATCTCAAGAGCATGGCGGAAGATTTTACGAACGAAGCAGTAACGGAGGCGATTCTCACCGTTCCCGCTTACTTTGATGACTCCCAGCGCCAGGCGACCAAAGATGCGGGCCGGATCGCCGGGCTCGAGGTCCGGCGTATCATAAACGAACCCACGGCGGCGGCGCTCGCCTATGGGCTCGGAAAGAAGGAACGGGAGCGCGTGGCGATCTTCGATCTGGGTGGAGGAACGTTCGACGTCTCGATCCTCGAGTTGAACAACGGTGTTTTCGAAGTGCTGTCCACCTGCGGCGACAGCTTCCTGGGAGGGGAGGATTTCGACCAGCGCGTGATGGACTGGATGATCTCGGAGTTCAAGGCCGAGTCGGGCATCGACCTCAGCACGGATGTCCTGGCACGGCAGCGGCTCAAGGAGACTGCGGAGAAGGCCAAGTGCGAACTGTCGGCCAGCGCGGAAACCCACATCAATCTGCCATTCATTGCAGGGGATGCCCACGGACCCAGGCATTTCGACCGTGTGCTGACACGCGCCACATTTGAAAACCTGGTGCGGGAGTTGATTGAGCGGACTACACCCTATTGTGAAAAGGCACTGCACGACGCCAGGCTGTCACGCGCGCAGGTCGACAAGGTGATCATGGTAGGGGGGCAAACGAGGACCCCGGCCGTCCTGCAGCACGCGGAACGGATTTTCGGGAGACAGCCTTCGGTGGAAGTGAATCCCGATGAAGTTGTCGCCGTCGGCGCCGCGCTGCAGGGTGGCGTTCTCGAGGGAGAGTTGAAGGAAATCGTGCTGCTCGATGTATTGCCTCTCACGCTCGGGATTGAGACGCAAGGGGGGCTGTTTACAAGGATCATCGAGCACAATTCGACTATTCCACTGAAAAAGACGGCGATATTCACCACCGTCGCCGACAATCAGTCCACGGTGGAAGTCCATGTCCTGCAGGGTGAGCGGGATGTGGCAAAATACAACCGGTCGCTGGCCCGCCTGGAACTCGTCGGCATCGCGCCGGCGCCGCGCGGAGCGCCCCAGATCGAGGTAACCTTCGACATCGACGCGAACGGCATCGTGAGCGTTTCGGCGCGCGACAAGGTGTCGGGCAAGGAGCAGGCGATCGAGATCATGCCTTCCACGGGATTGAGCAAGGAAGAGATTGACCGGATGATGCTGGAGGCAAAACAGTTCGCCGATAGCGACCGGAAGGCGAAAGAGACCGCCCAGATACACAACCGCATCCAGGGTCATGTCGCCAATATCGCACGCAGCTACGCTGAGTTCGGCCGACTCCTTGACAACGTGGAGCAGGCACTGGTAAAAGAAACGATCCAACAAGCCAGGGATTTGCCCGCCGGCGAGGACGACATCCCTACCCTGAACGGAGTGCTTTCAAATCTGGAGATTTGCGCTGCGAAACTTACTGCGGCGATGTTCAGCGCGCCCGGCGAAGAAACCGATCAGGAGAACACGGTTTCCGAGGAAGAGGCAAATGATGCGGAGATGCACAGGCTGATGCGATCGGCCATGGGTGTACAGCGCACGAAGAAAGTATAGCGGTTCAGCTTTCGAGATCGGAGCAATTTCCTTGAGTCAGAAGAGAGACTATTACGAGGTATTGGGAATAGGCCGCGATGCCTCGGACCAGGAAATAAAGAGCGCGTACCGGAAACTGGCGCTCAAATATCATCCGGACAAGAATCCCGGCAGCAAGGAAGCCGAGGAGAGGTTCAAGGAAGCGGCCGAGGCTTACAGCGTCCTCAGCGATGCCGACAAGCGCGCCCGCTACGACCGTTTCGGCCACGGCGGCATGCAGGGCGGGTTCGGGGGTTTCGATCCGGCCACCTTCAGCGACTTCGGCGATATTCTCGGCGATTTCTTCGGGCTCGGGGACCTGTTCGGCGGATCCAGGCGACACTCGGGGCCGGAGCGCGGCGCCGATCTGCGCTATGATCTCAAGGTCTCATTCCGCGACGCCGCCTTCGGTATCAAGACCAAAATCAAGATTCCACGCAACGAGACCTGCGCGGCTTGCGGAGGGCGGGGCGCAGCCAAGGGCAAGGGCCCGGTGACCTGTCCTAACTGCCAGGGCATGGGCCAGGTTCGGTACCAGCAGGGCTTCTTCTCCATCAGCCGCACCTGCGGCCAGTGCAACGGCGAAGGCCGCATCATCCGGGATCCCTGCGAGGACTGCCAGGGCCGGGGCCATAAGCGCATGGAGAAGGTTCTGGAACTCAAGATCCCTGCAGGAGTGGACAATGGCTCCCGCCTGCGCATCCAGGGAGAAGGCGAAGCCGGCCGGCGCGCCGGGCCGCCCGGGGATCTGTATGTTGTCATTTTCGTCGAGGAGCATCCATTCTTCCAGCGTCAGGGGAACAACATCTACTGCCAGATCCCGATGGGGGTCACTCAGGCGGTGCTCGGGGCTGAAATCTCCGTCCCGACACTGGAGGGCGAAGAGAAGATGAAGATCCCCGAAGGTACGCAAAGCGGAACGGTGTTCCGCCTGCGCAACAAGGGCATCGTCAGCCTGAACGAGCGGGGCCGTGGGGATCAGTTCGTCACGGTAAGCGTGGTGATCCCGACGAAACTGTCCAGAGAGCAGCGGCAGCTCTTTGAGAACCTGGCGAAGCTGATCAGGGATGACGAAGTCTCTCACGAACGCAACATCTTCGAGAAGGTAAAAGATATCTTCGGGTAGCCCTTGCCAATGACCCGGAGGCGCTTCTTCATTCCGCCGGATCGCATTCGAGACGGCATCGCGATCCTGACTGCGGACCAGGCCCATCACCTCCGCGCCGTCCTGAGACTGCGGACCGGCGATGCTGTGGAACTTTTCGATGGCGAAGGCAGAGCCTACACCGGCGAAGTCGAATGCCATGGCGGCGAAATCCGGATCACGGCGCTCGATCGGATTTCGCTGCCCGAAAAGGGCGATGCCTGCCTGATCCTTGCCCCGGCACTCATTCGCCTTGAAAGGTTTGAGTGGCTGCTCGAGAAAGGGACGGAGCTCGGCATCGACCGGTTTCTGCCGCTGGAGACGCACTTTACCTCCGTCCGTGTCCCGCCCGCGGGACGCCGGCGCCGCCTGGAACGATGGCAACGCATCGTCCGTGAGGCCTCCAAACAGTGCCGGCGCCTGACGGTGCCCGGAGTGTGCGCCCCGCAGCCGGCCATGGACCTGTTGACTTCCCGGGACTACGTCGATTGCGCCCGGTTCCTGCTCGACTTGAGCGGCCCGGAGCGCCTGAGCACGGCAGGCGCACCACGCGGAACCGTGCTCCTCTGCATCGGACCAGAGGGAGGCTGGCATGGCTCCGAAGTAGAGGCGGCTCGGGGGAACGGATGGAAGGTCGTGCGCCTCGGGCCGGGGATCCTGAGGGCCGAGACCGCAGGTCTCGCCGCCGTAGCCGTCCTCCGTTTCATCCTCGATGAATGACGATGAGCGCAGGTTCTCCAGGCGGCCGGACGCGATTGTGACAGGCGATGGGAGGGGGCATATGGGCAAATGGATCGCGGTGATCGCGCTTATCTGCACGGTGTGTCCCGTCCAGGCGCAGGAGCGTCCCCTTCTGACGGACGTTCCTGACCTCGTTCGCCTGGGTGCGATCCGTGTCGACTTCGGCATCTCTTTTCTCCATAGGCAACGCTACTCACTGTCGGGCCTGGAGGGAGACCTGATGCGCCTCGGGGAAAGCTCTCTGCGCATCGGGGTCGGCGAGTTTGCCGAATTTCAGATCTCAGGCGTTTTCAGGGATTTCCTCGCAGTGACCCGCCGCAGCCCTGCCCTGATACCCCCCACATTTGCCGGTGATTCCACCAGCGACTTCGGCGACCTTGTGATCGGAACCAAACTCAAGCTGGCCGGCGAGGCAGCGCATCGCCCCGCCGTGTCATTCAAATTCGCGGTACAACTGCCCAACGCCTCCAACGAAAGCGGCCTGGGGACGGATGAAACGGGGTTTTACGCGAGCTTTTTGCTGTCAAAGAGAATCAGCCGCGCTCGGATCGTGGGAAGCCTCGGCCTGGCGATCCTTGGATCCGCCGTGCAGCCCAATTCCCAATCGGATCTCCTTACCTACGGTTTCGGACTGATCGCTCCCGTCCACCCGAGGCTGGAATTGGTCGGAGAAATCCATGGACGCCAGGGGCCGGAGCACCCGGGGAATGAAAGCTTGTCCCAGATACGGGCAGGCGCCCGCTTTCCGGCCGCGGGATTGCTCTGGGATGTTGCCGCCATCGCCGGATTGATGCACTTCGATCCCGGCTACGGACTGACCGTCGGCGTGACGTATGAATTTCAGGCCTTCAACAAAAAGCGAAATCCTGTAACAATCCGGTAGAGCATCCCGAGGGCCGCTGTGCCGCACGCGGAGCGACTCATGATTGTGACTGTCAGCTTTCGCTGTCTCCTCTGCCTTGAACGCGACGGTCCCTTTTCAGGCGGGCAGTACAGGTAGTGCCATGCCGGGGAAACCCGTCTGCCGGGCAGGCATGGAATCGTTCGGCCTTCTTCCGGCAAACGGGAGCAACCTATCGCCATCCGCAGATACGCTCCTGAAAACATGCCTGCGACATCCCTTCGATACGGAGGACTTTCTCCCGCGAGGATTCGCCGGAAATGATGCGCAGCCTGGACTTCGGGAGCGCGAGCACATCGGAAAAAAACTCCAGGATGGCGCGGTTTGCCGCCTGGTCTACGGGAGGGGCGGTGACGCTGACTTTCAGTTTTCCGTCGAAGGTCCCAGCCAGTCGCGTGTGGCGCGCGCGCGGCTGCACATGGAGGGGCACCTCGAGACCTGCGGGCGTTTCCCGGAATTTGTATTCGAGGCTATCCAACGTAGCGCTCTCCAAAAATGGCCGTGCCGATCCGCACCAGGGTGGCTCCTTCCTGGACAGCTACCTCGAAGTCGTGACTCATCCCCATAGAGAGATGCTTCGCTCCCAGGCAGCCCGGCTGCTCCATTTCGAGCGATTGCATCATTTCGCGCAATCCCGCGAAATAGGGGCGCGTACGTTCCGGATCCTCGAAGAATGGCGGAATGGTCATAAGCCCATCCAGGCGCAAGCCACCGCGGCGGACAATCTCCTCGACGATGGCAGC
>JAFNAG010000580.1 GCA_017860135.1 Acidobacteriota bacterium
AATTGCCTCCAAATCCAAAGAGGACCGAGTTTAAGGATAATGGCTTAAACCAAATCCATGTTTTTGTTATGACGCTCGGCAATCCCCTTCATTTCCTGAACTGCCTCGGAAGCATCCTTCTGAGAGCTGAAGATAGCGGATCCTACGACAATGATCTCGGCTCCAGCGGCGAGTACATCGTGCAAATTGCCCGGACCTATACCGCCATCGACCTCGATCCGGGTCGGATAACCATTGGATACGATAGATTCCCTCAGCTGTCTCACTTTTTTTAGGGTGTACGGGATAAATTTTTGACCGCCGAACCCCGGATTAACGGTCATGACGAGTACGTAATCGGCGAGAGGAAGAATCTGTCCCAGCGAACTGAGTGCGGTGCCTGGATTTATGGCCACACCCGCCCGTATCCCGTTTGCCTTTAGATAGTGGAGCGTTCGATCCAGGTGTGCGTCCGCCTCGACGTGGACCGAAAGCCAATTGACACCCGCCCGGATAAACTCGTCGAGAAATCTTTCAGGCTTCTCGATCATCAGATGAGCGTCCAGCGGCAGCCGCGTAATCTTGCGTATGGAAGCGACCACAGGAGGTCCTATGGTCATGTTAGGGACAAAATGCCCGTCCATGACGTCAAGATGTATAAGATTGGCCCCGGCACTCTCGACTTTCTCAATCTCTCGAGCCAGGTGTGCAAAGTCTGCAGACAGTATTGAGGGCGCAATTTCTATGTTCCGTCGCAATTCCCAGTACCACCTTCACGCGCCAGACGCGCCGGTCAAGAGTAACACAGCGTGGCACCCGATTCAAGGCGAATGCCTTCTAACAGCTTGTGCTAGAACAAGTAAGGAAGACAATTCAGTATTGTGGACGCGCGGTCCACGCTAATGCTCAAACCGGATCATCAGGGCCGCAAAGAAGCCATCCCATAGCCGGGTGCTGGGAAAAGTGCGCACCATCCCGTCGCTGCCGGTCCATCGCTCGATGCCCGGCGGCGAATCCGGCGGCAGGAGACGAAAGTCACGGTGCGCCCTCAGGAAAGATTGAATAACTTCCTCGTCCTCTTCAGGTTCCGTTGAGCATGTGGAATAGAGCAGCCGGCCCCCGGGCCGGACCGTCTGCGACACAGCACATACAATTCGCTTTTGCATCTCCTGGAGCGAGAGCAGACTTTCCGGCTTGAAGTGCCATTTAATCTCGGGATTCCGCCTCAAAGTCCCCAGACCCGAACAAGGCACATCCGCAAGAACGGCGTCGAAGCTGCACCGGAACGGAGCAGCTTCGGAGGCGTCGGCCACAAGCAGGTCGCGATTGCGGCTGGCGGATACTTTTGCCAGAGCAGCCATCCTCGCGAGCCGCTCTTCGCGCGCGTCGCTTGAGACTACTCGGCCGGACCGTCCGACAAGGGAGCTCAGAATGGCGCTCTTCCCGCCCGGCGCCGCGCAGGCATCCCATACCCGCCAGTTTGAAATTGCGCCAAGGAGATGAGGCATCAGCTGCGACGCTTCATCCTGGTATTCCAGGCGGCGGCCCTCGTCCGAGGCGCTGACGGGCCGGATGCCCGCGCCGGGAACCAGATCGGAACGGATTGCAGCGGCGGCCGAACCATGCTCATTGCCCAGGCGGAATGCGGCTTGAGGAGGATGGTTGAGCGATGCCGCAAAATCCGCAGCGGCGGCCTCGCCAAATCGTGAAGCCCACCGCTCCCAGAGCCACTTCGGCAACGATAGCCGGACCCAGGGTGGAGCGTCCTTGAGAAATTCCTTCCTCTTCCAGGGACGGGTTCGCGCCAGGTTGCGCAGGACGCCGTTCAAGTATCGGTCTATTCCCTTTCCAAGCTCCCGCTTGGCCAGCTCGACTGCGTCGTTTACCAGCGCATGATCGGGTATCCGGTCCATCTGCCACATCTGGTAAACGCTCATTCTGAGCAGGATCCTGGCCCCGGGCTCCACCTCATGCAAAGGTCTTGAACTCGCTCCGTTTGACATGTGATCAAGAAGCTCCTGCCATCGCAGGGTTCCGTATACAACCTCGGTAGTCAGGTGCCTGTCCCTGATGGCGAGCCGCTTCATGGCATCGGAGTGCAGTGCATCGTCGCTGAAGATCTGGCGCGCTTCGATCTGCGAGAGGAACCTGTACGCAAGTTTTCTGGCCGGAGAGATCATTTTGGATTTTCAGAATTCAGGATTCAGCAGTCGGCTTCAAAATAACTGACTCCTGAATTCCAGATTCTGTTCACTAAAAGAGTGTGTCGCCGGCACGCAGCCGCGCGCCGCTGACGAACTCGCGTCCTGTAATGCGAGATTTTGCCGGCAGCTGCACTTCCAGCAGATCCAGGACGGTTCCCGCCCCGCATTGCACCCGGGTGGCATCATTCGAGAGCCCCAGGAAAGTGCCGGGCGCTGAGGGGGAATTCACAAGCTCCGATTCCGGCAAGCTTCGCCAGATGTGCAGGCGCTCGCCCCGGAAATCGGAGTAGGCAACCGGCCAGGGATTCATCCCGCGGATCTGGTTATGGATTTCGATTGCCGGCTTTCCCCAGGATATCCCCGCCATGGCTTTGGTGATCCTCGGTGCCCAGGAGATCTTGCTCTCGTCCTGAACCACGGGATTCAAAGAATTCGTCTGCCACGCATCAAGCGTTTTGATCAGCAGATGGGCCCCGATCCCGGATAACTCTCCCGCGAGTTCCCCTGCCGTCCAGGTTAAAGGGATCGGGACCTCCCGCTGCATGAGTATCGGGCCCGAATCGAGTTTCTCGTGAATGACCATGGTGGTTACACCAGTGACGGTGTCGCCGTTGATGATGGCCCATGGTACCGGAGCGGCTCCCCTGTATCGCGGAAGAAGAGACGCGTGGATATTGATCGGCGCCAGACGTGCTGCACGAAGAAGCCATCCGGGCAGGATCTGGCCATAGGCGGCGACGATGATGAAATCGGGATGCAAGCCCTCGAGAATCGGACGGTTTTCCTCGAGCCGGATCCTTTCAGGCTGGAACACCGGGATTCCCCTCGCCTGCGCCAGAATTTTCACAGGTCCGGGCTGCAGTTTCTGACCGCGGCCGGCTGGCCGGTCAGGCTGCGTAAAAACTC
>JAFNAG010000581.1 GCA_017860135.1 Acidobacteriota bacterium
CCCCGCTCAGTTCCCCTGCGCCGCTGAATAGACATGTCAAGCCGGCTCTGCCGGCCTCTTCCCCACTAGGCAGCAGTCTGCTCCGGCTGAACCGCCGGATCAGTTTGCACGACCTGAGAGGCAAACCTACATCTCCAGGAGGGCTGACGTGACCACGTTCACCCGAGGCTCCCTTTTATGCATCCTGATGCTGGTTACCGCTTTACCGACGCTGGCGCAGAGCGCGCGCGGGACGATCACCGGGCTTGTCCGGGATCCCAGCGGCGCAATCGTTCCCGGGGCGGACATCACCGTCACCGAAAAGGCCACTGGGGTTGTTACCCGGACCGTGACGACGGAGGCGGGCGCATACCGCGCCCCGTACATTCCGCCGGGCAATTATCACATCACAGCGTCGCTGGCCGGATTCAAGACGGCGGTCGCCGACAACATCCAGGTATTGGTCGGGCAGACCGTCACGGTGGACTTCAGTCTCGAGATCGGGCAGCTGTCCGACCAGGTGACGGTCATGGCGCAAACGCCGTTGCTGGAAGCATCGAATCCCGAGATCGGCATCAACACCACCGAGAAGGAAGTCCATACGTGGCCGATCATCGTGTCGGACGGCACGCGACAGCTGCAGACGTTCATGTTCAACTCCCTGCCGGGGACTGAGGGCGGCTCCTTCGCGGGCTCCATCAACGGCGGCCAGTCCTACAGTCATGAGATTCTGCTCGACGGGATCTCGATTGGCCGCATGGACCTCAACGGTGGAAGCATGGACGAATTCACTCCGACGATGGACGCCGTGAGCGAGTTCAAGCTGCAGACCGGCGCCCTGTCTTCGCAGTACGGCAATACGCAGACTGCCCTGACCAATTTCGGCATGAGGTCCGGGACGAACGCGTACCACGGGACCGCGTTCTGGTTTCACAACGAGCCTTTCCTAAACGCGAACTCCTGGGCCAACAACGCTCAAAGTGCCCCCAACACGGGCGACAGACAGAACAACTTCGGCGGTACGGTCGGCGGACCGGTCTGGAAGGATCGGACGTTTTTCTTCTTCTCCTACGAAGGGAACCGGCAGACTAATCAGAACCTGGCGGGCGAGAACGGGACGATGCCGATCAGAGCCTTCAAGAACGGGGATTTCTCCCGGCTCCTCGACCCGGCCTTCACCGGGGACGAACGCTCGGGCACAGTCGTCGGGACGGACGCGCTCGGGCGTCCGATCATGTTCGGTCAGATCTACGATCCGGCGAGTTCGCGGCGGATGCCCGACGGCACCTGGATCAGGGATCCTTTCCCCGGCAATCTCATCCCGTCGTCGCGCTTCAGCCAGACGACCGTGAATACCCTCAAGTATGATGTCCCGGACCCTCCGCTAGATACCTTCAGGCGCAACCAACCCTGGATTGATACCTGCTGCCCGTTCCTGAACATCGACAACTACAGCATCAAGGTCGATCAGGTGGTCAACACCAAGCACAAATTCTCCGCGAGCTTTGTGGACAACGACCGCAGCCGGTGGCGGTTCGGCGGAGGGACTCCGCAACTGCCGGGATCGATTCCTCATGCCCCGATGGCAGGAGAAAGTCTGCAAGCGACGCCGGGCAAGATCGTGCGTTTTGCCGAGGACTGGACGATCAGCCCCACCGTTGTGAACCACTTCGCCTACGGATACAACCGTTTCGGGAATGGCGGCGGGTCCACCAGCTACCTTTCCGGTGAGGATTGGGCGAGCTTGCTGGGACTCAAGAACGTGGGCAGCGCCACATTCCCCGTCATAAACTGGCAGGGCTATGACTCAACTCTGGGCAGCGGGCTGTATCCGACTATGGGTAGCGGTGCGGCCGGAGAGTCCGACAACGGGAGCAACATCATCAGCGACGACCTGACCTGGATCCGCGGGAGCCACAGCATCCGATTCGGGTTCGAGCATCGTCGGTACTACGATAACTGGAGATCTGTCGAGAACACGGGATCCTACACTTTCAGCAATGAGAACACTGCCCTGCCGGATTACAGGCTCGACACCGGATTCACTTACGCGAGCTTCCTGCTCGGTGTCGTGCGTTCCACACGCCTTTACATCCCGCTGGTAACGACGGGAATCCGGTCCAGGGTTACCTCGTTCTATGTTCAGGACGACTGGAAGGCGCGCGGCAACCTGACGCTGAACTTCGGCCTGCGCTGGGACATCCCGACGGCGCTCACCGAGGTCCGGCAGCGGGAGTCGGGCCTGGACCCGACAATGCCGAATCCCGGCGCGGACGGTTATCCGGGCGCCATGGTCATGCTGGGGGATTGCCAGGGCTGTAACGGCAAGGGCAGGTTTGCCGATCCCTACTACAAGCAGTTTGCGCCGCGCGTGGGATTTGCCTGGACTCCGGGCAGAAGCAACAAGATGGTCATCCGCGGCGGCTATGGCATCAACTTCGCCCCACCGATCGAGGATGGATGGAACTACAACTATACGGTCGGCTTCGATGGCAACAATCCGATCTATGCTTACACCAACAGCCGCTTCCTCGAGGATCCAAGCTACAGCTGGGACACGCCTTATCCGCCCTTTACCGAACAGCTGCCCAACCCGGATCCGACGCTCCTGAATGGCGACGTCATCTGGTGGCACATGCCCAGCCTCACCAGGTATCCGTATGTCCAGAACTGGAACTTCGGTATCCAGTATGAGCTGCCGTGGCAGGTGAAAGTGGAGGCCAACTACGTGGGGAACCGCGGGCTGCGCCTGAACACACCCCAATATATCGTCCCATGGCTGCCCGGGTTAAACCAGGTTGATCCCAAGTACCTTTCATTGGGCGATGCGCTTCTGGAAGATATCAACGATCATCCAGAGATCCCGAAGCCCTACGCGAGTTTCGAGGGTTCGGTCGGGCAGGCGCTGAGGCCTTTCGCGCAGTACTACGGTGTTTCGTCGCACCGGCTCAACGGCGGGGTTTCGAACTACAACGCATTGCAGATAACGATGACCAAACGGAGCAGCTACGGGCTGAGCTTCCTTGCCGCCTACACATTTGGCAAGGCGTTAGGGACGGCCGACACGGCCGGTCCGGGTGGCTACTACGACTACGGG
>JAFNAG010000582.1 GCA_017860135.1 Acidobacteriota bacterium
TTTGCCGCGTGGGCCATGTTGCTGGCCTGGTTGAACTCCCTCTCAGGCGAGAAGTGTTCCCAAAAGAAGGTGACACAGTAGGCGCCGTAAGCGCCTTTGAAGGCCTGCTTAAGGCTCTCCGGATTTTCGACGTTCGCCTCCACTACCTCAGCTCCCAGCCCGGCCAGCTCTTTGGCCTTTTCCGAGTTGGGATTTCTTGTGAGCGCGCGTACAGCAAAACCGCCGCTCGGGTCGCTCAGGACGGCACGGACGAGTCCGCCTCCCTGCGCGCCGGTACCACCCGCCACTGCGATGATCTTCTTCGTCGCCACGGTCATCTCCTTTCCATTAAGTGAACAACGCCCGATAAGCTGAATTATACCTGACAGGATGGACCCTCAAGCACATCGTGGGAGGATCTTCGAGATGCTTGTGAAATTGAAGCGCTTGAAGGATTCGGACGAATAGTCTGTGCGGGAGGTGTTTACTCTTTTGTTTGAACGGCAAGCAGGAATCAACCAGCTGCAGAAGATCTGAGGCGCAGCGTCATAGGAACAGGCGATGTCCGAAAGTGTCTACGATCTGATCGTCCGCGGCGTCGCGGCAGCGCGATCCGCGGGTCCTGGAAGCAAGGAGGAGGCGCGCTTCTACCTGGATAAGGCGCTTCGCCGGGATGATGCAGAGCCGGACCAGAAGGCCCGCGCGTGGATGTGCCTCAGCCAGATTGAGGCCGACCCCCGCAAGAAGCGTGAGTACCTCGAGAGCGTTCTAACGATCGATCCGGGCAACGGGTCGGCGCATCAGGCGCTGGCAATGCTGGATGGCCGACTGAAGGCTGAGGACCTGATCGACCCCGGTAGTCCGGTCGAGCCCGTGCGACCGGCGGAGGCGCCTCCCCGCTCCGAGGTGCGCCGCCCTGCCTGTCCGAAGTGCGGCGGCCAGGTTTCTTTCGATGTAGACCGGCAATCGCTGGCATGCAGTTTTTGCGGCGAACCCATGGCCGGGCAGACGATTGAGAAGCAAGCTGATCCCGTCAAGGAGCAGGATTTCTTTGCATCGCTACCCACTGCCAAGGCTCACCGTTGGGAATTACCTGTTGAACGGAGCCTGAGGTGCGACGGATGCGGAGCAGCGTTCTTGCTGCCACCCCTGCACGTCAGTGGTGTTTGCCCCTTCTGCGGGTCAGCGCAGATCGTGACGGCCGCGGTTGACGGTTTGATCCAGCCCACAGCAGTTCTCCCGTTCGGGGTGGACGGCGGCGAGGCGAGTGAACGCATCCGAGCGTGGATCAGCCGGGAGCGATTCAGGCCGGGTGACCTGGACAGAGGTGCCGATGTCGATACACCCCGGGGCGCATACCTGCCGTTCTGGACGTTCGACCTGGGCGGCACGATGTCCTGGCATGCAATGGTCGAGGAGGGCAGGGGACGGACGTCCAGGTGGGTCCCGCGTACCGGCCTCTACCTTGTATACCATGACGATTTGCTCGTCCCGGCCGGGAACCTCCTGCACTCGGAGTTCATGGGCGGCATTCTGGACTTCGACACAGAGGGGCTTGTTCCGTTTTCGTCCGATCTTCTGGCAGGATACACCACCGGGATTTACCAGGTTACGCTCGACGGTGCGTCGCTCGTCGCGCGTCAGCGCGCACTGCATGAAGGAAGCGCTCACGAGAAGAAGCACGCGCTGGCCGGTGAGAGGTACCGCGATTTCGTCATGAACAGTAGCGGCCTTGTTGTCGTGTCCTACAAGCTGGTACTGCTGCCGTTCTGGATCGGCGGCTATCGGTGCAGAGGCATGGCGTTTCCTGCGGCGGTCAACGGCCAGAATGGTGCGGTCGCGGGACGAGTGCCGCGAAATGGCCTGCAGAAGATCCTCGCCCGATTTTGGGGACAATGACTATTCGATCCTCCCGCGGAGGACGGTAATCGAGGCCTTTGGCAGCGAGTACGATGCCTGTGCGCTGCCCTCCACCTTCGACCTCGCGGCCGGACCGTCAGGTTTCGCATAGCCGTCAGCCCCGTTGGGATGCCATTGATACTCGGATGCCTCGAAGGTGATCCGGTCTACGGCCCCGCTGTAGAATTGCTTTCGCTTGCCTTCCGAATCGGTGAAAGCGACCCGCACGTTGTGGCCTTCCTCATGGTACTTGTTCACCAGCGGCAGAGCCCACTAACCGAATTCTTGGGGACAGGCTACTCAACCTCGAAATTCGGGACGTGACGGTCTTGCTGGAGGGCAGGCACTTGCCTGCACGATGTTGCAGCCCACGAGAAGCGGAAGGAAGCTCGGTTTTACGGGCAGCGTTCTCACTGAATTTCGAGGTTGAGTAGCCTGTCCCCAAGATTGTGTGATATAAGGGCCCGTCGACAGGCGAAAAACAATGCACAAATCCAGACTACTGATTGCAGTCCCTTTACTCGTCGTGTTCGCTGCGGCCGGTTGCGGCGGGGCTTCCTCGCTGCGCACCTGGTACGTGGACTCTCTCGTCAAGGTGTTTCCCGGTGACCAGCCGGGCACGAACGAGTTATCAGAAAAATCGTGGCTGGTTCCGCGCAACGGCCACGTCAACATCCAGGTCGCGCTCCGAACGGAAAAGGCGATCCCCAAACTGAGGGTTGAGCTGAAGGCCCCAGAGAGGGCAGGCAAGACTCTGGAAGTCGAGCCCCGATGGGTCGAGTACGTGGCGGTCGGCTCCAACCCGCCCGGCACGCCGTTCGACGAGTTGGCACGCCCCGCTCCCGCGCTGTTTCCGGACCCCTTGATGGAAACGTGGCCTTTTGAGCTCAAGGCGGCCAGGACGCAGCCGGTGTGGCTCACCGTATACGCCCCGGCGGATGCTCAGCCCGGTGACTACGCGGGTGAAGCACGGTTTTTCTCGGACCGCGAGCCTTTGGAGACCATAGGCTTCACCGTTCGCGTAGCCGAGGCCACCGTCCCGGTTGAACAGAAGCTAAGGGTGACCAACTGGTTTAATTTCAGTTACGATCCTGCGAACTCCGACCTGCGGCTCCATTACAAGATCGAGCCGTACAGCGACAAACACTGGGAACTGCTGGGCAACCTCGGCCGTGTGATGGCGGCACACAAGCAGAA
>JAFNAG010000583.1 GCA_017860135.1 Acidobacteriota bacterium
CGGGGTCTCTGATCGTGGTTGAGACGGGACACACTAGATACCGTGTCAGCAGCGGTCTAAAAGGAGTCCAAAATCAGCGGAATTGAATGTTGCCAGCTCGGAAGAAGGAATCTGCGGGGAGGCGGTACAAAACTCTATAGATAGATTCTATATATAGACTTGAACTGACATGTTTTCGAGCCCGGCATATCTCGATGACTGACGCACGTTCAACTATCTACGGCCACATCAGCCTGCTGGAATAAGTGTATTCGCGCTCTGCCTATTCCCTGCTCCTGAGCCATGCGGTGTTCCGACTCACGCCCGGAGCCGCCAGCAGGGACGTAATTGACATAACATCCAGATCTCGGAAGCCGTCGATGGACCGTCTCGGAGCAAGAGCTGGGAGTGCAAGAATCAGCTTGTACCGACTATCCGCTCAAGGAAATTCGGCGAGGATGACCGATTCGCTGGACACGAAATACTGCCGATAGGAAAACGCGTTTGCGTTCGGCCGCGCGCCGTATTGGCAATGTGGCGAAGACAAGGAGATTATTCGATATTGACGAATCGATCGTACCCTACCATGCTCAAGAGGAGATGAACGATGACGCGGATGGAGTCGCGGACGCGTATGACGCGCTCGCCGGTGACTACGACAAACTATTTGCGGATTGCGCTGCCGCCGCTGAATCGACTTTCGAGACGTTGCTGCGTCTCTTGCCCGGACTGCGGCGAGCTTCCCGCATTCTGGACTGCGCCTGCGGGACCGGTATCGAATGCCTCTCGCTCGCAAGGCGGGGATACTCTGTCCACGGATCCGACGTAAGTCGCGGCATGCTCGAACGCGCCCAAGAGAGATTCCGGACTCAAGGGCTGCGGATTCCGACGACTCGCTGCACGTGGGAAGAGCTGCCTCGTCGGTTCGAACCAGGTTCTTTCGATATCGTCTTGTGCTTGGGGAATTCCGTTAGCCACTGCCTCGACCGATCGTCTTTGCTCGCCTCGCTTCGCGGCATGTTCGCGGTCACGGCAATCGGAGGTGTTCTTGTCATCCAGTTGCGAGACTGGGATGGCCTGTTAGCGGAGAAGCCTCGCGTAACGGTTGGAGCCGTATGCCGTCAGGGCGAACATCGAATGATCCCGATGTACATATGGAACCTCCGGGGAATGTGGCTGCCGAGCGACTTGGAGATCGTCTTTCTTGAATTGGACGGCGACGTCGTTCGTACTCACAGCTACTCGCTGCCGTTTTGCCCGATTCCTTCCGACGATCTCATTCGGTCGATTCGCGAAGCTGGCTTCGCGCAGGTCGATCGTTACTCACTTGAGGACGGCTGGTACGCTATTCACGCGACGAAGGCGTAACGCCGCCCTCAGTGGCAACCGAGCGGTTGCCGCTTCTGCCCGATGGGTGGCTGTTCTGACGCCTGAAAGGGCAATGGAGAAGGGGGTTGATCCTCCGAAGTAGCATTCGAGGAAGTCGGCTTTCCGCAATGCTATTTGTCTCTGTCTGGCACTCCGCAAGGTGACCCGTGGGGTTCATGTCAGGGTCCGGTAGCCCCGCTTCGCCTCACGTCCAGTGGCTCTGTAATCGAAGAAATCCCATGGCACCGCGCAAGAACGTTGTGTCACCCAACGGGCGCTTCCTTTCGCCCCAGCAACCACGGTCGGCCTACTGTTCACTTCCACACCGACGCAGGATCCTGCCTGTAAAACAGCTTTAGCTGTCCGTACAACTCCGGATGCAGCGTCGCCAGTTCGAGCGACCTCTCAAAGAAGCATTCCGTGGCCACCGCGAAGAACTCAGCGGGACTGGTCGCACCGTACTTATCCAGCAGGGTCGGCTTGCCCGTCTCGGCGGCATCGATGAGCACCTGGTATTCGGCGCCCAAGACGCGTGACCATTCGGCATACAGGGACACATCGGGCAGGGCCGGCGCGCCCTCCGCCGATCCCGACTCGGTGTCCAATTGGTGAGCGAACTCGTGCAGTACCACATTTCGTCCGCTGGGCTCGGCAGAGGAGCACCTCAACACATCGTCCCACGATAGCACCACGTTCCCGTGCGACCATGATTCCCCGGAACGCGCCTGCAATCCTTCTGTGACCGTGCCGTCCGGTTCGCGACGGGACAAGGGGGCCACGTAGGAACCTGGATACACGAGAATCGAACGAAGCTTGGGATAAATGTCGGTGTCTCGGCCCAGCAGCAGAATGCAGGCATAAGCTGCTATGGTGATGCAGATTTCGTCGGTGATCTTGAGTCCGCCGCACCCTTCGAACCGTTTTTCGTCCAAGAATATCTGAACGAGGCTTTCAAGCTCGCGCCGGTCTTCCTCAGGCAGCCGGAGGTAAGTGGGCACATTCCGCTCAATGAGGGCGCGGCGGTCCTTCCCGAGCGGCTGTTGTGCCAGCCGTTTCCGCCTCCATCTCCTGAATATTGCCAGCCCCATATGCGCTCCCGATACAAGAGCCTGGTAACTGAGGCGAAGACAACTGCATGAAATTCTGTGATCATTCGGGATTATAGATGGGCACTTCGGCTGAGGGTAGCTGCAGATGCTGGGATCGCACGCCCCGACTCAGCTGCCATAGTTTAAACCTGCGCACCCAGAGCGTCCGCCTTGCCAGTGGCTGCGCTCGCACCACCCTGTGGGAAGTTGTCTTGTGACCAGCAACTTGAGTAAGGGGCTTCGCGGAATGCTCGGCATACCTGACAAGGTGTAAGCTGTTCGTGGACACGAACATGGGCTTGCTCTGTGGGCCGGGAAGCAGACATGGTTCCGCTTCTCTGAGGCTGATTCCTGCCGATTCCGGTCGATCACCGAATCGTGCCCGAACGATTTCGCCGCTTATCCCGGCTATCGGCAATTCCGCAACCGCTTGTTTGTTATTGATTGAGAGTTTTGGGGAGTGTCACTTAGGTCCCAGGAAGTCGCGATCGGGGAAGTTGGCAAATTCGGGCAGCGCGGGATCGAGAGTAACGGATTACCGGGCAGAAGACTTGCTGATGAAGAAGCGGTGCCGGATGTGCTCAGCAATGGCCTTCATCAAGAGCGGGGGGGCGCTGTTTCCGACCCGGGCCCACCCTAGCTGTTACCATGATACCTACAACTCCGAAGCTGGCGGAAGCAAGAGGTAGGCTGCGATGCAAACCTCAACCAAAGGGAGAAGAGCGAAGGAGTATCGCCTGATGTCGGTGGGTAATCATGAGCCTGCTTTGGCCTGGTGGAACATGCCGCATCTGTGGAAATCCGCAGATTTCCACCAGCTGCTTGGAATAGTCCCGCCAAGAGGCGGCGAGACTTTTCCACCTTTCCCACCGTTAAAACACAGGAGGGAACGATGGCGAAGAGAACGGTTATGGTCGCGCTGCGGGTACTGCTGTTGACGGTGGGGCTCATTGTCTGTTTCATAGTCGCCGTCAATCTGTCCGGGCTCGGCGAGGCACAACCCGAACAGGCGCCGGCCGCCGCTGCCGGCGCGGGAGCGGCCGCAGGGGTTCAGACTGCCCCGCCGGCGTTGACGGCGGGAGAGAAACAGAAAGCCCAGGCGGCGCAGGCGGCGGCTTTTTTCAAGCCGGCCTTCGCCTTCAGCCTGGTGTTGTCCGCCGCTTTCGCCTGGATGATGCTGCGCTCGGGTCGGACGGGCTGGCCGCTGATGCTGGCCGTTTTCATCGCCTACTTCGGGCTGGGCACGGCAGTGACGCAGATCGAGTCGGCCATCTACCTGCCGAAGAAGATGCCGCCCGGCATGCTGGGCAAGATCGTGCTGATGGGCTTATACCAGTCGCTGCTCTTCGCTCCGCTGGCGGTGCTGCTTCTTGGCAAACTACGCGGGAAGCGGGAGGCGGCGAAATACCTGCGTTTCTCCGGGCGGGGCTGGGCGGTCCGGCTGACGCTGCTGGCCATCCTCTATATTGGGCTTTATTACCTGTTCGGATATTACGTCGCCTGGAAGGTCCCGGCGGTGCGGGAATATTACGGCGGCAGCGATCCGGGCGGATTTTTCCAGCAATTGGCTGGCATCTGGCGCGACAGGCCCTGGATGTTCCTCATCCAGCTGGGGCGCGGGCTGATGTGGACGCTCTTCGTCCTGCCGCTGGTGCGCTCCTTCCAAGGCGGGCGGCTGGAGCTGGCCGGCGCGGTGGCACTGTTGTTTGCCGCCTGGAGTGCGATATTGCTGCTGCCCAATCCCCTGATGCCGCCGGCGGTGGCGCAGGCGCACCTGGTCGAGACGGCCGGCTGCGACCTGCTGCTCGGGGGCATCACCGGGTGGGTGCTGGGGGCAGAAGGATAACGTAAGAAGTTAGAAGCAAGAAGGAAGAATGAGAACAAGAACGCTGGCATTGCTGGCCGCCTCTGTCCTGGCCACCGCGGCCGGGCGGGGGCAGGAGGGCTTGTCGCTGCCGCTGTCCGACCTGCCTGACCCCCATACAAGCAGGCTTCTTTCTAAGCCAGGAACCAGCAACTCGCGCCAGAGGGCCGAAGTGTGCGTAAACCGCTGACTGCTGATCCCCGGTATTGCCCATCGTTGGTGGTACGGGTCCCTGGAACAAGGCTGGCAAGTTAGACATAATGGGGCAACTCACAAGCCGGCCCGGCTTCCAGCGAGACCCTCAACGAGAAGACCCCGCTTATTTTACCTATCGGCCATGGCGGTTCGTGTCTGGATCACTGCGCGCTCCGAAAGAATGCAATGATTCCAGCACAGCGGGTGCGAGATTTGCCCGCCGGACTGTGACGCGGGCCAGAAGTCGCGTTGTGTTCCCTTAGGAGTTTCCTCGCGTCGTGAAATCCTGAGCTCCTCGAATGCGTATCTTGGGAGCTTGACTCCGGGCCACTTGTCCGGG
>JAFNAG010000584.1 GCA_017860135.1 Acidobacteriota bacterium
GAGATCGTGCGCGTCAGCACCCAGACCGGAGAATTCGCCAGCCGGGCATGAGGAGCTGCTCCAAATCCGGGAAACAGCTTACAATTGCCGGGTATTGTTCTGCCAGCCCGAACAAAACTGCCACGAATTCCACGAATCATCACGAAAGCCGCATCGTATGGCTCGCATCGAAGGAGATAATTCTCGGTGAGAATGCGTGAGATTCGTGGCTATATATGCAGACCCTTGACTGTTCCGAGCTGGCTACAATTACTGAATGTCACGAATGCGGCCCGAGGGGCGGCCGGGATGCCTTGGCGGCCCTTTGCGCAGCAGATGCCATGGGTTCGAACCCAAACCACTCCGGAAGCTTCTGCCCCCGCCTGCGGAATGCAACGCCTTGCCGGAGCGCCTCTGATTTGAATTGACAGGGAAAACATTGAGTACTATAAGATCTGCATATATTTGCAGGCTTTGCCGATTCCGAGCACGCTCCTGATTCGCAGTCGCGACTTTTGCACGCGGGCTGAAACGCTTGAGCAGGTACCTCGACCTCCTGAGGCGGCCGATGCAGGAAACCGTATCGCACTATCGCATCCTGGAAGAGTTGCCCGGCGGGGGGATGAGCGTCGTTTACAAGGCCCGGGACCTCAAGCTGCAGCGCAGTGTCGCTCTGAAATTCCTGCCGGAGGCGCTGTCCCGCGACCGCGTCGCGGTCTCCAGATTCCAGCGCGAGGCCTGCGCCGCGTCTTCGCTCAATCATCCGAACATCTGCACCATCTATGAAGTCGATGAACACGAAGGCAGGCAGTTCATCGCAATGGAACTGCTGGAAGGCAAGACTCTCCGGCAGCGCATCGCCGAAGGCGGGCTCGACATCGACCGCGTTCTGGAGATCGGTCTTCAGGTGGCGGATGGTCTCGATGCGGCGCATAAAAAGGGAATCGTGCACCGGGACATCAAGCCGGCGAACATCTTCCTGACCGAACATGGCGAGGCGAAAATCCTGGATTTCGGGCTGGCGAAACTGCTGCCTGCCCGGAAACTGGAGGTAGAGGAATCGACGCCATCCACGGAGGACTCGTCTCTGACGCGGCCCGGGAGCACGGTCGGAACCATCGCTTACATGTCTCCGGAGCAGGCCCGGGGCGACGAAGTCGATGCCAGATCCGACATATTCTCCTTTGGGGCTGTGCTGTACGAAATGACGACCGGCACGCGTCCGTTTTCGGGCAGCACTACCGCCGTCGTCTTCGACGCCATCCTGAACAAGGACCCGGTTTCCGTCGTGCGCCTGAATCCGGCGCTCCCCGATGCGCTGGATTCGGTCATCCGGAAGGCGCTGGACAAAAACCCGAACGACCGATACCAGTCCGCGAAGGAAATGCTCGTCGACCTGCGCAGGTTGAAGCGCGCGGAAGCCGTGCCGCCCCGCAGGAATCGCCTGGCACAACTCCGTTTCCCGCTACTCGTGGCAGTCCTTGTGTTGATCGCTCTCCTCATCCCGGGAAATGTCTCCATCTTCCGCGGCTGGCTGGGCCTGGCGCCCGGTGAAAAGGAGACGCTCGCAATACTGTTATTTACAGGAACGGGAAACCCGGCGATTGCAAATAATCCGGCGGAAGCGATTCCTTTCTCGCTGGCCAACAGTCTTACGCAGCTTGCGCGCTTTCGCGACCGGTTGGATGTGTCGTCCTTCAATGAGGTCCGCAGGAACAAGGTTACGAGCGCGAAAGAAGCCCGGGAATTATTCGGTGTTTCGCTCGCAATCACTGGAACCGTGCAGTGCCAGGGCCATCAAGTCGAAGTGACGATGTGCCTTGAAAACGCCGGGACTCTCACCCAGCGGGATGCCAAAGTGGTGCACGGCGAGTTGACTGATATGCCTGCGTTGAAGACCAGGTGCCTGCTCGAGGTGGGGCGGATGCTCCAATTGGAGCTCCTGCCGGAAGACCTGAACGTATCCGCATACGGAGAGGAAAAAGCCCTCTCGCTGGCCAACGAGGCGCAGATCAAACTGTTCACCTACCGCTTCGACAGATCGAAAGACATCGATGATGCGATCCGCCTCCTCGAAGAAGCAATTGTCGCAGATCCCAAACTGGCTGTGGCCCATGCCCGGCTGGGAGAGGCGCTTTACCGGAAGTATCGCCTCCCGCCCTCCGATAAGAAGCTGCTGGATCGCGGCCGGGCGGAGGCAGAAGAAGCCCTCAAACTCGATGCGTCCCTGCCCGCCGCGTATGTCAGCCGGGGCCTGGTCCTCGATGCCGTGGGACAGTATGAACGCGCCATTGCCGACTTCCAAAAAGCCCTCCAATTGGAGCCGGACAGTGCCGATGGCCTGCTTGGGCTGGCCAGAGCCTACAATCATCAGAACAGACCTGAGAATGCACTGAAGGTATTCCAGGAAGCTCTGCAGAAGCATCCGAATCATTGGCCCTGCTACAACGAACTGGGAGCCTACTTCTATGGAATCAGCAGATACGAAGAGGCTGCCGGGCAGTGGAGCCGGATGCTGGAAATAACGCCCGACCATGTCTGGGGATACAGCAACCGCGGGGGAGCCTACTACAATCTGGGACGCTGGCCGGAAGCGATCTCGGACTTCCAGCACGCGCTCTCGCTCTCACCCGAAAACTCTGGAGCCCGAAGCAACCTCGGCACCGCCTACCTGGCCGCAGGACGGAACGCGGAGGCGGCACAGACTTTCCAGAAGGCCCTGGAATTCAGCCCGGACGACTACGTGGTCATCGGCAATCTGGCCACCGCGTATTCCAGAATGCCGGACAAGAAAAACCAGGCGGCGATCGAGTTCCGCCGCGCCGTCGCCAGGGCGGAGGAGAGACTCACCCATAATCCCCGGGACCCAACGGTTTTGTCGCGGCTCGCAACCTACTACGCTTCGCTGGGCGATCGCGCCAAAGCTGTCGAAATGATCGAGCAGGCCGTCGCTCTGGCTCCTGCCAATGCAACTGTGTGTTATCGGGCTGTCCAGGTCTATGAAGACACCGGTCAGCGGGAAAATGCGTTGCTGTGGCTGGGGAAGGCTCTCGATCTGAAATTCCTCAGAGTTATCGTGGAAGCAAATCCCGA
>JAFNAG010000585.1 GCA_017860135.1 Acidobacteriota bacterium
CCGGGCGTGTCCTCATGCACTACAACGGCTGTCTCAGCGATGCCGGGATGTTGTCCGAGGACGGTTTCGATTTCCCCGAGCTCGATGCGGAAGCCGCGGATTTTGACCTGATGGTCGATGCGGCCCAGGAAATCGATATTGCCGTCGGGTCGGTACCGGGCGAGGTCTCCGGTTTTGTAGAGGCGCGCGCCGGTTTCGGTGCTAAAGGGGTCAGAGATGAACTTTTCGGCTGTAAGCTCGGAGCGATTCAAATAGCCTCGCGCCAGGCCATCTCCTCCGATATAGAGCTCTCCGGGGATTCCGATAGGCAATGGCTTCAGGTTGTGGTCCAGAATGTAAACCCGCGTATTGGCAATTGGCCGGCCGATCGGCAGGATCGCATCCGGAGCGACTTCCTTGGGAATCGCATAGGTGCAGGTGAAGGTTGTACTTTCGGTTGGCCCGTAGCCATTGATGATCTGTGTGCCGCCGAGTTCTTCTTGCGCCCGCCGCACGTGAGGCGTCGATAGTTGTTCGCCGCCAATCAGCAGCTGGGACACTCCCTGCAAGGTCTCCGGTGCTTCATTGAGAATTGTATTGAACAGGGAGGCTGTAAGCCACAGCGTGCTGATGCGGTGCTCGCGAATCACCTCTCCCAGTTGCTCGGGACTTGGCATGCCTGGGGGATAAACGACACACGAGGCACCGTGCAGCAGGGGCGCCCAGATTTCGAAGGTTGATGCATCAAAGGAGACTGTTGCCAGCTGAAGATATGCTTCATCGGAGTGAAACCTTGCATAGCCGGTGTTCATTACCAGGCGCACAATGCTCCTATGGAGGACCTCCACTCCTTTGGGTGTTCCGGTCGAACCGGAGGTGTACATCACATAGGCCAGGTTTTCGGTTCTGGCGCCACTGAGCGGGTTCTGGTCGCTTTCAGCTGCGATCTTATTGCAGTCAGTGTCCAGACAAAACATCTCCACAGTGGCAGCGCTGAAGATTGGCGCCAGCCGGTGCTGTGTCAGGAGAAGCCGCATCCCGGTGTCCTGAATCATGAATAACAGTCGTTCCTCGGGGTAATCGGCATCCAAGGGGACGTAAGCTCCCCCTGCCTTGAGAATCCCCAACAGCCCCACGATCATGTCCAGCGATCGCTCCATGCAGATACCGACAAGGACTTCGGGGCCGACGCCATGCTTTCTCAGGTAATGCGCCAGTTGATTAGCTTGGGTGTTGAGCTCGCGATAGGTGAGCTGCTGATCTTGGAACACAACGGCGACGGCATCGGGGGTCTGCTCGACCTGGGCTTCGAACAAATGGTGGACACACGCTTCTCTGGGATAGTCGGTGGTTGTGTCGTTCCATTCGATCAGGAGCTGGTGCCGTTCCGTCTCGGTCAGGAGCGAGAGTTCCGAGATGGGCGCATCCGGATTAGCGGCGATGGCTTCCAGCAGGGTCTGGAAATGGCCGATCATGCGCTCAATCGTGGTTCCATCGAAAAGGTCCGTGTTGTACTCGAAGCAACCCTCTAGCCCTCCCCTCTCTTCCGTCAAGAACAGCGTTAAGTCGAACTTTGCAGTCTCCGTTTCTCCGAAGAGCGGCTCCACTCCAAGTCCCGGCAACTCCAGGGTAGGGTTGGTAGTATTCTGCAGCACCATCATTACCTGGAACAAGGGGCTGCGGCTGGGATCTCGTTCGGGTTTGAGTTCCTCCACTAATTTTTCGAAGGGCAGATTCTGGTGGGCATATGCGTTCAAGGCCACTTCGCGGACGCGAGCCAACAGTTCCCGGAAGCTGGGGTTACCGTCCAGTTTGGTCCGCAACACCAGGGTGTTGACGAAGAACCCGATCAGGGGCTCAAGTTCCTCACGGCTGCGGTTGGCGATGGGGGAGCCGACGGCGATGTCTTCCTGGCCGCTGTAGCGGTGGAGCTGGGTCTGGAAGGCAGCCAGTAGGGTCATGAAGAGAGTGACTCCTTCGCGGCGGCTCAGGTTTTTGAGGGCCTGGGTGAGCGATGGTGGCAGCGTGAAGTTCTGGCGGGTTCCCTGGTAGGTCAGCATTGGCGGGCGCGGCCGGTCGGTGGGGAGCTCCAGCACCGCTAATCCGTCAAGCTGCTCCTTCCAGTATCCGATCTCCCGTTCCAACACCTCTCCTTTCAGCCACTGGCGCTGCCAGATTGCAAAGTCGGCATACTGGATGGGGAGAGGGGGCAGGGGTGATGCTTCTCCCTTCAAGAAGGCTTGGTACAGGATGGCGAGCTCTCGATAAAACACTCCGAGAGACCAACCGTCGGTGACGATATGGTGCATTACCAGAACGAGCACGTATTGCTGATCGCCCAGGCGCAAAACCGTTGCCCGGAACAAGGGGCCGAGGAACAGATCAAAGGGATGTCTGGATTCTTCGAGTGTGAGGCGTCCGGCCTCGGTTTTGCGTTCTTCCTCGGGCAGGTGTTCGAGGTCGATCACGGTTACTTTCAGGGCTACCTCGGCAGCGATGCGCTGCACGGCCTGACCCTGTTCTTCGGCAAAAGTTGTGCGCAGTGCCTCATGGCGGCGGAGGATCTCCGTGAGGCTTTGCTGCAGGACATCAAGGTTCAGTGAACCGGTCAAGCGGAGGACTATGGGGATGTTGTAAACGGGGCTGCCGGGATTCCATCGGTCCAGAAACCACAGCCGCTGCTGTGCAAATGAGAGGGGAAGATTCGCCTCTCTTGTCGTCGGTGCCAGTATCGGTGCGTACGTCTGCGGGTCCATACCCAAAGCGGACTGAACGTGCCCGGCCAGGCCTGCGACGGTGGGCGATTCGAACAGGCGGCGCAGCGGGAGGTCAATCTGGAAGACACGCCGCACCTGGGAGATCACCTGGGTAGCCCGGAGGGAATGCCCGCCGAGCTCGAAAAAGCTGTCGTGGATGCCGACCCGTTCCAAACCGAGCACATCCGCCCATATTGCTGCCAGATTCTCCTCTACGGCAGTACGCGGCGGGACATAGCTTTTTCCCAATTCTGGCCGCAACGGTTCCGGCGCGGGAAGCGCCCGTCGGTTCACTTTTCCATTGGGTGTGAGTGGCATCGCATCCAGTGTGACGAA
>JAFNAG010000586.1 GCA_017860135.1 Acidobacteriota bacterium
CCGAGCAGTGGGATGAGGGTGGCCAGGCGGGCTTCCTTCCCGACCAGAAGCAGGTGCTCTCCGCCCTGAAGCGTCAGATCGGAGGTGATGGGCACGAGGCGGTTTCCCCGCAGCACCCGAGCCACCTGGCAGCTGGACTCACCTATGATCAGCAGATCCCCCAATTTCTTGCCTGTGATCGCGGGATTCGCGACCTCGACCAACCTATGGACGATCTGGCTTTCCGCCTGATCTTCCGCCTCAGGACTTCGCCCAAGCTGCTCCAGGTCCTGCCGAAGCAGGCGCGGCAGCAGCTGCACGAACACGACGACGGCCAAAAGGCCGATGACATAGCTGACGCCGTAAGCCACGGGAGCGTCCGAATTCGCCGGCAGGCGCTCCAGTGCGGCTGCGAGGCCGGGCGTGCTCGTCAGGGCCCCGGCGAACATGCCGGCCGCCAGGTCCACCGGCAGGTGCATGAGCCGGGCGACGATCGCGGCGGTGGCCGCGGCGAGGAGAATTACGAGAGCGGCGAGCATGGCCATCTTCCGGCCCTGTCGCACGAATCCGCGAAAGAATCCGGGCCCGGCGCGCAGCCCCACGCAGTAAATGAAGACCACCGCTCCCAGGGGCCCGACTCCGGCGGGGATGCTATAGCCGAGATGACCGAGCAACAGGGCGGCGAAAATGACGCCCGAGGCACCGAGAGAGAGGCCGGCCAGCTTGATCCGGCCCAGCAGGAGCCCCCCGGTGATCGCCACGAAGAGCGCCGCAGTGGTGTTGCTCAGCAGGTCGTGAACCAAGTCAGCAGTCCTCCCATCCTTGCAGCGCCGTTCGATGTGTCCGCTGTGTCCGGTCCATCATGAGGCGGGCCCGGAATCGCGTACCGCGGCGGAGACGTCGCCGGCAAACTGCTTGAAATTCTCCGCAAACATGCCCGCGAGCTTTCGGGCCTGCTCATCATAGGCAGCCCCGTCCTTCCAGGTGCGCCTCGGATCCAGCACCTCCTCCGGAACCTCCGGGCAAGTCCGGGGCACATTCAGGCCGAACAGGGGATCTCTCCGCATGGGGACCTGGCCGAGCGCGCCGTCCAGTGCCGCACGCAGCATGGCGCGCGTATAGGCCAGCCGGATCCGCTGCCCCACACCATAGGGTCCGGCGCTCCATCCGGTGTTGACCAGCCAGACCTGGACATTGTGCCGGGAGATCTTTTCCCCGAGCAGTCCGGCGTAGACCACGGGATTCAGGGCCATGAAGGGAGCGCCGAAGCAGGCGCTGAATGTCGCCTGCGGTTCCTTGATGCCCCGCTCGGTGCCCGCTACTTTTGCGGTGTAGCCGGACAGGAAGTGGTACATGGCCTGGTCCGGCGTCAATCGTGCCACAGGCGGCAGCACTCCGAAGGCGTCGGCCGTAAGCATTACCACGGTCCGCGGATGCCCGGCTCTTCCGGTGCGCGATGCGTTGGGGATGTGGGATATCGGATAGGACGAACGGGTGTTTTCCGTAAAGGCGCTGCTGTCCAGATCCAGGCGCCGGTTTTCGGAGTCCATGGCCACATTCTCGAGGATCGTTCCGAAATTTCTCGTCGTGGCGTAGATCTCCGGCTCGCCTTCCGGCGAGAGTCCGATCACTTTGGCGTAACATCCACCCTCGAAGTTGAAGACTCCCTGATCGCTCCATCCGTGCTCGTCGTCGCCTATCAGGGTGCGATGCGGATCCGCCGAGAGTGTGGTTTTGCCGGTACCCGAGAGGCCGAAAAATATCGCGACGTCGTTCTCGTCCTTGCCAAAGTTCGCCGAGCAGTGCATGGAAAGCACGCCCCTGGGCGGCAGGAGATAGTTCATCACGGTGAACATGGATTTTTTCATTTCGCCCGCATAGGCCGTACCTCCGATGATCACTTCCTTGCGGCCGTAATGCAGCAGAATGAATGCCTCCGAGCGCGTGCCGTCTTCTTCCGGGCTGGCATTAAATCCCGGAGCGTCAATGACGGTGAACTCGGGCCGATGATTCTCGAGCTCATTTTCGTCCCGGGCCTGGATGAACATGTTGCGGGCAAAGTTATTGTGCCAGGCCAGCTCGTTGATCACTCGAATCGGCAGCCGATACTCGGGATCCGCTCCGACATAGCAGTCCTGGATGTACAGGTCCTTGCCCTGAAGGTAGGCGGTGAGGCGGGAACGTAATGCATCATAGCGCTCAATCTCAAACGGAAGGTTTGCCTTGCCCCACCAGACCTTGTCCCGGCTTGATGGTTCCTGCACCACATAGCGGTCGTTCGGAGAGCGCCCCGTGTACTGGCCGGTGCGCACCACCAGGGAACCGAGGTGCGCCAGGAGCCCTTCGCGGCGCTGAAGGGCGTGTTCATAGAGTGCCGGCGTCGACAGATTCCACCACACGGTATTTGCGTTTCTTATCCCGTGCGCTGCCAGGTTTCGATTCGCATAGGTCTTGCCCTGTTCCTTCATGGTCGGTTCTCCTGTCTTTTTCTTTTATGCTTCAGATGTTATGAGCTAGAGATCGGCGCGCCCGCCGTGAACGGGATTATAGCCTGTTGACTCCGCTTCAAGCAGGTTTACCTGCTGTAATCCTGCGATTCAGACAATCGGGGGCGCCCGCAGAGAGTTTGTCTCGTCCGGGCATGGCGAATAGGCCAACGAAGACGTTCGCCGCGGCAGCCGTCGGTTGACAGGTGTCCAGCCTCCCGATTTTTGTGCCCGGGAGATCGAAGTGGCGAAAGATCCAGGTCACTTCTCGGGGTGGAAACACGATCCGGTGTCCGCAGCAGCCGCAAGCGCCCTGCCTTTCCGTGTCAAGTCCCGCCCGCATCGAATTTGCGGGAGGGACATGCTCTCACTTCATGGTCTGGAAATCACCCGGGGCCCACTCATCGTCTGTGCGGCGCCAAGTCTTGTCGGGGTTGTAGCGTTCGATCTTCTTGGCGATGTTCACCGAATCCGGCCCGAGATCCCTCTGGTAGACGATGCCATCGTGGTTGACGATGAAGGTCTGCACGCCCGTCACCCCATATTCGGCCGGAACGGCGATGAGAGCGAAGCCGCCGATCATCATACCCTTTATGA
>JAFNAG010000587.1 GCA_017860135.1 Acidobacteriota bacterium
CGGGGTCGGTATCGGCATCGGGATCGCAATCGCAGTCGCAATCGCTATCGAAAATTGTGCATAATCGGACGCCTCTGTATTGATGCCGGCAGCGCGATTGTGCCGAAATCGATCCCGATAGCGATTGCGATCCTGATACCGATTGTGCCATTTCCAGGAGTCGTCGCTCTGCCTAGTTGCGGCCATCGGCCGCGCTATGAAATCTGTGCAATCTGTGGCAAGGCTTTTTACGATGCGGGTTATTTCTTGTCGGGGAGCTTCAATTCGTTGAGGAACTGGCGGATCATGCTTTCGGATAGCTCCGGGACTACTTCCCAGGCGATCTCGCGCACGATGTCCTGTGACATGCGCCGCACCACCTTCTCGACGATCTGATCGATCACATCCTCGCTGAGCGCGGCAGGCGCCGATTCCTGCGCGCCGCCGGGCCGCGTCCCCGGGAAAGGGATGACCTGGCTCGCCGCCGCCGGAGCGGCCTCTTCCTCGGGCTCCGGAACAGCTTCCGGCGCCGCGGTCGCTTCCACAAGCGGGGTCTCCACAACCGGCCCCGTCCGGACGGCAGCGGGTTGCGGAATCGGGAAATCAAACACATCCAGGATTCTGCCGGCGCCCAGGAACGACTCGCGGGTGCGGTCGGTGACAAGCGGCGGTTCGGAGCCCGCAGCCTGTGTCTTTGCCACGGCCGGCTTCCCTGCACCGCCGCGCCTGGCCAGCGAGCGGACAATCCCTATCAGTTCCGCAGTGTCGAAGGGCTTGGTCAGATAGGCGTCACACTTGACGCGCGCCGCCTCGATTTCGTCGAACGGCTCGAACGTCCCCACCAGAAGCACCACCGGGATTGCAGCCAGCTCGGGATCCGACTTCATCGTGGCGCAGACTTCATAGCCATTCCGGCCCGGCATGAAAACGTCCGCGAGAACCACATCCGGCCTGAACGCGCGCGCCTTTTCGATCGCGGCATCCCCGTCGGCCACCGACACTATCTGGACATCTTCCCCTGCGAAGGTCAGGCCGACGACTTTTTGTATGGTGACACTGTCATCTGCGAGGAGGAGCTTTGTCTGCATTTCAGGGCTTCGACCGATGGATGCTATTTCTTCGTTTTCTTCGGATCATCCTGCTTCTTTTCGTCTTTCTTATCGGTCGCCGGCAGGGTTCCGTTAGGTTTGACTACCGCTTTTCCGTCCGGGCCCTTTTCGATCGTCGCATTGATCAGCACATCACCCGGCTTCGCGCCCGCAGGCAACGGTGGTTGGGCCGCTGCGGCTTCCGCCTGGGCTCTGGTTTCAGCAACCGTCCTTTGCGCTTCCTTGAAACGGTCGGGGGGACCTTTGAAGCCGATGGCCTCGGCGAAGCTGATCAGGGGCTGGAGCGGATTGAACGGTTCCGGCTTCTTGAGGTAGGATTCGTGCTGCGCCGCCAGCGCAGTGTTGACCTCGGGGATGGGTTTTCCCAGACGGGTAAGCTCGGCCTTGGCATCTTCGTAATACCTGCTGAAGGGATATCCTTCGACAATGCGGTTCAGATATGCGGCCGCCTTTTCGACCATTTCGGGGGCCTGCATCAATTCCAGCGTCTGCGCAGCCCTGAAGTACGCCTCGTCCATCCTGGAAAATTGCGGGTATTTCTCGATGATCTCCTCGAAGCGCGAAACGGCGCCCCACGGGTTTCCCCTGCCCGCATAAAACTCGCCGATGCCGAAATCCGACATGGCAAGGCTTTCCCGCACCACCTGGTCGCGCCACTGCTTGACGATCGGTGTGTAATCGTTGTCCGGGAACAGCATGAGGTATTTTTCAATCTCGACCTCCGCCCTGCGGGCGTAGCCCTGGTCGCGGTCAGGCGAATTCATCTGGCGCATGAGGATGGAGATGATCTTCATCTGTGCATCCGGGGCTTTCAGGTGCGTGGGAAAAAATATGATGAAATTGCGGTATTGATCCTCCGCCATCAGGAGGTTCTCCGTCCCCCCTTCCTGGTAGAAGGAATCTCCGGTTGCCAGGTATGCTTCCGCCTCAAACTCGCTGCCGGGGTAGGTCCGGATCAGCGTTTGAAACGCCAGCCGGGCGTTGATGTACTGGCTCTTGTCAAGGAATTCCTGCCCGTTCTGAAACAGGGTTTTGTCAGGGGGGATCACGCTACTCTGCAGCTTTGCGCCCTTGGAGCCGCCGCAACCCGACACTCCGGCGATAAGCCCTGCCAGAGTCGTGATTGTAAGTACAAACTTCAGATAGCGTTGCATCTCCTGCCTCCGTAGCCGGGGAACTCCCTGTTCCCGGGGCTATAATCGTTCCGTCGCTGCCGTCTGAAACCGCGCGATCTCCTTCATCTCCTGCACGGCTTCACACGGGCTCGTCCTGGACTTGAAAACGGCGGATCCCGCTACGATCATGTCGGCTCCGGCTGCGAGCAACTCAGCCAGATTCCCGGTGTCGACACCGCCATCTATCTCGATCCTGGCTCGATACCTATTAGACGTAATCTCTTCCCTAAGTTTCCGGATTTTTTGCAGTGTGGAGGGAATGAACTGCTGCCCGCCGAATCCCGGATTCACACTCATAACCAGGACGAAATCCAGGTTGGGAAGCACTTCCTCCAACGCGTGGATCGGGGTGGCGGGATTCAGCGCTACTCCCGCTCGAACTCCCTGACTCTGTATGTGTTGGATCGTTCGGTGCAGATGGTGATCCGCTTCCACGTGGACCGAAATCCAGTTCACGCCGGCCCGGATCAACTCGTCAACGTAGCGTGCCGGGTCCTCGATCATCAGATGCGCATCCAGGGGAAGAGTCGTGCACTTGCGGATGGAAGCCACAACCGGCGGGCCGATGGTGATGTTGGGGACAAAATGCCCGTCCATGATATCCAGGTGAAGAAGATCTGCCCCCCCCTTCTCGACGCTCCCGATCTCATCGGCCAAACGGGCAAAATCCGCCGACAGGATCGAGGGTGCGATGATCGCCGGACTCACCAATCGCCACCTCTCCCTAATACAAATTTGGGCAAAGGGTAACACAGCGTCCGGCCGGTTTCAAGGAAGTCGCCGGCACGCCGCCGGT
>JAFNAG010000201.1 GCA_017860135.1 Acidobacteriota bacterium
CCAAACCGGATTTGGAATCAAAAATCAAGAAGCGAATGACCATGCATCATTGGGCGAGACACCCGCGGTCCCAGGGAGGGGCGAAATGCAGGGCGGAGCAGAGGAAAACGGCGGCGGTGGAGTGAAAAAAGTCTCGAGGATGTTGAAATGAAGAGGTCTGGAGCGCGCGGGCTGAAGCCCGCGCTCACGGTCCTTCAGGCCGCACCCACTTGCACCTCAGCCTGCGATCAGATACCCGACTAATTGACGCTCGGGAGCATCTAATCGCTTGGTAATCTGTCGCTTTGGGACCACAATGACGGCGGGATCACAGGAAAGGCTGCCCCGGCGGGCTGGTGGTTTTGCATCGTCTCACAAGATGGAGGCCGGCTATGAGACAAGGACGAGTTGTCCCGGCAGTTCTGCTGTCGGTGGTTTGTTTCTTCGGGTTCGAGGCACTGGCAGGACAAACCGCTCCGGCACCGCAGGTCTCGGTCACGGTGGATCCCCGAGTGGAACTGATGTCGATCATCTTCCGACTGGCGGGGAATCCCGAATACAGCCAGGGCAGAGTCCCGGGTTACATTCAGGATATCGACCGGCATTTCGCGGGGTTCAAGGACGATCCCGTCGTCAAACTGGCCGCCAGGCTGCGAGCGACTCAGGGTGTGAGCTACGACGCCGTGATGGGAATGGCTGTTCACATCGCGGATGCGCGTGAGTTGAAGGAGGCGGTTCCGTTCGAGCCGCGGCCCGCCTCACTCGATCGCCGATGGACGCCGGCTTCAGCCCGCGAGTTCCTGGCCCTGGCACGGAAGTTCGTGGCAGCCTCCGACTTCGGAGGCTTTTTTAACGCGCACCAGCACATATACACGCAATCGGCGGAGAGGCTGCAGCAGCTTCTGGCCAAAGAAGCGCACCTCGAGTGGTACGATGACTTCTACGGAGAGAACCAGAACTTGGTCTTCCACGTCGTACTGGGAATGAGCAACGGAGGGGGCTCTTATGGCGTCCACTTGGACCGGGCGGACGGCCGGAGCAACATCTACTCGATCCTGGGTGTGTGGCGGGTTGATGCGCAAGGGGACCCGGAATTCGAACCCGGCATGATCTCGACCATCATCCATGAATTCAATCATTCCTACACCAATCCTCTCGTCGACCGTTTCGCGGAGGAGCTGAAGCCGGCCGCCGAAAAGCTATTCAACGTCGTCTCTGAAGAAATGAAGCGGCAGGCCTACGGCAACTGGAAGACCCTGCTCTACGAATCCCTGGACAGGGCTTGCGCGCTGCGCTACACCCTGGCATACCAAGGTCAGGCGGCCATGACCCGCGCAGCGGAGTATGAAGAGGGACGGAGCTTCACCTGGGTCGGCGGGCTGGCCGGTCTCCTGGGCCAATATGATGCCCGGCCCCGCGCATATCCGGACCTCGTCGCGTTTTTCCCCAGGATCATCACCTATTTCAATGATTATGCCAAAAACCTTGAAGCCCTGACGGCGGAGGTGAAAGAGAAAAGGGCCAGGCGCCTGCAGCAATGGCAGGAGAAGGGTCCGAAGATCGTGTCCGTCGTGCCGCCCGACGGCGCGACGGATGTCGACCCGAATCTCAAAACGATCGTCATCACCTTCGACCGGCCCATGCGGGACAAGAGCTGGGCGTTGATGCTCCTCGGCGACATGGATCACTTTCCGGGAAAGGGCGGCGAACTAGCCTACGATAAGGACTGCCGGGTACTCACGATTCCCGTCAAGACGCTCAAGCCCGATTGGGAATACACCTTCGGCCTGAACAGCGAAGGCACAGCCGGTTTTGTCAGCCGGGAAGGTATCCCGCTATACCCGGTTGTCGTCCGGTTCAAGACGCGAAAATAACCCGGCTTTCCCCGGCCGGAGGTTTCCGGCGACGGGTATGGCAGCTTCAAGGTCTCCCGATGAAGGAGTCGGACGCGGTCGAGCGCATCCTGGCCACCAAGTCCCTGCCGCGTCAGATAACAGCCGACGATCATGCCGGTCCTGCCGTGACCCCCATAGCAATCCACATAAACGGGCCGGCGCGTGACCTGACATTCCTCGATGACACCAGGCACGCGCGCGACATGCTCGGATGACCCGGTGCCGGCGTCGGGGATCGGCGTCCCCTCCAACTGCCGCGCAAGGTCGCGCGTGAAGACCAGCGCCATCAGCTCCGTGGCCGAGAATTGGATTGAAGGCACGTGGTTGAATCCTTCGACGAGCTTCCAGCGGACCCCAGCCGGCGACGCGGTCAGTGTAAATCGGGAAGCGCGCCTCCAGGGCCTGGAGGTCACGCCGGACCTTGCGGGAATGACACGCCTAGTCCGGCGGCAGGGATCGCGCAAGATCTTCTATCGTCCCCCCGCCGGGCCTCTCGAGAGCCTGCGGCAGAAACCACTGGCGGATCACCCGGTCATTTCATGGCATGGGCGCCGTCCTTCCGGAGGGTGGAGACCCGCGCAGGCTACTCCAGCAAAAGCGGTGATTCCCATCAATATCCGCGCGATCCGGATTTCGCAGGCATCCGCGAAGATCCGAGGTGGAATGTGGTGCTGGATTGTATCGCCGGTCCGGCGAAGTCAAAAAAAGAACCCGATCGCGCCCCCATTGAATTCGACAGTGAGCACGGGCTTCAGCCCGTGCGCTTTAAATCGAGAGAACATACAAGTATGGAAAGGTATGGAGATCTGAAGCCCGCGCTCGCCGTTCTTTCGCCTGCGGCCCCAGGGAGGATGCCCTTCAGTCAATGAACTATTTGATGATCTGATTGAAGGGGCTGGGTTCCTTCATCATTCTTTCGATGTCGGCGATTTCCTTGGGCGCGGCGGTCGAAAGCACCCGGTTGCCGGTTTCCGTGATCAGGACATCGTCCTCGATCCGGCATCCTATGCCTGCGTATTTCGCATACACGGGACCCACCCTGGCCACGAATGCCTTCAACTCTTCCTCCGATGCCTGAGCCTTGAACATGGAGGGGACCTGTTCGAGGCGGCCGGCCGGAAAATAGAGGCCCGGCTCCATCGTCAGCACCATGCCCGGCTTGAGGGTTTCGGTGCGCATCTTTGGCGACCACCAACTCCAGACATCGTGGACGTCGAGACCGATGCCGTGGCCGAAGCCGTGCTGGATGTACAACCGACGCTGCCACGGCGAGGCGGGGTCGGTGACCAGTCCGAGTTTGCCCAACCCTTCCAGCAGAACCTTCTCGGCGGCCTCCTGCGGCTTGATGGCCGTTGTCCCCGGTGTCATGAGGCGGATGGCTTCCTTCTGGGCGCTGAGCACGAGCTCATAGATTTCAGCCTGTTCCGGTGTGAACTTCCCTGAAACCGGGATCGTTCGGCTGATGTCGGAGGTGTTTTTCTCGAACCACGCCCCCAGGTCGAAGACGATGACATCGCCGGCCTGCAGGACCCGCGGCGTGGACCCGAAATGAATATTCACCGAGTTCGGCCCCGAAGCGACCTGGGTAAATGACGAGGTGGCCTGGTGGCGCTGGTTGGTGAACTGGATGATCGCGTCGATGTCCTTTTCCGTCATCCCGGGCTGCGCGGCCTTGAGCACTTCGACAAATGCCTCGGCCGTGATGTCGACAGCCTTCTGGAGCGTCTGGATCTCGTCGGGGGACTTGATCATCCGCAGTTCGGAGAGTATCGGATCGATCGGGAGGATGGCCGCGGCCCCGGAAATCGCCGCCGACCCGCCGAGCGCCTCCAGGGTGCCGTCCAGACCCGGAAACGAAACGTAGGCTTTCTTGTCGCGGATGGCTCTCGGCAGAAACGAGCGCAGTTCGGTCATGGCGCGAACCTCGAGCGAGCCCGGACTCCCTTCACCGGCCCACTTGCCGGCGCGATTGAACAGGATCTCCCTCTTCTCCGCGTCGCCGGCCAGCACCAGCACCGCCTCCGGCTGCGCGGCCCCGGTCAGGTAATAGAAATCCTTGCTGTCCTGGATACCGCGGGGATTGGCCAGTTGCGACGGGATGATGGCCACGCCGCCGTCGATCTTCGCAATCACGGCCGCACGCCGCGCGGCATGAGGCGCTTCAGACTGGGCGCCCCAGGCAGGAACGATTGCGGCCAGAATCAACAGCGCGTGCGCTAAAAACCGGAGACGCCTGGACGATCGCGACATAACAACCTCCATGGATTCCCAAATACCTCCGCCACGAATTTCACGAACGGCACCGTTCGTAATTTCGTGAAACTCGTGGCCCTTCTCAATTCCACCTCACAGCACAACAGCGGGCGCGCCCACTCCCACGCCATTCTCAGGATTCCATCAGATCCTTCAGACGCGCAAGTTCTTTGTCGGCCGACGCAACCTGCTTTTCAATCGCTTCCCGGGATGCCGAGCCGGGCGATGTATATGTAAGGCTGAAGTCGGTGCCTTCACCATTGGCAGTTACCCGCACACTCACCGACCATTGAATGCCTCCGGACACAAGGTCACAGTCCAGCACGCCTGCGGGCTCGTCCGGTTTGATCCGGATGCGCCCCAGGCCGGTCCGCGTCTCCATGGCCCACCACTCCGAGGAGCCGGGCTTTACCGCCACCACGTTGTTCACCGCCCAGCGCGGCCAGTTGGCAAGGTTGGCAACAAATGAAAACACCTTGGAAACAGGGGCCTTGATGAAAATGCTCTTGCTCTTTGAGTCCGATACCACTGTCTTGCTCCTCCGTTACATCGACATTATTGATGGTCCTGGTCCCCCATACGGGACCGGGACCCGCTATTTATTAACGCAGTTTAAGTAACTTTTCCAGTCCGTCCGGCAATTGAAACAAATGGAGTCATTGCCCCGTTTCGATCGAAAGGGGCCGGCGTCCGCATTTTGCGGGCAGCGCTGCTGGCAAACGATCCCCTGGAGCCCCCCTAGTGCCTGCCCCCGAGTTTCAGGCGGGTGGCGCCGTAAAACAGAAATCCCGATGCGAGTGCCGCTCCCGCGGCGAGGAGATCGCCGGCCGGGCTTTGGGTCAGAAGCCAGACGCAGAGCACGACGGCGAGCACCGGGACGACGGGCCCGCCCTTCAGCCGGAAGCGCTCCCGCTCCTCGGGGAATTTCCTGCGCAGGACCGGCACCGCCAGGCAGGTGAGCACGTATGGGACAATCCTGGCCACGGCGCTGATCCTGAGCATGGTGACGAAGCTGCCGCTCAAAGCCAACGCGAGCGTGAGCCCGGCGAAGAGCAGGATCGAAACGTGCGGAGTCCGGTACTTGCCGTGAACCGCGGCGAGCCAGGAGGGGAGCAGGCCATCCGCCGCGAGCGCATACGTCAACCGCGGCGCAACCAGGGTAATTCCGCTGAGATTGCCCGAAATCGAAACCAGGGCGGCCAGCGCGATCAACATCCCTCCCACCGGGCCCAGGAACTGCGCGCTCGCATCCGCGACGGCGGTCTGAGAGTCGGAAAGACCCGGAAGCGTCCCCACACAGACGAACTGAACCCCGACGTAAAGGACTGCCGCGATCAGCAGGGCGGAGATCATGGCAACCGGAAGATCACGCTTCGGCGACCTGGCTTCACCCGCGGGGATCGCGGCAAACTCGAAACCGCTGTAGGCATAGCCGTACAGCAAAACCGCCTGCGAAAATGCGGCCTTCGAGACGGGGAAGCCGCCCTGGAACAGCTCCGGCCGGACGAAGAACATGCCGATGACGACGAATGCAATGATCGGCACGAGTTTTGCAATGGCGAGGATGTCGCCCAGCAGAGCGCCCCGGCGTACGCCGCAGTAGTTGATCCAGGTGAGCGCGGCGGTGACTCCGACAAGGAATGCCGCCCGGGGGAGGCCATGGCCTGCTTGCGGCATGAAGTAGGCGACAAACGAAACCATGAGGTTGGAATTCGCGGCAAACGCCGTCGCCCTGGTCAGCCACATCATCCAGCCGCCGGCCAGTCCCAACATATTTCCGAATGCTTCTCGCGCATAGAGATAAGGCCCGCCGGTTCCCTCGAACAGGGTTGCCGCCTCTGCGAAACACAGCACGATCAACATTACGAACACGCCGGAAACCAGGCAGGCGACAGGGCTCCAGGGTCCGGTTAGCGCAGCGATGCTTGCCGGGAGGCCGAAAATCGCGGTCCCGATCACTCCGTTGATGGCCAGGGCGATCAAATCCCACCTGCCCACAGCCCGGATCAGATTCGTGTCTTGCTTCAAGGACAGGCCTCCAGAGAAGCCGGAGCATATTACGGGCGTTTTCCACCAGGGGCACGAAGGAGCGCGGAACCGGAAAGGAAAGAGCGTTTTGCGCGGCGCCGTTCCTGGCCTAAATTCGTGCCCCTCGTGGCTGCTTCTGAGGGCAAATCTCCGCAGACGCAGAACGCCGGGGCTGGCCCGCTTTCTTTGCGCCCGCGCCTGCTACGCGACCGGCCGGTCGATTGCGGGGCTGGGCGGGGTGAACGGTTTGCCGCCCTGGTCGGTCACGTGGAAGCAGTCCTCTATGCGGCAGCCGAACTCGCCGGGAAGGACGATCATCGGTTCGTTGCTGAAGCACATGCCGGCCTGCAGCGGGATCTTGTTGCCGCGCACCAGGTTGGTCCACTCGTGCCCATCGAGGCCGATTCCGTGGCCTGTGCGGTGGGGCAGTCCTGGCACCTTGTAGCCGGGTCCGAGCCCCGCATCGGTGATGACCTTGCGCGCCGCGGCGTCGACGTCCTCGCAGGGCACTCCGATCCGGACGGCCGCCAGGGCGGCGGCCTGCGCTTTCTTTTCGAGTTCCCAGATGTCGATCTGCCGCTGCGTCGGCTTGCCGAAAACCGTCGTGCGTGTCACGTCGGACCGGTATCCCTCCACCGCGCAGCCGCCATCGACGAGCACGATATCCCCTTCCTTGAGTTTCTGCGGCTGGATGCTGCCGTGCGGAAAGGAACTGTACACGCCGAACTGGGCCCCGGCAGATCCTTCGATCCCGAGCGCTTGGAATGCGGATGCGGTGTTCCCTCGGAATTCTGCCTGGGTCATGCCGGCAGACATCATGGCGAAGGCCGCCTTGTAGGCAGCCATGGTGATGTCGAAAGCCTTCTGCATCAGCGCGATTTCCGCCTCGGATTTGATCATCCGGCAGCCGGCGGTCACCGGATCCGCGCTCACGAACTCAATGCCCGGGGCCTCCTTGCGCGTGCCATCGAAGAGGAAGAAGCGCACCCGCTCTTCGAATCCGACGCGCCCGGACGATATCCCTTGATCCTTGAAGATTCCGGCCACGACCCGGTACGGGCTTTCGTCTTCCTCCCATGTGCGCACGTCTGTGCCGAACCGGATCAACTCGCGTGCGCGGCCCTCCTCGAATTTCGGGCAGATCCACACCGGATCGCCTTTGGCGGGCAGGACCGCGGCGAACATCCGCTCGCTGTTGCCCCAGCGCACGCCGGTAAAATAAAAGAGGCTGGATCCACCCTCCATGAAGATGGCGCCGATCCGGTTTTCACTCATGAGGCGCTGCGCTTTCTCGATCCTCGACCGGCGCTCGTCATCGGCGATGGGAACGATGCCGTCGGTCATGGGGCGCAGAGCGCGCAGCGGCTCGGGCAGCGCGGCGCCCGGGGCTGCCGCGTCCGCGGCCGGGTTCCGCGTGCCGCACGACAGTGCAGCCGCGCCGGTCAATCCCGCGGAAACGAACAGGAAATCTCGTCTTCTCATGGCAGTCTCCAAAACAGCAGTTCGCAACATCTCGAGTGTAATCAGACTTGACGCGTACTTTCAACACCATTCCCTAACGGAAGAACAGCCAGGCAGAAACAAAAAGCCCCACGGCTACGATGAACACCTGCAGATAGCCTTGATTGACGCGCTTCGCCAGGCGCGCGCCTGCATAGCCGCCGAGGATGGCGCCTGCCGCCATCAGCAGGGCAATCGGCCAGACAATGAGCCCCTTGATGATGAAATAGATCAGGGCCATGCCGTTGATCAGGGTCGACAGGATGGTTTTGAGCGCGTTCATCATGTGAATGTCGCGCAGGCCCATGACGCCGAGCGACGCCAGCATCAGGATCCCGATGCCCGCGCCGAAATAACCGCCGTAGGCCGCCACGAACAACTGAAAGAAGAAGCCCCAGATTCGGGCTCCGAGAGAAGTGTGGGCTTCCTCGACGGAAGCAAAGCCCATCCGGCGCGCCGACTGTTTCCGGGCGGCAAACAGGATGGTGGCGAACAGCACGAGAAAGGGAACGATGCGGGCGAACAGCCAGTTCGGGGTTGCGGCCAGCACCCAGGCCCCGAGCAGCCCGCCGATGAGCAAAATCAGCAGGGTCAGGAGTCCGTGCCCCTTGGGCAAATCGTGACGGTAGGCGTATGCGCTGCTGAGAGCCCCCGGGCACACCGCAGCCGTGTTGGTGGCGTTGGCGGGCACCGGAGGGACGCCAAAGGCGATCAGGGACGGAAACGAGATCAGGGTCCCGCCGCCGGCAACCGAGTTGATCGCG
>JAFNAG010000588.1 GCA_017860135.1 Acidobacteriota bacterium
GGTCCCGTACGCCAACTGGGCGCGAATTTCGGACTGGATGAAAACCAGACCGTGTCGGCCATCTCCAGTCTCCTGCCGGCGCTCGGCCAGGGGCTGGCTCGCAATGCCTCGGCGCCGGGCGGCCTGGAATCCCTTCTGGGCGCATTGACGGGAGGGGGCCACCAGCGTTACCTGGAAGACCCGTCTACTCTGGGTCGCGAAGATGCGATCCAGGACGGCAACGGCATCTTGGGCCACATTCTGGGCAGCAAGGATGTCAGCCGGGCAGTTGCCCAGCGGGCGTCCGAAAAGACCGGACTTGGCGTCGATATCCTGAAGAAAATGCTGCCGGTGGTCGCGGCGATGGCGATGGGGACACTCAGCCGCCAGACCGCGAGTGCCAGGAGCTCCGCGTCAGCAGTTGCGCCCGACAGCGGTCTGATGGGCATGCTGGGCCAGTTCCTGGACGCAAACCGTGACGGCTCTGTCCTTGACGACGTCATGGGAATGGCCTCAAAGCTATTCCAGAAATAAATGAGCCTGCCGGGCATCGCAGCTCTGCGGCGCTGTAACGCGGCAGGCAACTCATGTTTCGGCAACAAGCAGGAGGAACTATGGATCGCTTCGAAGAACTGAAGGGTAAATACGGCACCGCCCTGAAGGTGCTCGGCAGCAAGGGCTTCAAGATGCACAACCTGCACGTGCAGGACAACAAGCTCTTCATCAAGGCTTCGGCTGGGAACCAGGATCTGAAGAACCAGGTCTGGCAGGAGATCAAGCGCGTTGACCCCAAGTTTGCCGACCTCACCTGCGACATCAGCCTGGATCCGAGCATAGCGCCGCCGCCGGAGCCCCGGACATACAAAGTGCAGCCGGGAGACACGCTCTCGAAAGTCGCGAAGCAGTTCTACAGCGACGCCAACAAGTACATGAAGATATTCGAGGCCAACAAGGATCAGTTGAGCGATCCGAACATGATCAAGGCAGGGCAAGTCCTAAAGATCCCTGATTGATTTCAGCAGATCGCGAGGCGGGCGCAATCGGGGTGATCGGGTCGCATCATGCGCAGGCAAAGAATTGTCAGGCCTGCGGTGGGACCGTGGCATCGGGTTTCGCGGCTCGCTTTTTCCACGATCCGATCAGTGCCGTCAGAAGGGCCAGGCCGATCTCGTCCGCAAAGGGTATGAAGTCCGGAATGAGTACGTCGGCGACCGTGACGATTGCGAGTATGGCAAAAAGGGCCGGAAACCGGAGATTCAGCCGGCGTGCCAGCCAGGCGACGAATGAGGTGCGCGTTTGAGAGACTGCGTCTGTCATGGGCTCCTCCATGGACTCGGAGATCCGACCGTGCCTCCCGACAACTCATCGGTGCGCCCGGGTCGGTCCTCAAGCCCGCGCGTTTGCTGATCGCACCGGCCTTCAGGCAGAGGGCGAGTATCAAGAATCGGTCTTCCTTCAGCATCGGCATTATACAACACCAGCAGCCGGGGAAGCGCAACGCCCTGCGACGCGATGCGCTCCGTTTCCCCGGCAGTGGTCCGGTCCGCCGCCGGAATTCCCAGAGGGGCCGATTGAGCGCAGGATCAGTCAATGAACAGGCTGCATTAGAGCACTTACTACTCTCGGAGGCTAAATGCTAAATCTGCTTTGGATTATCATTATCGGATTTGTCGCCGGCGCTGTTGCGAAGCTCCTCATGCCAGGGAAGGATCCAGGCGGTTTCCTCATCACGACTGCCTTGGGAATCGCCGGCGCGGTAATCTCGACTTATCTGGGACGATTCATCGGCTGGTACCAGACAGGGGAGTCGGCCGGCTTCATCGCCGCCATCGTGGGAGCCATCATTGTGCTCGTTGTCTACCGGCTCATCAAGAAAAAGTCGAGCGCATAGCAATCGGGCGGAAACAAGCCGGTTCTGCAGCCATTCCATTCAGAGCAGCCCATGATCGGTCGGCCTGTGGCGATCGAACGCCCGGGCTGCCGCAGGCGGTGTGGAAGAGGCCGCGCTGTATCAAACCGGATCACAACGACCTTTCCACGTTCGACGGGGGGACGGTCTCGCTCGCCTACACCTTCCGTCTTTGAACGCACACGATGGCAGGCAGGGAAACTGCAGGTCGAGGCAGAGATCAAGGCTGCCGGCCGGCGTTCCTCCAGAACTGCCATGCCTCGAGGCACCATTCTCCAGGCCGTCCTGTTGCCGGATTCAGATCTTGAATCGCTGGATTTCCGCATCTGCAGGCTTGCCCTGCATCACAACCTTTGCCGGCAAATGTCGCGACGGAGGCTACGTCGACGCATTGGCCGCCCCGGCAGCCACCTTTCCGGCGACGAAGTCGACGAGGTCCTTTACCGTGCGGACGGATGTTTCAAGTTCGCGGGGAAGCTCCATCCCGAATTTCTCCTCGATTTCCCAGACGATCTCGACCGCCGTCAGGGAATCGACTCCCAGATCCTCGCGGAGTCGCGCATCCGGCGGAATGTTTGCGACGTCCTTTTCCAGTTTTTCTGCGGTGATTTCGGCGATCGTCCGCCGAACATCCTCGTAAGTCATTACACCCTCTCTTTTGTCAGCACGAGACAGGCGTTGCAGCTGCCGAAGCCGAAGGAATTCGACAGTGCTGCTTCCACCCGGGCGCACCTCGACTCGTTCGGCACGTAGTCGAGATCGCAATTCGGATCTTTGCACCGGTAGTTGATCGTGGGCGGGATGATTCCCCGGTCGAGAACCATCGCGGTGACAAGCGCCTCTATCGCACCAGCGGCGCCGATCGTATGTCCGATCATCGATTTGGTCGACGAAATCGGCACCCGGTGAGCACGCTCGCCAAACACTTCCTTGATGGCAAGCGTCTCGACCAGGTCGTTGACACTCGTAGATGTCCCGTGAGCGTTGATGTAGCCGATGTCCTCCGGCCGGAGACCGGAATCGCGAATGGCTCCCCACATGACCCGCGCGGCGTCTTTGCCGTCGGGCTGAGGCATCACCATGTGGTAGGCGCCGGACCCGGCTGCGTAACCGGCGATTTCGGCATAGATGTGGGCACTTCTCCGGACGGCCCGTCCCAATTCCTCGA
>JAFNAG010000202.1 GCA_017860135.1 Acidobacteriota bacterium
CACCTGGGAGATCTGCTTTTCCAGACGGTGCAGTTTATCCTCGAATTCCTTCTGGACAACCTTTGCCTGGCGCAGGTTCCCCTGGTAGGCTTCCTCCGTCTCCGCCAGCTCCTGGGTGTCCGTGGTCAAGTCCGCCTTCAGTTCCTGAAGTTCGCGCGCGAGGCTGCCAGCCAAATCCATGTTGCCCGCCTGATGGTTGGCCAGAATGCGGCGTTCCAGATCCTGTGCCTTCACGCTCTTCGTCTTGATCTGGCTCTTCAGGCGCTCCGCCACGCCGGCCATGCGCGCCAGCGCCATGTTGTATTGCGTCATCTTGTCGCGGAATTCCTGGCGCGCCGCTTCCATCAAAGCCTCCGGATTGCGCGCCTCGATGCCGCTGATGAAAAGACTGAAGAGCGAACCAAACCATCGCCGCCGCAGTTTCCTATATCCTGCTACTATAGCGTTCGGGAAAAAAGTTTATTCGATATTTTAATCCAATAACTGCATGCAGCGCCAGTGAGCGGCCTCGGGTGGTAAACCCGTGACGACTCGAAACGTATCATGTGGCCTTCCGCTGCGGCCCTTCAGCAGGCGATTCGGTGTCCGTGGAAATCACCGGACGGTCCGTCAGGTATCCTACCGTCTCGGCCAGCTCACGCTCGTAGGCTCGTTTGCGCCGTCGCCAATCGAGGAGCTCCCGCTGGTCGTTCTGCTGCCGCGCTTCCAGCCCAGCCCGCTCCCCCTGCAGGGCCTGGATCTGCGCCGCCAGTTCGGCAATCCTGCGTTCGGTCATTGCCAGGCGGTCGGCGGATTTTCTGCGAACGAAGTCCTCAAAGGCATCCAGAGCCTGATCCTGCGCGATGGCTTCCTTGACGACATCCTCGGCTGAGACCTGAGCCAGGTTCAAGCGGCTCAGCAGTTCGTGCTGCATGGCGGCACGATCACGGCCCTTGCTTCGTTCCGACTCCAGGATCTCGCGGACGCGAAGGATGTTCCATTCGCTTGCAGGACGGGATACTCCCGCGGCCTCGAATATTTTATCGAACGGGAGCGCCAGGTCCGCCGGCTGGCCGGCGAGGGCGCGCACTTCGTCCGCACGGATCTCGGTCCTCAGTTGTTCCAATGTCACAGTCCGGGTCACCACCTTTTCGGGTTCCCCGGCCGCCGTTTTCGGGTGGGCTTCCAGGATGCCGAGACGGCCGCCGACGGTTTGCAAGAGATCCAGAAGACTCATTTCCTACACGAACCTCCTTAATTCGTCGATCCTTGCCTCAAGTTCTTCCGGAGCCATCTGCCGGAACCGTTCCGGCAGAAAGCGGGTGTCGGTGCATTCCTTCACGGCAACCAGGTCCATATACTCGAGCTTGCGGGTGTGGCTGCTGGGCCGCACTTCCCCGAGGACTTCCTGCAGGATTTCCTTCAAGGGACGTCTTGGCCCGGCAGCGAGCGCTTGGATACGCAGGGCGCGCACGAGGATGCCCTCGATTTCGTTGCCTCCCAAAACCAGCCCTTCCGGCAGCGAGGGGAGGTCTGCGGGCTGCAGCGGCACCTTCAGCTTGCGCGCGATGGCAAGCAGGAGTTCATGCATGGCGGCGGGAGTCTCGGGGGGAAACAGCGGGATATGAACATCCAGCCGGCCCTGCCGCTTCAGATCCACTTCCAGCAAGTCCGGCCTGGAGGTGGCAAAAACCCAGATGATGCGCCCCCGGTTGCGCGTGTCGGACATTTCCTTCGCCAGCATGGCATACACACGGCCCGAGAGTCCCGAGTCGGAATCTCCCCCTTCGCGCTTGCCGGCAGCCTGATCCGCTTCGTCCACGAACACGACAACCTGGCCGAGCGCGTGCAGCACGGAGAATATCTTCTCGAGGTTCGATTCCGTGGCGCCGACCCACCGGTCACGGAAGTTCTTGAATACCACGCAGGGGATGCCGAGCTCCCCCGCCCAGCACTGGATCAGGAATGTCTTCCCCGTGCCGATCCGTCCCGTGATCAGGTAGCCCATGGGCAGCGCATGCAGGACGCCACGCCGCAGCAGTTCGCTGTCTTCCCGCAGCCACGCCTTGACGGCCTCATGCCCCGCCAGGTGTTCCATGGTGAACGGCGATTCCAGGAACTCGAGCAGGCCCTGGCACTCCCGCTCGATCATGTCCTTCTTGGACAGCGTCAGCCACTGGGACGTGATGGAGCGCCCGTTCTTGATCGCCAGCGACAGCACCGTGCGCGCACCCACGCGGCTCAGCCCGGTCAACCGCCGGCCGAGCACTTCTAGGGGCACTTCGCAGCGCTCGGGGAGTTCCGGCAGTGAGGTCGTGGTCAGCGTCGCAACATAGTCAGACATTTCCTGCTCGCCGGGGAGCGGTATGCGGAGAGCGGCGGCGTGCGGATTCTCCACTACCAGCTCATTGAGGTCGTGCAATCCCTCGGCCAGGAGCACGGTGACGATGTTCGACTGCAGGATCGCGGGATCATTCGCCCAGCCGAGCACTTTGACAACGTTGGAGCTGAAGGCGCCGCCGAGTTGAATCGCATCGCCGCGCGGAACGACAAACTCGGCAAAATCGATAACCACCGCGATCCGGTGCGCAGCCCCTTCCCTTCCGCGCAGCGCTTGCAGGTTGAGAGTGCGCAGGAGATACCGGTCGATGAGTTCCATGGCCGAGCCCGGTTCGCGCGTCTGGGCAATGGCGTTGGCCTGGTCTCCCAACACTTGTTTCAGCCACTCCCCCCAGTCCTCCCCGCCGCGCGTCGCCCGGATTCCTTTTCCGCGGTCGTACTGCAGGACGATGTCGTACGTCTCAAACATCACCTCGTCCAGAAACGCCTTCAGGGACAGCAGGCGCTTCCGGGGCGGCGCGCCTGCGGACACGAGGTCGAAAACGTTTCCGTGCAGAATGAACTGGGCGACCGATCCGGACTTGAACAGATTCCGCATTTCCTCGGCCCAGGCCGGCAGTTCCCCTCGCATGCTTCACCTCAAACAAGTATGGATGCAGCACCGCAGCGCCACCAGCCGCAACCTCAGGGCAGGAACGCCAGCGATTTCCCGCCGATCCACCGTCATTGCCTTTCCGCCATCCTTACGCTGACCGGAGGCGGCTCCGCGAGCAGATCCTCCGCGGCGCCGTAGATCTGCTGCTGTTCGCGGATCCATTGGCTGGTACCGTCAAGGGTCGCGGTGATCTGGTCGATCCGCTCGGACACCACCTCCGGATCGGTGGACAGAATCGCCTGCTCCCGGATGAGCTCCGCCTGCTCCTGGATCCGCGTCAGCTCGGCATCGAGAAACATGAGCTTCTCCCGGGCCTCCGTCCTCTTCTGCAATCGCTGCTTCAGAATCTCAATCTGCCCGGTAAGGCTCCGGCGCAGCTCTTCGCCTACAGATTTTCCTTGCAGCTGCTCCTCGAGCTTGCGAATGCGCTCCTCGAGGCGGCCGCCTTCTTCGCCTGTTCCACCCGACTCAAACACAATCCTCTCGATCGCCTGTCGCGTGAGAAGAAGACGAAGAAACAGCCACAGGAGCCGCCCCAATCCCTCCCCCTGGGCGTCCTGACCGACGGGCACGACGGCAGTCCGCTGCTGCTGCTCGAGGATAGACCGGCAACGCTTCTCCAGGGCCCGGTATCGCGCTTGAGCATCCGCACTCAACTGCAGCACCAGTTCGTTTATGCGCATCTGCGAGCGGCGCCGGGTTTCCCATTGCTGCGTGGCAGAAACGGTTTTCTGGAAGCGCTCATTGGTCGCAAGCATGCCCAGGTAGGCAGCCTCGAGTCCCAGCCCGATGACCCAGAAACCCGGATTGAGCAGCCCGAGGAACCCGAAGGCCGCCAGGCCCACCCAATTGGGGGGGACGAACATGCCGATCGGCCGGGCGTTGAACGCCGCGCGCACAAAATCCCGAAATCTGGGTTTCATGACTGAACCTGCCGATATATTGAATCCCGGATTCTATGGTGACAGTCGTGCAATGAGCTGGGAACCACGAAATACACCAAATACACGAACCTCCCCACTGGCATTCATGAGTTTCGTGTGTTTCGCATATTTCGTGGCGCCAATATCCGCCCGCGGCAGGCGCTTTCTTCCATTGGAGTCTGTCACTGCGTCTCCCCTCTTGTTCCCACCACAGCGCCTTGCGATCGCAACGGATCAATCTGGCCATCGGAAACACGCCGGAACGCCTCCGTCACCAGATATACAGCTTCCTTGAACTGTTTGCGCTCCTGCGCTACCAGCGGCGGGACTCCCACCGTTGGCGGGATCGGATCCCGGATATCATACGCGATCTGGCCCGGAACCTGGGTAAAAATCCACACCCTCTCCCCGAGATACACGGCTTCGCTCACGCTGTGGGTCACGCAAAAAATCGCCGGGTGAGTGCGGCTCCACAACTGGATGAGAAGCTCCTGCATCTCCAGGCGAGTCGGCTCGTCGAGGGCCGAGAAGGGTTCATCCATAAGCAGGATCTGAGGCTCCATCACAAGGGACCTTGCGATCGCAACCCGCTGCTGCTGTCCCCCCGAGAGTTGGTGCGGATACTTGTCTTTGTGAACCGCCAGGCCGACCTCTTCGATCCATTCTCCGGCGCGCGCCTTTTGCGCAGCGGCATCCAGACCGAGCTTTCGCCCGTGGATCTTCAGACCGAACATCACATTTTCCACCACTGTCAAGTGGGGGAATGAGCTGTATTGTTGAAATATCATGCCCCGGTCGCTTCCCGGACCAGTCACAGGAAGCCCCTTCACCAGCACTTCGCCGGAGGTAGGCCGCAGGAATCCTGCGATAAGGCTGAGCAGTGTGCTTTTTCCGCATCCGGACGGCCCGATGATGGTCACAAACTCGCCGTGATCCGCCTTATCCTCGATTGCGAATGAGATGTCGTTCAGAGCCGTGAAAGCGCCGAACCGGACGGTTGCATGGCGGGCCTCCACGACCGGGACGCGTGCCACGGGAGCGGAAGGTGCATTCTGAGTCACGTGCGGCTCCGTCGATAAGGAAAGAAAACGTCTGCCAGATGTTTCCAGATCAGATCCGCAATCCACGCGATCAGAGTGATGATGCAGATAACGAGATAGACACGACCCGATAAGGCGCGCCGGCGTGCGGTATCGATCAGGTCCCCCAATCCTCCGGTCTTCACAACAACTTCCGCAAGTACCAGATAGGTCCAGCCGACGCCGAAGGCCAAACGCATCGAGTGCCAGATGTCGGGCAGGGCGACCGGCACAAGGACGCGCAGGATCACCTGCCATCGGCTGGCTCCAAGCGTGTATGCCGTCCGCAGAAAAACATCGGGCACGGAATCGACCGCCTTGATGACCAGGGGGACAAGGAAGATTCCGAAGGCCATGGACAGGAATACCACCTTCTGGATCTCATCCAGCCCAAACCAGGACATGGTGAGCGGCACAAGAGTGGCGATCGGAATGTAGCCGCTCGCGGTTACCACAGGATCGAAAAAGGCCCGGGCACTGCCGAAAGAACCCATCAGAATCCCGAGCGGCACGACAATTGCCAATGCCAGCAGGAAGCCAAGGCCGACCCGCCGCAAGCTGATCCAGATGTGTGCGAAAAGCGTGCGGCCCTCCGTGTCCTCGGTGGTCACCAGATCGCTGAAGCTCTCCACAACCTCGGAAGGGCTCGGAAGAATCGTAGGCCCGAATACACGCTCTTCAGGCGCTCCCCGGGTCACCAGTCCCCAGATGAGAACAAGGGCCAGAATCGGAAGCAGGCCCAGAATCAGCCCGATTCCGTGCGGCACCCGCCCGCGAATTCTAAACACCCAATCAGGAATCATAGCGACAGCTTATTGAGGTTTTCATTGAATCGGAGATTTGTCGCCAAATCGTAAAGGCGCTCAATACTCCCTCGATGTCGCCAAGTTGCCGGCGCAGCGAGAGGCCACCACTGTCTAACATATCCTTTGCTCGCCGTCGAATCAACACGCGATATGGTGATCAAAGCCGCCGCGCTCCCTGTCGCGATAACCTGCGGACTTCGATCGGAATAAGATCTCCACATCAGATCGCGGTCTGCCTTCCATGTATTTGATACGACACAAACCGTCATTTGTCACGCATCTGCAGTAATGTATTCAAGCTGCCCGCCGCCGCCTGGATTCGATCCGGATCGTGATTGTCCCCAAAGCTGGCGCCGGCTCTTGCCCAAACCCCGGCTCCCCACCTATACTTCTATCGGGTGGGGAGCAGCATGCATGGCGGGACAGACAGGGAATCAAACCGCCGGCGCAGGGACATACGGCAGTTGAAGACCGCCAAAGGAGGCATTCGGGTGCTGATCAAAAAATCCGCGGACATTCGGTCCAATGAAATCACGCCGAAAGAAGTTTATCTCAATCGCCGCAGATTCATGGCGGCGGCAGGAACGGCTGGAGCTGCTCTCGTTGCCGGAAAGTATCTCCGGAATCTCATCACGCCCGAATTGCTCGCGCAGGCGGGAACAAGGCTGGAGTACACCAGGAGCGATCTCAGCACACAGGGTGAAAAACTCACACCCCTGGATGACATCACCACCTACAACAACTTCTATGAGTTCGGCACCGACAAGGAAGATCCGTCGCGGAACGCCGGCGGGCTCAAGACTGCCCCCTGGACGATCACCATCGAAGGCCTGGTCAAAAGACGAGCGTCATTCGATGTCGACAGCATCGTGAAGATGCACCCTTCTTTGGAGGAACGTATCTACCGCCTGCGCTGCGTGGAAGCCTGGTCTATGGTGATTCCGTGGGTCGGCATTCCGCTGAGCTCGGTTATCAAGACCGTCGAGCCGGCATCCAAGGCGCGCTTTGTGGCCTTTGAGACTCTATACGACCCGAAGCAGATGCCCGGACAGAGGAGATCCGTGCTGCAGTGGCCCTACGTCGAAGGACTGCGCATGGACGAGGCCATGCATCCGCTCACTATCCTGGCCGTCGGGCTCTATGGCGAGTCCCTTCCGAATCAGGATGGTGCGCCCATCCGTCTGGTGGTCCCCTGGAAGTACGGATTCAAGAGCATCAAATCGATCGTCAAGATCAAGTTCGTCGAGAAGCAGCCGCCGACCACCTGGAACATCATGGCGCCGCAGGAGTACGGTTTCTACTCGAACGTCAATCCGGAGGTCGACCACCCACGCTGGAGCCAGGCGAAGGAGCGACGTATTGGGGAGTTTTTCAAGCGTTCGACCCTGATGTTCAACGGCTATGGCGACCAGGTCGCCGGTCTTTATGCGGGCATGGACCTGCGAAAGAACTTCTGACGGCCGTGACCAAAAAAAGTGTTCTTCTGCTCAAGTGCCTGGTGTGGGTGGGTTGCCTGGCGCCACTCGGCAGGTTGATATTCCGAGCATTGACGGGCCGTTTGACTGCGAACCCCATCGAGTTCATTACCCTTTCTACCGGGACCTGGACGCTCATCTTCCTGATCGTTACGCTGAGTATCACGCCACTGCGCCAGGTTATCGGCCTGGCCTGGCTGATCAAGTTTCGCAGACTGATCGGGCTGTTCGCTTTTTTCTATGGCTGCCTGCATTTTACGACGTACATTTGGCTTGATAAGTTCTTCGACCTGTCCGACATGGTAAAGGATGTGGCCAAGCGCCCGTTCATCACCGCCGGCTTCCTCGCATTCCTCCTGTTGATCCCTCTCGCCGCCACTTCAACAGCCGGCGCCATTCGAAGATTGGGAGGCAGCCGCTGGCAGCTGCTGCACCGCATCGTTTATCTAAGCGCGCTCCTGGCAGTGATCCATTTCTGGTGGAAAGTGAAGGCCGATACCCGGCAGCCTCGCATATACGCTTCGCTTCTCGCCGTCCTGCTGCTGTATCGCGTCGCCGCCTGGCTGCTCCGCCGCCGCTCCCGGCTCGTCCCTGAAAGGACTGCGCCGGCCGCCGACGCCGGTCCCGGCCGGCATTTGGAAACCTGATAAATCACATGAATATATTATAGCAAAGGCTCCATAAACACATATGAAATCGGTGATTCTAAAGTATGACATGCACGGGAAAGCGGGTGATACGATGCTCGATGCAATCCTCGATGTCTGGCGCACGCACAACGCCATTGACCGCTATCTGCTGGATGAGATTCCTGAGGCGGCGCTTGCAGCAGTTCCGTTGCTGAAGAACGGCCTGCCGGGCAAGGGCCGTGATGTGGCGCGCCAGATTGCGCATATGGTGGATGTGCGGGTAGCCCATTTTCGCGCGGCGGAGAAGGCATTGATGAAGGATGTGCCGGACTTTGCCAAAGGAGAGTCTCCCCCGCGCCGGCAACTGGAGGCTGCGCTGGAGGCTTCCAGTTGTGGCGTCGAGGCGTTGTTTACGCGCCTTGTCCGGGGCGGCGAACTGGTCCGCAAGCGCGGGCCGCTTGTGCTGCTTTCCTATCTCATCAGTCACGAATCTCACCACCGCGGCTCCATCATGCTGGCGCTCAAGCAGAACGGGTTTGCATTGTCAGAAGCCCTGCGCTGGGGGATCTGGGGC
>JAFNAG010000589.1 GCA_017860135.1 Acidobacteriota bacterium
GGCGTCCGGGACGTTCTATGCGTGGTGCGATGTTTCCGGGGCGATCAAGGCCCACGGCCTGGCCGACGACCACGAGTTCGCGGAGCTGCTGCTCGAGAAGGCCGGCGTGGCCGGGGTGCCTGGCACCGGTTTCGGTGCCCCGGGGCATATCCGGTTCTCGTTCGCCGTCAGCATGGAAACGCTGGAAAAGGCCTTGGAACGCCTGGGGACCGTACTGCGTAAATAGGTGAATGGCACCTATTTCTTGACCCGGGAGCCCCAAATCCGGACAATTCCGCGCCCTCCGGTTCCGACATAGCTCAGCGGTAGAGCAGCTGACTGTTAATCAGCGGGTCCTTGGTTCGAATCCAAGTGTCGCCAAGTGTCGGAGCCAACTCCTCGTGATGGAGTTCCTTCAGGTTCGTCCGCCGGAGATCGAGACCGGTGCCAACTCGGACAATCCCGGACCCTTGTGAGCCGGAGGCCAGGCGGGAATCCGGCGAGCGGCGGCTCAAGAAAGGGCAGGCAGTGGCTGCGCTATGACTCATCAGGGCGCGCGAGATCTCATCTTCGACGTCGGTGCGCACAAGGGAGAGGACAGTGCCTTCTACCTCGCGCTCGGCTTTCGTGTCGTCGCGATCGAGGCGAATCCCGCATTGGTAGCGCATTTGAGGTCAAGATTCGCCAAGGAGATCGAGGCCGGCCGGTTCACGCTGCTGGACATGGCCATTGCCGACGGCGATCGTCAGGTCAGGTTCTTCGCGAACAGGACCCTGTCGATCTGGGGGACCACCAATCCCGCCTGGGCCCGGAGGAACAGAAGGCTCGGCACGCTGTCGGACGAGATCACGGTGCCCGGGATTCATTTTGGCGAAGTGATCAGACGCTTCGGCTGTCCCCATTACCTGAAGATCGACATCGAGGGGGCCGACATGCTGTGCATCAGGGCCTTGGACGGCATGAATTGCCGCCCGAAGTACATCTCCATAGAGTCGACGAAGACGTCCTGGCTCGGGCTGCTGAAGGAGTTCGCCGCGCTCGAGTCGCTGGGCTACACGAGATTCAAAGTCGTCGATCAACGCCGGCACGGCAGCGGCATTTTCATCGGCCGAAATGGAGAGCCGGTCAGCTACACCTTCGAGAAGGGCGCGTCGGGTCCCTTCGGCGAGGATCTTCAGGGACGCTGGCTGACGAAACAAGAGGCGCTCCGAAGGTATTTGCCAATATTCGTCCTCTACAGAACTATCGGCGACAATACCATCCTGTCGAAGATACTGGGCCACATCCCTGTGCTTAAGCGCGCGCTGTCGGCCGTGGGCTGGTTCGATACCCACGCGATGCGGACGTAATCAGTACACCCACGCGCCCCGCACATGACGCAGTGATCCTGCGATGGAAATCGCGTATCTGGTTCTAGCGCACGAAAAGCCCCATCAGCTCGCGAGACTGCTCCAGGCGCTTGGCACCGAGGGAGCACGAATCTTCGTCCACGTCGACCTGGCCGCGTCGCTGGAAGCTTTCGTAGCAAACTGCGCCTACATACGAAACGTGGAATGGGCTCGGCATCGAGTCGACGTCCGGTGGGGAGGCTTTGGGGTCGTCCAGGCAACACTCAACCTGATGTCACAGGCGCTCGAGGCGGGGCGGTACGACTATCTCCTGCTCCTGAGCGGAGCCGACTACCCGATCGTCAGCAACGCTCGGATCGTAGCGGAACTCGATTCCGGGAACGGGAGCGAGTTCATCAACTGCACGCCAATGCCTGCACCGGAGGTCGGCAAGCCCATGAGTCGTCTAGATAGGTATTTCTTCGCGCCAAAGAACCGGAGAAACGTCTTCGCAAGACTGCTGAATCGCGCATTGCGAATCGGGCCCCGCCGCAATCCGAGCCGGGCGCTCGGGCACATGCAGCCATATGGCGGATCAGGCTGGTGGTGCCTCAGCAGTGCCTGCGCGACCTACGTCCTGGAATTCGTGCAGGAGAACCCTGCTTTCGTCCGGTTCTTCCGTCGGACCCGCATCCCCGACGAGATGTTCTTTCAGACAATCGTCGCCAACTCTCGGTTTGCCCGGAACATCCGGCCGGCCCTGTTCTATGCGGACTGGAGCCGCAAGGCTCCCCCGTACCCGGCGGTCCTGGACAGCACCGACCTGCACCGACTGCGAGGTTCCGGCAGGCTCTTTGCCAGGAAGTTCGACATCGATGGCGACCCCGGCGTCTTCGACCTCATCGATCGCGAGCTTCGTTGAGCCGGCGACCTGGGCCGGCGACCCGAGGATCCCTGTCCATGGCCAGTCACGTCGTGAATTGCGTCCGGTTCATGCGTGCCATCGGTCCGCTGACGGGAGTGCTCACATATTTCAACCTGCATCGGTCTCGCAACGGGATCGCTCGAGTGGCTTCGCCGACGGGTGATGGAGTCGTTCACGTCCGTCGCGGCAGCACGGACGCCAACGTCTTCGATCAGATCTTCGTCATGCGCGATTACGATGTCCGTCGCTTCAGGCAATGGAAGCGGGTCATCCAGACCTACAACGACATGGTTGCGCGTGGGCCCAAGCCGCTGATCCTGGACTTTGGCGCGAACACTGGCCTGTCGGCCAGGTATTTGTCGCACCTGTTTCCCGGCGCATCGATAGTCGCGGTCGAACCCGAAGCCGGCAATTTCTCGATGCTTCAGGACAATGTGCGACTGCATCCAAACATTCGTCCGGTACGTGCCGCAATATCCGACCTCAGCGGGCAGGTTTCGATTACGGACCCCAAGGCGGGTAACTGGGCCTTTCGGGTAAGGCAGGTTTCGGTGGACGACCCCGACGCGGTCCCGGCGATCACGGTCGAGCAGGCGCGTGCTGTCGCGGGCGACCACCAGTTATTCGCCGTGAAAGTCGATATCGAATCGGCCGAGAAACAGCTGTTCGCCTCCAACACCGGCTGGCTGGACGAAACGGCCGTGCTAATGATCGAATTGCACGACTGGATGCTGCCGTGGGCCGGAACGAGTCGCACGTTTTTCCGTGCGCTCTCAGGAATGGACTTTGACTTCGTGCTCGCCGGCGAGACTGCGATGATATTCAACTGGTCGGTTCTGCTGAAGGATCGAAGCTGACCTCGGCCCGCGCCGGTCAGCAGATCCTCGGGGCTGACGCTCGAGAATAACGGCGCGCCTACAGCTCGGACACAGCTGCACCCGCTCAATGCGCGCGCCGAACACCCGCCCTGCGCTGCCTACGCGTTCACCGCCGCCTTCGACGGCACGCCGACGAGTTCCCGCAGCGACTCCGCCACGATCCCGAGGCCCTCGCGAACGATCGCGTCCGAGGCCGTGAGCGGCACCAGAAAGCGGA
>JAFNAG010000590.1 GCA_017860135.1 Acidobacteriota bacterium
CGGCGACATCGGCCCGGCTCAGAGGAGTGATTCTGACCTCGAGCGAGTAGTCTCCCCAAAGCCGGTCGCCCGTGGCCAGGATCGGATAGGTGAAGTCCTTGGTCCAGACCTCTGCGTTGTACCCGAGATAATCGAGCACCTGGCGTCCTTCCAGCTCGAAGACCTTCCACTCCTCCGGGCCCCGGTTGTTAACGATGTCCCAGCCGTCGGTGAACTTGCGCGGGATATGGTGGTACTCTGGGAAGCCCTTCACCGCCGCCTCGCCGAAAATGCCCGGCGGCAGGCGGGAGAAGTCCGTGTGATAGAGCCGGGGCCTCTGCGGTTGTGCCGAGAGGGCGGCAGAGCTGAGAACCAGAATCATCAAGGGCCAGCGAGACGGTCTCATAGTCTTCCTCGAATGCTTCGGACGCATCGGCGGCGCGGAGAGTCGTTGCCTGCGGCCAATCCTCCGCGTCCATCGCACTGATTATAGGGGACAGCGCCCCTCTCTGGTCTTGGAATCGCAGGAAGGGAGGGCGAGATCGACACGGAGAGCTTCGGGCCGGCTATGGACCGCTCAAACATGTGCTCTGCTCAGAAGTGGCGCTCCTGCGGCTGTATAATGATTTGACCCGAGACAGATGTCCTCTGACTCGGGAACAGTTCGTGCCGCGTGTCCTGCGCATCCGGCGACGCACGAAAGTGGGGAAGCGGGTAGGTCCCGGTCCGGGTAGGTCCCGGCCGCCGGACGGGACAGGGGTGGCGCCCCAAGCACGGAATTAGCTCATGGGCGAGGGCTCAGCCTCTGGCAAGATCCCTATCGCCGTCTGGCAGCCGGCGCCTACTTAATAGGAGTAGCTGCGGCGTTTCCGTCCGTGGCTTACGCCGGGGCGCGATTGCTTTCGCAAAGTGAGGGGGGGATCAATGGAGCTTCTGGACGTTCGTCGCAGCATCGTTCTTGTCATCGATTTTCAGGGGAAGCTCATGGAGATCATTGAGCGGCCCCGACTGGTAATTGCCGCCACCATCAGGCTGCTCAAGCTCTCGGGGCTCTTCGGGGTTCCCGTGGTTTTGACCGAGCAGTATCCGCGCGGACTTGGACCGACGCACCCGGACATTCGCGCCGCTTTTGACGAGCTGACGGTGCCCAAGGGTGTGCTGGAAAAGACCAGTTTCGGCTGTTGCGGCAACCGGCACTTCGAGCGGGTGCTCGAGGAGGTCCTCGGCGGCGTCGAACCGGCGCGGAGGCAAGTTGTCGTCGCAGGCATTGAAGCCCACGTCTGCGTCATGCAGACCGTGCTGGAGCTGCTGCGGCAAGGCAGCCAGGTCCATCTCTGTTGGGAGTGCGTCAGCGGGCGTGGCGCAGAATATCGCCTCCACGCCTTGGAGCGGATGGTGCAGGCGGGCGCCGTGCTGACCAATCACGAATCGGTGGGCTTCGAGTGGGCCCGGGACAAGGGCCATCCCCAGTTCAAGGCCATGAGCGCCCTGCTCAGGGAAGGCCAGCCGATGGCATGACTGCCGGCGATATCGCCGGTGTCAGGTTATCGGTTCATCTGCTCGAGCCGCGCGATCTGGTCGGGCGTGCCTGACGACGGCAATCCGTCCTCACTCGTTCAGTGCCTGGTAAGACAGCGTCCAAAACCGCCGATCGAGGTTCAGGCCTCCGGTCGGATGCAGCTGGGCCATCAGGATTCCGATCATCTGCTCCTTCGGATCGGTGAAGAAGGTGGTGTAGAAGAAGCCGCCCCAGGAGTACTGCCCCGGCGATCCCAGCTCCTCCAGCGGAGTCTTCCCTGCGACGCCGAAGCCCAGTCCGAATCCCATGTCGGGTTGGAGCCGGCCCAGTTGGTCCTGGGTCATGAGCTCGACCGACTTGCGGCTGAGCAGGCGCTTGCCGTCCAGCGTGCCGTTCTGCAGCATCATCTGGCAAAAGCGGGCATAATCCACGGCGGTGGAGCAGAGGCCGGCGCCGCCCGCATAGAGCTTCTTCTGCCCCCGGTAGGGGTAGTCGGCCGAATAGACCATGGGGCCCTCGACGATCGGTTCCGCGGGGAATCTGGCCAATCCCTTGCCCTCATACCATGTATAAGCCGTGGCCAGGCGCTCGATCCCGGCGCCCGAAACGAAGAACTGGGTGTCCTTCATGCCCAGCGGCTCGAACATCCTCTTGCGCAGGAATTCGTCGAAAGACATCCCCGACACCACCTCGACAAGGTAGCCGAGCACATCAACCGACAGGCTGTATTCGTACTTCTCGCCGGGATGGAACAGCAGCGGCAGGCCCGCCAGGATCCTGACGCTGTCGGCTATCGTCCCGTCGTACTGCAGGATGCCGTGAGCGACATTCTTCTCGCGGTAGAGCGGCCCGAGATCGGGATTCCAGTGGTAGGTGAGGCCTGCCGTGTGCGTGAGCAGGTGCCGGATCGTGATCTCGCCGTTGGCCGGAATGGTGTACGGCTGGCCCGAGGAGGGCTTTACGAGCACCTTCGGGTTTTTGAACTCGGGGATGAACTTGGACACGGGATCGCCGAGCAGGAATCGCCCCTCTTCATAGAGCATCATCACCGCCGCGCTGGTGATCGGTTTGCTCATCGAGCAGATGCGAAATATGGCGTCCGGCGGCATCGGCTTTCCCGATTCCTTGTCGAGCGAGCCCTGGGCTTTGAGCCATGCCAGTTTACCGTTGCGGGCAACCAGGGTCACCGCCCCCGCCAGCCGGTTTTCGTCGATGCTCCGCTGGACCGCGTCGGCAATGCGCTGCAGGCGCTCGGAGGAGAGGCCCACCGATTCGGGAGCCCCCGGCGACAGCGTCTGCGCCGCCGCGGAGGAGATGATCGTGAGCGGCAGCAGCGCTGCCAGCACGAAGCAGCAAGCACGTCGGGACATGTCGATCATGACTCGGACCCCCTTCACAGCAGGATTTCCTGACGTTCGGCGTCGAAACGGGCGACCCGTTTGTTGAGGAAGGAGAGCATGCCCATGCACAGCGCCGTCTGGACGTGATAGCCGAATTCCACGTCGCTGACGGGTTTTTCGCGCGTGCGGACGCAGTGCAGGAAGTT
>JAFNAG010000591.1 GCA_017860135.1 Acidobacteriota bacterium
TTCAGGTCAGGATCCGCCTTGACTTCGGTCAGCACCTCGCGCCCGTCCTTGCGCGGCAGGTTCAGATCGAGCAGGATCAGGTCGGGCCGCGGGGATTGGGAGAACTGCTTTTCCCGGCGCAGAAACTCGAGCGCCTCGACGCCGTCTTCCACAAGGTTCAGGTGATTGGCGACTTTCGCCGCTCTCAAGGCTTCGACGGTCAGCTCGGCATCGCTGGGGCTGTCTTCCACCAGGAGGATTTCGATTGGTCGGCTCTTGAGACTGTGGGATGTACTCATGACGGGTTCTCATTTCTTTCCGGCAACGTGAAGTAAAACGTCGAGCCTTGATCGGGCTGCGATTCGGCCCAGATGGCCCCCCCGTGCCGTTCGACGATCCGCTTGCATATGGCCAGCCCGACGCCGGTACCGGGAAACTGGCGCCGGGTGTGAAGTCGCTGGAAGATCAGAAAAATGCGATCCGCGTATTGAGGATCGAAGCCGATGCCGTTGTCCCGCACAGACAGGAGCCATCGGCCCGCCTCCTTCCTCGCCCCCACGTGGATCTGGAGCGGGCGCTCGCTGCGAAATCTGATGGCGTTGGCGATCAGGTTCTGAAAAACCTGGGTGATCTGCGTGGCGTCGGCGGCGAGCGCGGGCAGCGGATCGCTGGTGATCTTCGCCCCGGCTTCCTCGATGCCAATCCGCAGGCTCCTCAGGGCGGTCTGCAGCGAGGCGGCAAGGTCGGTCGGCTCGAGGCTCTTCTTCTGCGTGCCGACACGCGAGACTGCCAGCAGGTCGATGATGAGCTTCTGCATGCGCGCGGCGCCGTCGGTGGCGCCGGCGATGAATTGAAGTGCCTTATCATCCAGCTTGTCCGGGAAGCGCTGCCGGAGCAGCTCCACGTAGCCCGTCACCGCCCGCAGCGGCTCCTGCAGGTCGTGCGAGGCCACATATGCGAACTGCTCCAGGTCCCGGTTCGACCGGGCCAGTTCTGCCGCCGTCCGCCGCAGAGTCTCCTCCGCCCGCCGGCGCTCGGCGACTTCCGAGTGCAGTTGCGCATTGGCTGCCTCCATTTCATTCGTGCGTTGCCTGACCAATTCCTCGAGATGGTGCTGGTATCGGTTGAGTTCGGCTTCCGCCCGAAACCGCTGAATGGCCTCGCCGACCAGCGGCGCCATGGATTCGATGAACTCCACCACCGGGCTCGGAAAACGGGCTTTTCTCCGGTCAGCCATGTGGATCGCGCCGATGACCTCGTCGCGGTACCAGAGCGGAATGACCGCCAGTGAGGCAAAGCCGAATTTCGCGCAATTGCCGCGGTAGCAGTCCATTTCTTCGGCGGGGAGCCGACTGCACAAATCCGAGGCGTCGTCGCACCGAAAGGAACCGCCGGCGGTTACCAATGCCCGCTTCCGACACTGATCGGATTGCACCACGGTACGGACACAAACGCACCGGTCGTTCTCGAGCGAAAGACTGTTCTCCAGGCGAAGGAATTCCTCGTCGAAGCCCGCGCAGGCCGCATAGGGAATGTTCCTGTCCTCATCGATGATTCGGATGCCGAGAGCCTGGCAACCGCTCCACGCCCGGATGGACTCCACCACCGAATCGAGATACTCCTGGCTCGAGCTCTTCGTGGCGAACAGCTCCAGCAGTGTATTTGTGAGATCACGGCGTTTTTGGGCTGCCTTGAGCTCGGTGACGTCGCGCGCAGCCGCGAAAACCCCCTGCACCTGGCCTGCTTCGTTGCGGTACACCGCTGCATTGTAGAGCACATCCGTCGTGCGGCCGGATTCGTGGCGCATGGTCAGGGGATAATCCTTGACGAAACCCTCGGAGATTACCTTCTGATAGCCTTCGTTGGCCTTGTCCGGTTCGGTGAAGTAATCAGAGAAGTTCTGCCCGATCAGGAGATTCCGACTCATCCCGGTGGCGAGTTCCGTTGCTTCGTTCACATCCGTGATCTTCCCTGCGGGACTGATGGTAACGAGCGGATCGAGACTGGCCTCGATCAGGCTGCGCGAGTATTGCGAGGCGGCCTGGGCATCCGCTTCCGCCCGCCTGTCCTTGGTCACATCCCTCATGGACAGAAACAGGAAATCCACTTCACCGCGGGCGTCCAGGACCGGGACCAGCGCCCAATCCCAGTAGGTCACACCCCATTCCGGATGGTCGGGAAAGACGAGAGGTTTGGATGAAACCACGTTGGGTGTTTTGGAGCGGACCACCTCTTCGAAGATCGCCTGGTTCTCTTTGTTCGGATAGAACTCGAAGTGGTTGTGACCCGGGAATTCCGACATGTCGCGCTGGCAGGCCCGGGCATAAGCCTGGTTCACGCGGATGAAATGAAACGTCCTGTCGAGAAATACCAGGGGATTGATCGCATGCTCGAAGTATTCCTCGAGAAAACGTGCCTGCTCCCGAAGCGCGTCCTGCGACTTCCTGCGCTCGGCGATCTCGGCCAGCAGGGCTTCGTTCGCGGCCCGCAGTTCCTCCGTGCGCTCCGCGACGCGCCGCTCGAGTCTCTCATTGGCCTGCTGCAACGCCTTCTGCGCGCGCATGCGTTCCAGGGCGATGGCAACCTGGTCTGCCACCGCTTTCATCAGGGAAAGCTCTTCGTCCGTGAAGCGGTCCCGGGTGCATGTGCCGAAGGACAGCGTTCCCAACGCATATCCCTGCGAGATCAGCGGATGACAGGCATAGGCCCGGACGCCGAACGGCCGGACCAGGTCGGTGCGCGGATCCGGCGTTTCCTGGATGTGTTCGCACACTACGCGGCAGCCGTCGCGGGCAACGACGCCGCACACCGCTGCACCGTACTCCAACCGTTCGATCCGCCGGACCTCTTCCTCCGGGATCCCGGAGGAGGCGTGCAACCTCAGGCAGTGTCTCTGTTCATCGATGAGGTAGTTGAAAAAAACCTGGCAGTCGAGAAACGCCATGACTCTTCCGCAGAGCGAGTCGATAACCCGCTGGGGGGAGTCGCTGCCGAGCAGCCGGCCGGCCGTCTCTGCCAGCAGATCGAGCCGCTCCCAGGCGCGCTTCCGCTCGGTAACGTC
>JAFNAG010000203.1 GCA_017860135.1 Acidobacteriota bacterium
CATAAGCACCGAGGGCCGGGCGAAGTTCTTTGAATACCGCGCCAACGACGTCTATGAGTCCATGACCGGTCTGGATTTCTGGTCGCCCAACGTCAACATCTTCCGTGACCCGCGTTGGGGCCGGGGTCAAGAAACCTATGGAGAGGATCCATACCTCTCGGGCCGGTTTGCTATCGCCTTCGTCAAAGGCATCCAGGGTGATGATCCGGTGTATTTCAAGGCGATTGCGACGCCCAAACATTTTGCAGTGCATAGCGGGCCTGAACCTGAGCGCCACGGGTTTAACGCCGCAGTTACCGATCAGGATCTCTACACGACTTATTTGCCACAGTTTGAAGCGGCGTTTCGCGAGGGCAAGGCGCACTCGACCATGTCGGCGTACAACGCGGTCAACGGTGTGCCGGTCTCCTGCAACAAGCGGATGCTGACCGATATCTTGCGCGCGCAGTGGGGCTTCAAGGGATATGTCGTTGGTGATGACGGGTCCGTAGGCCACATCTACACCACCCACCGCTACCTTCCCGATGGAATTCAGACATCGGCCGCAGCTATCAAAGCCGGCAACGATCTCGACAGCGGCACGACCTTCGCAGGCGGCGCTGCGGGAGGCCGCAACATCGCCAACACCAATCTCGTTCAGGCTGTAAGGGGCGGTCTGATCACCGAGAAAGAAATTGATGTTTCATTGAGCCGGCTCATGGAAGCCCGCGTCCGCCTGGGCGAATTCGATCCGCCCGGCTACGAGGGCAATCCTTACAACAAGATCACAACAAAGATGTACAACACGCCGGAACATCACGAATTGGCGCTCCAAGCGGCGCGCGAAACGATGGTGCTGCTGAAGAATGTCAACCAGACGTTGCCGTTGAAGACGAACCTCGGCGCCATCGCCGTGATGGGGCCCAATGCAAATAGCATCACGATGCAATATGGCAATTATAACGGCCGGGCGCCGCAGGAGCATCAGATCACCATTCTCGACGGCATAAGGGAGGCTATCGGCTCCGAGCGCGTGCTGACGCTGAGGAAGCTCCAAGTGCCCATCACTGGCAACATTGCTCTCGCCGAAGTGATCAAGCCGGAATACCTTTTTACAAACGCCTCCAAGAGCAAGCACGGCTTGGCCGTTGCATACGCTACCGACGCGACCGGCCTGGCGAATCCGGCGCTCACGGAGGTCTCCGAAGGAGGTGCGATCAAACGTCCCGAGGGTATGGCTTTCGATCCATCGCTGGCTGCGAAGATGACCGGGGTACTTGTGCCGCCGATCACCGGCGAATACCAGATTGGCGCCAAGGGCAGCGACGCATTTCGTATTTCGATTGACGGCAAGGTAGTTCTTGATCAAATGCAGGGCGGGGCCTTGCGCGTGGCGGGCGCCGGGATCACACTGGAAAAGGACAAGGCTTATGACGTTGTGGTCGAGTTTGTCCATTCGGCAGCCGGCGCCGGACGAGATACAGGGAGCGCTCGCGGCAGCCTTCCGCTGGTGGTTGGCCGCGGTGGAGGCGGTTTTGGTATGGGAGGCCGTGGCGGTCAAACCTACGGCGCCACTCCTGAAGCTCCGGGCATTACGGCGACCCCGGGAGCAAATGATCCCTTGTTCCAAATCGCGTGGACAAGACCGACCGCTGATGGATTTCCGGCCAACACCGCCGGGCAAAGCCTCTACGGCGAAGCGGTGGACATCGCGCAAAAGGCCGATGCCATCGTGCTGGTCGTGGGCATCGACGGTACGCAGGAAGGCGAAATGCGCGACCGCAGCGCCATCGAGCTGCCGGCCATCCAGGAAGGCCTGATTCGAGCGGTGACCCGCGCCGTCGGTAACAAACCAGTGATCGTCGTCAACTGCTCGGGGAGCCCTGTGGCTCTCAATTATGCCAGCGATCATGTGCAGGCTATCATTCAGGCATGGTATCCGGGCCAGCGTGGCGATGCCGTAGCCGATGTTCTTTTTGGCAAATACAATCCCGCCGGCCGTTTGCCGGTGACGTTCTACCGGGCTACCTCCGACTTGCCACCGCTCGCCGATTATGCCATGTACAATCGCACCTACCGGTACTACACCCGGCCCGTGCTGTATCCCTTCGGTCACGGTTTGTCTTACAGCACTTTCGCCTATTCAAACCTGAGCGTCCCGACCAAGGCCGGCACTGGCAAGGAGGTGAAGGTCACCTTCAACGTGAAAAACACGAGTGCCGTCGATGGCGATGAGGTCGTCCAGTGCTACCTCAACCGTGAACTGCTGCCAGTCGATCCCCTGTCAGTCCCTGCCCCGGAAAAGATCACCGACGATCAGGCGACCCTGCTGGCCACACCGCGCAAAGCCCTGGTGGGCTTCGCCCGCGTATCGCTGAAAGCCGGCGAAAGCAAATCTGTCACCATCACCATCACAACGCATCAGTTGTCGCTGGTCGTCGGCAAGGATGGCATGCGTGAAGTACGACCGGGCAACCTGCAAATTCAGGTCGGCGGGAGTTCGGCTATCGGATCGGGCACACTCATCCAGGCTCTCACGCTTGAAGGAGACGCCAAGGTGCCCGAATACCGCTTTGTCGCCCCCGTCATCAAATGATGGATGCAGAATGCGAACGGCTGAGCTTTTACTCATACGAGAAACGAGGAAAGGAAACCATGATGAAACGCAGAGAGTTCCTCAGGACGAGCATGGTCGCTGCCGGGCTGGCCGGTTCTCCAGAGTCTCTCCAGTCTTTGGCGGCAAGTGAAAACAATCCTCGAAAACCATCCAAGACTTCCGGCCAGATCGCAGACCCAATGCAAGCGACTGGGGAGGATAACCGTTCTGCCGAGTATCTTCGCCGGGTGCAGAAGGACAAGTTTCTGCCAAAGCCGCCGGTGGTTGCGGAAGCGTCTCGGTCGGTCGGCGTCCAGATTTCGCCGATGCCGCTGGCGGAGCGGATCAAGCGGAAGATTGTGCCGCGGCAGGGCTTCTGCAGTCTGGCGCCCGGCAACGGTGCACTCCTGTCCGGCAATGGAACCATGAACATCGAGTTGACAGGCAATCCCTACACCGAAGAGATTCCTTTCCGCCACGAGAGCCTGTATACGCCGCGCAGGAGGCCCTTCGAGGCGCCCAAGATCGCAGATATCTTCCCGCAAGTGCGGCAAATGGTGTTGGACGGGAAATACCACGACGCTGCGAAACTCGCCTACGACGAATGGCAGAAGCGTCGCATCACCCGGCAGATGGGCGGGTTTGGCGGAGGCGGGGGATTCACCATGCGTCTTGAGTCTCCGAGCATGCCATCGGTCAGAAATTATCTCCGCACGGTTGATTTCGAGAGCACCGAGGTGAAGGCTCACTGGACGGACGAGCGTGGCGACTGGGTGCGCCGGACCTTTACGTCGAGGCCCGACAATGTCGTGGTGCAATGGCTCACCGCCCCCAAGGGACAGTTGGTGAATGTCAGCATCACGGTGTCGGCGAGCGGGGGAGGCGGGCGCGGTGGTGGCGGACAAAGCAACGCCTATATGGACTTCAATGAGCAGCGGTTGATCTACAAGGGCCGTCTTGATCCTTCCGTAGACAATAGAGGCTACGCCGGCGTGACCCGCGTGGTCCGCAACGGCGGCTCCGCCCGGATGGAGGGAAACACTCTGGTCGTTGAGAACGCCTCCTCCGTCATGCTGCTCACTCGCATCGAGTATTTCCCCGACTATAGCGAGGACAAGGTGGAAGCTGTCCGTCACTCCATGGACGGACTCACCCCGGACTATGCAGCCCTGCTGGAACGGGCTCGCAAGGTCCAGTCCGAGATGCTCAACCGCGTCACCGTGGATTTCGGCGGCGCCGTTCAATATGCCATGTCTTCCGAGGAACTTCTATCCGCCCAAAGATCGAGCCCAGGTTATTCGCCTGCTTGCCTGGAGAAACTGTTCGAGATGTGCCGCTACTGGTTCATTCTCACCAGCGGCAAGTACTGCAGCATGTCGGCCCTGACCAACATCAACATCAACCTGCAGCTCGCGCCCATGGCCTTGGGCTATCACCGCGAAGGCGAGGAAGCCTATTTCAACTGGATGGAGAGCCTGGTCCCGGACTTCCGCACCAACGCCAGAAACATTTTCGGCATGCGCGGAGCCCATTATGCCATCTCACCAACCAAAGATTCGGGTGTCATCACCATGTTCGACCACTCAGGTTCGGTTGCGACCGGCGAAACCTGGCCGCATCCATACTGGATTGCCTGCGGAGGCTGGTGTGTGCGCCCCTTCTGGGACCACTACCTTGTCACGGGGGACCTGGATTTCCTCCGCAAGCGCGTGGTGCCAGCCTATAAAGATCTGGCGCTGTTCTACGAGGATTTTCTGACGGTCACGGACAAAGAGGGGAATTTTGTCTTCGTCCCATCCTTCTCGGCGGAGAACAATCCGGGCAACCTGGACCCTTCGCAGATGTTGGTGATCAACGCCAGCATGGACATTGCGGTCTGTCGGGAAGTCTTGGCCAATTTGATCGAGGCTTGCGAACTGCTCGGCATCGAGGCCGACAGCGTGCCGAAATGGAAGGCAATGCTGACCAAGCTGCCGCCTTACCTGGTCGAACCGGACGGAGCTATGAAGGAATGGGCTTGGCCCACACTGGGAGAGCGTTATGTTCATCGCCACATCTCTCATCTGTTCGGCGCCTGGCCCGGCGACGAGATCGACCCGGACCGCACGCCGAAACTGGCCAAGGCCGCAGTGATCGCCAATCGGCATCGCGTTCCGGAACGGCTCGCCGGTCATGGCCTATGCCATCGCGCATTGGTGGGAGCGCGGCTCAAAGACAGCTACATGGTGGACAGCGAGCTGCGGCAGCTGATTGAAACAGGCTGGGTCACCCCAACGCTCCGGTGTTCTCACGACCCCTACTCCGGGATCGGCGCACCGGACGCACAAGGCGGGATTCCCACCATCATGATGGAAATGCTGGCCTACTCCCGGCCCGGTGTGATTGAGGTGCTTCCGGGCCTTCCTTCCTCCCTGGTTAAGGGCTCGATAAATGGAATGCTGCTCCGCACCTTTGCCAGACTCAACAAACTAGCCTGGGACATGGAAGCCCGGACTGTGGACTTGACGGTCACCTCAGCGAGAAAACAGGATGTCACTTTGATCGCCCGGCATGGCATCGAAGCGATTTCCGCGCCAACCGGTGTTTTGGCAGCAAAGTTCCGGTCGGGGTCAGCCGCCTGCGACCTGCACCTGCCGGAAGGAAAGCCGGTGGAAATACACTTGAAGCTCGGCCGGCGGAACCCGCTTGACTGGGTCAATCACATCGATTGATGAGCGTTCAGAGAGGCTATGCACGATAGAGATGAGGAATACATATGAAACGTAGAGACTTCCTTAAGACAAGTGCGGTCGCTGCCGGCCTGGCGGGTTCTCTGGAGGCGCTTCGGCCGCTCGCAGCAAGCGAAGGCTCATCCCCCATTCCAAATCCCGCTGAAGCAACACAGACCGACAATCGTCCGGCTGAATATCTTCGGCGGGTGCGGGCGGACAAGTATCTGCCCAAGCCACCGGCGCCGACGAGATCGTACCCGGTCTCACCGATGCCGCTGGCGGAACGGGTCAAGCGGCAGATCGTGCCGCAGCGGGGGTTCTGCAGCATCTCGCCCGGAAACCTGGCTAGCGAGAGTCTCATCTCGGGCAATGGCGCGATGAATATCGAGCTGATGGGCGATCCCTACTCGGAGCAAATTCTCTTCCACCACGAAAGCCTGCTCATGCCGTGGAAGAGACCCTTGGAAGCCCCCAAAGTCGCGGACATATTTTCGCAAGTGCGGCAGATGGCGCTGGACGGGCGACACCGCGAAGCTATGACGCTCGCAGTCCAGCGCATGAATGAAGGTCCCATCAAACAGAATAACGAGCCGCACCGCACCATTCCGGCATTCTTAATGCGGCTTGATTCTCCGAAAACTGCGGCGGTCAAGGACTATCTGCGCACCATCAATTTCGAGAATGGCGAAATAAAGGTCTCCTGGGCCGACCAGCGCGGCGACTGGCTTCGTCAGACCTTTGCTTCCCGCCCTGATAACGCCGTGGTCCAGTGGCTGACCGCCCCGGCAGGGCAGTCAGTGAATGTCCGAATCTCTTTGCAGAAATCCGCCCAGTGGAGCATGACTTCCGGGACATCATGGGGCAACCGCCCAACTTGGGGAGCCTCCAAAGGCCCCGAAGCCAGCAACGTTCAAGGTGATTTCACTACGCAACGCCTCATTTACAAATGCCGCATAGATCCCTCCGTGGACAATAGCGGCTACGCCGGAGTGACTCGGGTCGTTCGCAACGGCGGCTCGGCTCGGATGGATCAGGACACTCTGACCATCGAAAACGCCTCTTCGGTGATACTGCTCACCCGCATTGAGTACTTTCCCGACTACCGCGATGACAAGGTGGAAGCGCTCCGGCAGGCGGTCGAACAAATCACCCCGGACTATACGGCGCTCTTAGAACGTCATCGCAAGGTCCAGTCGGAAATGCTTAATCGCGTTACGGTGGATTTCGGCGGCGCATCCCAATACGGCATGTCCGCCGAGGAATTGCTGGCCGATCAGCGGTCAAGGCCGGATTTTTCTCCCGCCTTGCTGGAGAGAGTATTCGAAATGGGGCGCCATTGGTTCATCCTCACCAGCGGCAAATATCCGAGCATTCCAGCAGAAGTCAGCTTCACCATCAACCTGCAAGAGGCTGGTTTGGAGCCGCCTGACCTCCGGCGTGGAGAAGAAACGCGGCCGGCGGGACTTGGCCTTCTGCAGATGGCCGGTGCAGTCCAGGGCAACCTTCGCGAAGGCACGGAAGCCTATTTCAATTGGATCGAGAGCTTGGCTGCGGACTGCCGGGCCAATGCCAAGAACATCTTCGGGTTTCGCGGCATGTCATATCCCCTCTGGCCGCAAAAAGGAATGGGCGTCAAGTACTACTTCAACAACTCAGCGATTGGAAGCCTCTGGCCCTACTGGATTTCCGGCGGAGGTTTGTATTATCGCCCGTTCTGGGATCATTATCTGGTGACTGGTGATCTGGAATTCCTGCGCAAGCGCGTTGTGCCCGGCCTGAAGGAGCTTGCGTTGTTTTACGAGGACTTTCTGACAGCAACTGATAAGAACGGGAATTATCTCTTCGCCCCATCCTTCTCGCCGGAGAATAGTCCCACCAGCACAGACTCATCGGGACCGGTGTTGGTCAATGCCAGCATGGACATCGCGGTATGCCGGGAAGTCCTGACCAATCTGATCCGGGCTTGCGAAACATTGAGCGCCGACGCCGACAGCATAGCTAAATGGAAAGCAATGCTGACCAAGATGCCACCCTACCTGCTCGAACCGGACGGCACCCTAAAGGAATGGGCATGGCCGACCCTGCAAGAGCGATACGCCCACCGGCATGTCTCTCATCTCTACGGCGCCTGGCCGGGCGATGAAATTGACCCTGACCGCACGCCGCAGCTCGCCCGGGCTGCGGTAGTCGCCGACCGGAGACGCACGTTCGATCTGATGGCGACCGCAGTCGCGGGTGAGACTCTGCCTGCTTATGCCCGCTGCCATCGCGCTTTGGCTGGGGCACGGCTCAAAGACAAGACAATCGTGGACGTCCAACTGCGGCAACTGCTTGAGCAGGGTTACGTCAGCAATACCTTACGGTGTTCGCGTGATCCCTATGCCGGGCCTGTGCCGGACGCGCAGAGCGGAATTCCAGCGATCATCATGGAGATGCTCTTGTATTCGCGCCCCGGCGTGATCGAAGTGCTTCCAGCCCTCCCTCCCTTGCTGAAAAAGGGAGCGATCAACGGCATGCTGGCCCGAACTTTCGCGAGGGTCGACAAACTGGCATGGGATATGGAAGCTCAGACCGTGGACGTAACGATCACGTCAATGAGAAAGCAGACCATCACGTTGATCGCCCGGTACGGGATCGAAAAGATTTCCGCACCCGCCGACGTTTTGGCGGCGAAGCCCCATTTGGGCACGGCCAACTGCGACTTGCGCCTGCCGGAGGGCAAGCCAGTGGACCTCCATTTGAATCTTGGTCGGCGCAATTCGCTTGAAGGATAGCCAGAATAAGCTGCCTTCTGTTGGGAGTTCCGACCGTCCAGGCTCCTTAAAATGTCAGATAAATATGTAAACTTCGGGCTTTGAATTTGCCCATTAATCGAATTCGAGGGCATTCTGCGTCAGCATTGGGGGGTTAGA
>JAFNAG010000592.1 GCA_017860135.1 Acidobacteriota bacterium
TTCGGAGAAACAAAGAAAGAGGGCGGCCAGTACCACAATTTCTCGGTTCGCGGAGAACGATGGAGGTATACGCTCTACGAGAATGGGGCCGAGGAACTCTACGACCATCGGAACGATCCCAACGAATGGACTAATCTGGCAGGGGCCCCGGAATATGCGAATATCCAGGCGAAATTTAAAAGGACCCTTTTGAACATGCTGGGACGGCAGTAATCCCGCCTGCCCGACTGCCCCGGCGGATCGGGAATTGGCGCGGGCCATGTGCAGTGCCGGCATCGGCTGCCCCGTCACAATTGCTGGATGCACACCGGATCAGAAACCTGCGCCTTTCTGGAACTCAGCAGAAGCCCACGGAACAGGCTGCGCATGGCAGCATGAAAGGCGGCGCCTTGCCGTTCACCTGTGCCGATGCCTGATGACTTCGCCGGAGCCTTCTGAAGCGATTGCATGAATGCCGGCAACCAGCGCGCGCGCACGGATGTGTTCATGACCCGCTTCTTGCAGGTCTCACTCCTCCAAATCCACCACACAGCGGAAGCCGATGGTGCCGCAGCGATCGAGACCGGGCCACATCAGCAGGAATTTGGTGGCGTAACTCGCCGGCCTGGGACCGCCGTCCACGTACCAATTCGATCCTCTTGCGGTGAAATAAGAACCGCCGCGGATGATGCAGAAACGGGTGCGTCCGTCTGTGCGCTCGCTCTCGGTCCATTGCCACACATTGCCGCAGAGGTCGTACACACCGGATGGCGAACGGCCGTCCGGAAATGCTTTCACCGGGGTCGTGCTGCCGGTCTCGCCCAGGTTGCAGACACCGGTGCGGAGGCCGCTGCCCCAGGGATATTCCCGGCCGTCACCGCCCTGCGCAGCGTATTGCCATTCCTCCTCCGTGGGGAGGCGTTTGCCTGCCCAGCGAGCGTAGGCGCGCGCATCATCGAGGTCCACCCACACCACAGGGTGGTCGGCCTGTCCGGCCGGCGGCTGCCCGCCGACCCAGTGCTTGAGGAAATTCTCCGGCTGTCCGGGACGGTAATTCGTGGCCTTCAGAAACACTTCAAAGTGGGCGTTCGTGACCGGTGTTTCGTCGATTGCATAAGGGAGCAGCGTGACACGCCGTTCGAAGTCGCGGACCTGGAAGGAGTAGGAATACCGGTAGCCGTTTTCATTGTCTGTGTTGGAATCGTACGAGCCGCACTCGCGGATCCGCATTTGTGTGAACAGGAGGGCACTGCCGGGCGGACGAACAACCACCGTACCGGCCGGCGGCACCCGGAGCCGGGGCGCAGGGGCTACCGGCACCAATCGCGTCTCGCGCCGCAGACGGGCACTGTTGCCGTCGAAGCGGCTGTTTGTTGCGGCCTGAGCGGTCAGAAACTGGTCGAAATCCTTCCCCAACCTGGTCGCAGGGGCCGCGAGGAAGCAGCCGAGGCCGCGGGCAGAGATTGCCGCCTCCAGTGTTCCCCCGACAGGTTTCAGTTCCCTGCCGGCGATCAAATCAAAGTAGCGCTCGCCGGCAACCGGGTCGACCTGCAGCAGGCCGCCCTGAACCGCCGTGCTGGCTCGGTTCACCAGCGTCCACAGCCGCAACTCGCCCTGGGTCCAGAGCGAAGCGTAGACATCGTCCCTTTCCGTCGGCACAAGCGGCGTCCAAATCCCGCCGGAGAACAAGGCAGCATAGCGGCGCTGGATGGGTAACATGGCGCGCAGCAGGGAGCGGTCGCGCGCGTTCCAGGCCACCCACGAGCCGAAAACGTTCTCCCAGACCATCATGCCGCTGCCGTTCATCCAGGCCGTCTGGAGCTCGACGGCGTGATCGAACTTCCAGCGCCAGACCTGGTGCTGCATGTGGCGGCGCTCGATCCATTTGTGCCGCAGCACGCCCGGCGCTTCGCTGTCCTCGAAGCCTTGCGCCCACGAGGCGTGGTGATCGCGGATGTTCTCCAGGGGGGGTACACCTTCGCCCTCGAGGATCACACCCGATCGGGCAGCATCGAGCAGAGAGCGCAATTCCCCCGCACCGCGCGCCATGGTGTCGAGAAAGATGCCGTCCACGTCCAGCGCGCGAGCCATTTCCGCAAGCATTGCCAGGTCGGGCTTCTGTTCTCGCCGCGTGCTCACATCCCACGGGTTGTAGTTCATGTAGACGCGTACGCCGCGTTTGCGGCACAGGCGGGCGATATCGCGCACTCCGGCCAGGCCGCCCGGCATGTCGCGGTAGAAATCAAACTGGTTGCGCTGATCCACGCCGATTCGCGGATAGGCATGCCAGAGCACAAGGCTGTCGTAACCGCCAAATTCTCTCAGGCCGTCATCGAGCAATGACTCCACCGTATAGCGCCCGGCCTTCCGGTCATAGAACGCTTCGTCGCACATCATCAGAAACAGGCACGAGTAGTTCGAGGTTGACCACGCGAACTCCGGCTTCCAGTACAGTGCATCGTCATACTTCAACTTGCGTCGCGTTTCCTCGCGCCACCGTGCGAGCTGTTCGCGGTAAGCCGGCCACAGCGCCGGGTCGCGCGGCGCCGGAATGATGTCCAGCTCCGGCTGGAGCCTGAAGCCGCCGGTCTCGGCGGTGCCTGGTTCGGTGAATTTCAGGCCGGCAGCCGGCGCCGCCATCAGACTGGTGTGAAGGAAGTGACGTCGATTCATCGTGCTCTCTCCTCTTTGGCCGATGCGTCCCCTTGGCTGGACCGGCCGACCCCGAACGATTGATTTTTCGAGGTCACGCCCGGGTGATCTTGCACCGGGAACAAGATGAAAGCGGATCGCGCGCCCAGTCGGGCGGCACAGGCCGCCATGTTATATCCTTTCCCTCCGTGAGTACTGTGATAGTTCCTGCCTACGACCGTCTCCCCTTCCAATGGAGGGCCTGGCTGATCGGCCCCGATGCTATGGCAATTCGTCAAATTCGAGCGCGCCGATATGCGGAGTCGGCCCCCGACGCTTTGCGAAGTAATCATCCTGAACTTCTGTCAGTGGTTTCCCGCGCCTTTGGGCCTCCTGAGGGACGCAGCGGAACAGCACATGTGGCAG
>JAFNAG010000204.1 GCA_017860135.1 Acidobacteriota bacterium
GGCGATTCCTACTACCACGCCGGCCAGTTTACGGTTCGCAAGCGGTTTGATGATGCGGGTTTGCTTTTCGCCGGCGCCTACACCTTCTCCAAGTCCATCGACACCCTCTCGCTGGACCCGGTGTCAGCCACGGTAGGCGGCGGTCTGACCAGCACTGCAGCGCGCACGCCGGCCGATGCCCGCAACTACCGTAACGAGCGCGCGCGGTCCGATTATGACCAGCTTCATATCGTCAACGTCAACGGCATCTTCGAACTGCCGTTCGGCAAGGGCAAGAAGCTGCTGAACAGCTCCAGCGGCCTGGTGAACCTGCTCGTCGGTGGGTGGAGCCTCAGCGGCATTTACACCTATCAGTCCGGCGAGCCATTCACCGTGCGGTCCGGCGTTCTGACTGCCAATGCATCGGCGCAGTCCCGCGCCGCGCTGAAGCCCGGAGCCACGCTGCCGGAAGCCAAACTACAGGAAAAGACGGGGGTCATCGGCCCGGTCTTTTTTGCCAATGCCGATGCATTTGCCTTTCCGGCACCGGGTGAAGTAGGCATGGGGCGAAACGTCTTCCAGGGCCCGAGCTACTGGAATTTTGATGCCGGGATCTCCAAGAGTTTCCAAATCACCGAACGGATTCGCACCGTCTTCCGTGCCGAACTGTTCAATGCCTTCAATCACCCCAATTTCCGGAATCCTCGCGATGCCAGCGTGGGCTCCCCGGCCATTAACTCCACGCTTTTCGGCCAGGCGTGCTGCGTGACCCTTTCCACCGCGAGTTCCGCGACCACCAACCAGAACGGCGAGAGCTGGCGTGTTGTTCAGATGGCTCTCAAAGTAACCTGGTAATCCAAATGGAATGGGGGCGACGCATGGCGCCGCCCCCTTCCGCATCGCCGCAGACTTCTCGTGACTCCGGTTGCAATCGGAAGTGGGACTCAATCTTCGGTGGAAATCGGACAAAAGGACGCGTCGGGCACCGATTTAAGACAAAAGAACCTATCAATTGTCGATGTCCAATGTTCATTTGTCGTTTGGTGCTGCAAGCCTTTGGCCCGTGCGGTCCTGATCCAGGCGCTGAGAATACGCGCAGGCTTGCGATTCTCTGTGACGAGACTCCAGAGTGATCCGAACAAGATGACAATGGATAATTGACAAATGACATTTGATAAATTCTCTCCGTTGCGTGCCGCTTCCGATTGCACCCCGTGACTCCAGCGTGAAAGCAGACCTCCTATAAAAAGAGACGTGGGTCTCCGCAGCTGTCCGGCTCGAATCTCGATTCGAAAAAAGCAAAAACAAACCACAGCGAGCACAACGCGGCCGACTGGCCGCAATCAAGCATGCGGCCGCCCCGGGAAGGCCTAGCTTTGGCATGTCGCGCACGGTCGGCGAATGCCCGGAACAATCGGTATTGCTATCGGAATCGACTTCGGCATCATTGCGCTGCCGACATCAATGCGGAGGCGTCCGATCATGCACTGTTTTCGATAGCGACTGCGACTGCGATTCCGATCCCGATTCCGATCCCGACGTGCTTGTCGGAGGTCTCAGGTCTGAAGTCTAAAAGCACGTCAGACGTGAAGCTCCAGGATATCGCCATCCTCCAGCGGATGGTGGCGCTCCACCATCTGGCCGTCGAATTGTACCGGCCGGCCGGCGCGACGCGATCTGCACACCCGGGCGAATTTCAGCGAGCGCTCAAAATCGCGATGCACGGCGCGTGCGACATCGAGGACCGTGCTTCCTGCCTTCACCACGTAGGGCGGTGTCGACGGATCGAGTTTTTTCCCGGGCGCCTTGGTGTACACCCGGATGATTCGCAGTTCGTCGAACAGGCGGCGCGGGAGATCTGCCAATCCGGTCTCCGCCGCTGCCGACACCGGGAGGATCGGAAATCGGTGGTGATAGAATTCTCTCAGAATCTGCAGGTTTCCCGCCGCTTCCGGACCGTCGCACTTGTTGGCGATGAGCAGCGTTCCCCGGGCAACGACATTCTCCTCTGCGGCGGAGCCCGGAACTCCGCCGGCGCCCGCCAGGCGGATCCTCGAGCCCTCCAGAAGGCGCAGGACATCCTCCACCTCGTCCAGCAGGGCGTCGCTCGTCAGGTCGACCACCAGCAGGACCAGATCGGCCGACCGGATGACGTTGCCGACCCACGGCTCATAGTACTCTTCGGCGATCGGCGGCAGGTCGACCAGCTGGATCTGGATGTCCTCGAAGGGCATCATGCCCGGCTGCGGCAGCCGTGTCGTAAAGGGATATTCGGCGATCTCAGGCGTGGCGTGGGTCAATCGCGCCAGCAGGGAAGACTTGCCGACGTTCGGCGCACCTGCCAGCGCCACCTGGCCGCCGCCCTCGCGGCGCACCGAATACATGGCCGACGCCTTGGATACGCCGTGCTTTTTGCCGGCTTCCGCCGTCAGTTTGGCCAGGCGCCGCCTCAGGTCCGCCTGCAGCTTCTCCGTGCCCTTATGCTTCGGGATCGTCGCCTGCATCTCACGCAGAGCTTCGATCTTTTCCTCGTGCGTGACGGCGTTCTTGAAGCGCTCCTCGGCCGCAAGATACTGCGGCGTAAGGTTGGCCGGCATCGTGTTAGTGCTCCCTGGACTATGGCAAGGCTCCTGATTCCTGATTCGAGATTCGAGATTCGAGATTCGAGATTAATCTCGAATCTCGAATCTCGAATCTCGAATATCATCGCCAGTTTCGCTACGGAAACTAATTCAGGGCGGCGAGGACCTCCTTGAGCAGGTAACGGGATCCCTCGACCCCGTCCCATGGCCCGGCTTCGTATTCCAAGGCGTAGATTCCCCTGAACTGGGCTTTTTCGAAGATGCGGACGCATCGCTGCACGTCGTTCGTGCTCCAGCGGTCCCAGTATTTTGCGTGGACCGTCGTGTGCGTGTACGGCGCCAGCGCGTCCAGCGCATGAAAGAGCATGTGCTCGTGTTCCCAGTTGCAAAAGTCGGGCGAGGCCTCGCAGAACGGGTGGTTCACCTCGTCGAGGATGATGCGCACATTCATCGGGTCGGCGCTCAAGCCCCAGTGGTTTTCGATAGTGACCTTCACACCCGCCTTCCCGCCGTATTCGGCCATCTGCTTGAACGACTCGATGGCGTTATTCAGGAGTTTGACGATTTCGTCGTTGCGCGGGTAGCCGGTGGTCGCCGTGGCGGAGGGGACAATCCTGGGTCCGCCCGTGTTCACGCGCATGGACCTGGCGCCCAGCCGCGCGCAGGCATCCAGCCAGACCTTGGCCACGGCGATTCCCCGCCGGCGAAGTTCCGGATCCGGATCGCAGATGTTGCGCGGCGCGTTGTTGGATACGTGGTGGCAACGGACCCCGGTCGCGGAGATCCTGCCGGCGAGCTGGTCGAGCCACTTGCTTCCGGCGGCGGAGGTCGGATCGAACTCGTTGTCGACGAACATGGTCTCGTCCGAAACGTCGCCGAAGAGCGAGGACCAGAGGTCCATCTGGCGGACGCCGGGGAACGTGTCCCGGGTGAATTGAGGGAAGTCAAGCATGGTGATTTCGCCGTACTTTTTCTTGAGCGCCTCGACCTCGGGATTGACGCGGCGGCTGCGGCTCTTGAAGAGCGAGCGGACCGGATAGGTGTTGGAGGCAATGCGGGCCAGCTTGTCCTTTTCGGATGCCGATGGGGCTGCGCTCCCGGCAGTAAGCGCCGACCCCGCCGCGGCAAGCGCCGCCGCTGTGCTTTTCAGGAAACGCCGCCGGCCCGGTTCTGTCTTACTCGGATTCCACTTGTCCATACATCCTCCCGATGGGATCAGCGATTCCGTTTGAGGATACTACTGGCCGCAAAAAGCAGCCACCAATTTCACGAATTTCACGAACGGACCGATCTGTGAATTTCGTGGAATCGGTGGCTGCTTTTCAGGGCCGCCATCGGCGCTTTTTATACCGGCCCTTGCACTCAATTGGTCTGGTATATTATGGGGAATGTGGGCTCTATGATTCCATCCGATTTCCACTAGAATTAGCATGGATCAATTGAGGGAGGATACGCCAATGGAAGGACAGACGGGTACCTTCACGGTAAAGAAGGGCCTGGCGCAGATGCTCAAAGGGGGCGTGATCATGGACGTCGTCACCCCCGAGCATGCCAGGATTGCGGAAGAGGCCGGTGCGGTGGCGGTGATGGCACTGGAGCGCGTCCCCGCCGACATCCGTGCTCACGGCGGGGTGGCGCGGATGAGCGATCCGGAACTGATATTGAAGATCAAGGATTCGGTGACGATTCCGGTGATGGCCAAATGCCGGATCGGTCACTTCGTCGAGGCGCAGGTGCTGGAGGCCCTCGGTGTGGACTATGTGGATGAGTCCGAGGTGCTCACTCCGGCGGACGAGGAACATCACATTTACAAGCACCCGTTCAAGATCCCGTTCGTCTGCGGCTGCCGCAACCTGGGCGAGGCGCTGCGCCGCATCGGCGAAGGGGCGGCGATGATTCGCACCAAGGGGGAGGCCGGGACCGGGGATGTGGTGGAAGCGGTGCGCCACGCGCGCTCCGTGCTGGGAGAAATCCGCCGGCTGGTGAGCCTGCCGGAGGAGCAGTTGATGGCGTTTGCGAAAGAAATCGGCGCACCGTACGAGCTGGTGGTGGAGACGCGCGGCCTGGCAAGACTGCCTGTGGTCAACTTTGCTGCCGGCGGGATCGCCACTCCGGCGGACGCCGCGCTGATGATGCAGCTGGGCGTGGATGGCGTCTTCGTTGGCTCGGGAATCTTCAAATCAGGGGACCCTGCGCGCCGGGCCGCCGCGATCGTCAAAGCGACCACACATTTTAGAGATCCGCATGTGATCGCGGAGGTCAGCAGGAATCTGGGCGATCCCATGGTCGGGCGGCAGGTTTCTTCGATTCCGGAGCCGGAACTGATCGCCAAACGCGGCTGGTAGGAGATTGCATGAAGGTCGGTGTTCTCGCCCTCCAGGGGGATTTTGTCGAACACGCCGCCGTCCTGGAGAGCCTGAAGGTGGAGGCTGCGGAAGTACGCATGCCTGCGCACCTGGGGGGACTGGACGCTCTGATCCTCCCTGGCGGGGAATCGACGACCATCGGCAAACTGGCGGAGCATTACGGCCTGATCGAGCCTTTGCGGGAGTTCGCGAGGGACCATGCCGTCTGGGGAACGTGCGCCGGCGCGATTCTCATGTCACGGGACGCGCACCGGCGCCAGCCTCTGCTCGAGCTGATGAATATCACCGTCGCCCGCAACGCCTTCGGACCCCAGGTCGAAAGCTTCGAAACCGATCTGGACATTCCCGCACTTCGCGATGTCGAACTCCCCGGGCGTCCCTATCACGCGATTTTCATCCGTGCCCCACTGATCGAATCCGTGCGCGGCAATGCCTGCGCTCTGGCGACCCTGCGAGACGGCCGCATCGTCGCCGCGCGCGAAGGACGATGGCTCGCGACATCCTTCCATCCGGAACTGACCGCAGACACCCGCTTCCACCGCTACTTCCTCGGCCTGGCCCGCCAGGAGCAGCCCTGGAATCCACTGCGTCAATAGCCGCCACGAATTTCACGAATTTCACGAATGCATCTGGCAGAGCAGACTCGTGGAATCCATGGGAGCATCTGCCGGGAGTCGGCCTGGGCCAGACCGGGATGGCAGGGCTTTGCCACAGATTTCACCGTGTGATTGGCCTCGAGGCCACACGTGAAACCGGTGAAATCTTCGGCAGCTTTTTCTTCGTGATGTTCACGGCTGCCTTTTTTCGCGCAGTGTCTGTCAGAGTTCCTCCGAGTTGGCGACAACCGGGCCGAGGGATGCGGCCAGGGCCGTGTTGCGATGCGGCAGGATGATCAGGGCCGGACCGGCGATGGACGGGGAAGGCAAGGGGAAGACGTGGCTCAGGTCGCCGTACCGCCTCTTCATTTCCGCATGCTCGCCATAATCGAGTGCCCGGTTCGGACAGGCCGCTACGCAGGCGGGCGGAAGCCCAGTTTCCAGATTATCAGCGCAGAAGTCGCACTTGGTTGTGGTGTTGGCGAGGGGATCGAAATAAATGGCGCCGTAGGGGCAGGCATTGATGCACAGCCGGCAGTTGCGGCAGAGACTCTCTTCGATCAGCACGATGCCGCTGTCCGTCTTCCAAATGGCCTGCGTGGGACAGGGCGGCAGGCAGACGGGATTCAGGCAATGGTTGCAGGACACGGACAGGTTGTAGGCGGTAACGGTGGAATCCCACGCAGCCTCCTTCCTCTGCCACCCTCCAGCGGTTACCTCGTACACTTTGCGCCAGTTGACATGCGCCGGCAGGTCGTTCTTGTCCTTGCAGGCGACCTGGCAGGTCTTGCAGCCCGAACAGCAGTTGGAATTCACCAGAAAGGCGTATTGACTCAATGCTTTCCACCCGCAGCCCGGCTCAGGACCCGCCGGGCGACCAGGACACAAAGTCCCGCGACTACCTCCGCGGTCCCACATTGTACTTTGAACCCGCCGGAAACGGGCAGAACAATTCCCTCCATGCAACCTGGTTCGGATATTTGTTGCATTTTACTAAATACTAAGTAAATTAGTGTCGGTTAATTTGATATGGAGAGTGGACCCGGACTTCTCACGGTGGCATGACCTGGGCAAGGCGTATGCAGCCGCGAGGAAGGATCAGGCTTCCCGTTCCGTCCGGGCCCTGCCTCTTATAACCCGCAAGGGGCGGAAAAGTTGCGGGCGGGCACCCGAAGGGCAGGGCGCGGGCAATGAAACGCGGGTATCCATGCAGAGACCGCATCGGAACCTCTGGCTTGCAGGAATTCTTGCCGCCGAGGCAATCCTGTTCCTCTGGAAGTTCGATCATTTCTTCAACGGGGACAGCCTCTTCTTTTTCTCCCATCGCATCGAGGGCTGGGGGGACATCTGGCGCATATTCCGCGGTCCGGATCATCTCTGGCAGTACCGACCTTTGACCTTTGTAATCTTCTCGTTTTTTCTGCACCCGTTGTTCGGCATGGACCCGCTGGGCTACAACCTTTTTCCGCTGCTTGTGCACGGCGCCAACACGCTGGTCGTTTTCGGCATCTTTCGCGCGATGGGCCTCAAGGAACGCGCGGCTCTGATCGGGACGTTTTTCTTCGGCACGCACTCCGTGGCGTTCTATGTCACTTACGGGGTGGCGTTTTTGCCCGACTTCAGCTACTCCTTCTTTTATCTGCTGTCGGTGTATTTCTTCATGAGGTTCCTTCGTGCGGGGCTGCACCGGGTTCTGGCCCTGTCGGTGCTGATGTTCCTGTTGGCTCTTTTCTGCAAGGAGGCGGCGATTACCCTGCCCGCGGTGATATTCACCATTGCCTTTCTATGGGACGGTGAGAGCCTCTGCCTGCGGCGGAGGGCCTTCGGCGCTGCATTGCGGCGTTGCATCGGGAAGTCCTTTCCTTTCCTGCTGCTGGGCGGCGTGTATCTGACGTTTCACTGGATCGTAAAGGCCGGCCAGATTTATGCTCCCGGGACAAACCATCCGCATCACTTCGAGCTTTCGCTTTACAGTCTCCATCTCAAGTACAAATATCTGAAGTGGGCGTTCAATCTGCCGGACGGACTGGTGTTTCGTTTCGACGGGTTGACGAATTACCTGATTGCGCTGGCGGTCCTGGTTTTTGTCATTCCCTTTGCGTTCGGCACGTTGCGGCGGCTGTGGTCTCTGGATGCTCCGGCCTGGTGCGGATCGATCTGGTTTCTGGCTGCGCTCAGCCCGGTACTTTTCCTGCGCAACCTCACGATGCATCACAATCTCTATGTTCCTGTGGTCGGGCTTTCTTTGCTGATGGGGATCTGGCTGGACGGAGTGGTGGAGCGCTTCGCGGCGGCAGGCATGGCGACGGGCCGCCGGCTCGCGCCTGCCTTCGTCGCGGTCTGCATGGCGGCGGTCTTTTTTCACAACCAGAACGCGGTGAGAGACTCGTGGATTGCCGAAGCGTCTGCGATCGCCGAGAGTTCGCTCGAGGATTTCCAGGCGCTGCGCCATTCGATTTCTGACGGCTCGACTCTGTATATCGTCGACAAATCGCCTGAACGGCGTGGGGACCTGCAGTGGTTTTATGATTACGGCAGCCTGTTCCGGCTCTTCTATCCGGCAAAGGTCCTCGATGTGCATTTCATCGGACCCGGCGGCCGTCTTCCCGCCAGGTCCGAGATGCCGCCGCGGTCCGTGGTCCTCGAGTTCGACGGGTCCGGCCTTTCCCA
>JAFNAG010000205.1 GCA_017860135.1 Acidobacteriota bacterium
GCCTCGTCCCATAAGCGTGTTTCCTGAAGGACCCGGCCTCCCTGGCTCAGGACCTGTGTTTGCCTGCTGATCTCATATTCGAGAGCGCGCTGCAGGTACCGGAACGAATTCAAATTCTTGATCTCGACCTTCGTGCCGAATCCTTCCGTGCCTGCTGGCCGGACAGAGACGTTTGCGTCGCAGCGAAGGCTTCCCTCTTCCATGTTCCCATCGCAGACACCGATGTACATGAGGATTCTGCGCAACTGAGTGACATAGTCGTAGGCCTCCTGGCTGCTTCGGAAATCCGGTTCGCTCACAATCTCGATCAGAGGTACTCCGCTGCGGTTCAGGTTGACGTAGGAACTCTCATCCGGGCCTGCGGTTCCTTCGTGGAGCGACTTGCCCGCGTCCTCCTCGACATGCACGCGGGTGAGGCGGAAGGTCTTTTCGCGCCGGTTCACGATGTGCCCGGTTTCATTCCTCTCGCCGGAGAGTACCCGGACGGATCCATGCTCGGCCAGGGGGGCATCGAACTGGGAAATCTGATATCCCTTGGGCAGGTCCGGATAGAAGTAGTTCTTGCGCGCAAATACAGACAGCAGATTGATGCGGCATCCGAGGGCGAGTGCCGCCCGGGCCGCCATGGCGATTGCCCCCAGGTTCGGCACCGGCAACGCGCCGGGCAAACCCAGGCAAACCGGGCAAGTCTGCGAATTCGGGGGACCACCGAACCGGCTGCTGCACCCGCAAAACAGCTTGCTGCGGGTGACCAACTGCGCATGCACTTCAAGGCCGATCACAGGCTCGAATGCCATCTAAAGGCTCCAGGACAATCTCTTTAGACGCCGCATTATAACAAATAGTGCTGGTGTATCCATCTTCTCCGGGAGTCACCGGCGGTGCAGACAGTGGCGCAGGCTGCAGGGCGGTGCAGGAAAGCCCAGGGCGTGAGCCCCGGGAAAGGACTCCCACATCACCCCAACCCTGAAGGCGGAGCAGCTGGCCGAGGGACGATGATACGCGCATTGTCCATTCCCTTCGCGCTCTGGTGGTCTGCCCTATGGGATGCGCGCTCCGGATGGAAACAGAAATCTGCCTCCCCGTACGAAAGAAGTGCGCACGCATGCTCACAATCCAGACCGGGGAAAATGGCTCCCTCTCCTGTCTGTCGATACAAGTTTAACAATCCGAGTATGATACGGATCGACAAGGAGCGCTTGCGGTTCTGGTGCGGCGACTGCATACCGGAGGATGCGGCGGCGAGTATCGTTGGTTCCCTACCGCTGAGGGTAGATGAGTTCGATGGAGGCTGCGAGTCGTGCGATTCGTGCCGGCCGGTTCTGAACGATACTCGCCGCTTTTCAGGCCAGAAATGAGTCCACCAGGGTGCATGCCCGCGACAACACGGCATCCTCCCCCTCCACTGCAGCCAACCAGACAATCTCCTGGTCGGTTCGAAACCATGTGATCTGCCTCTTGGCGTATCGGCGGCTTTCCCTCTGGATGTCTGAGACCGCCTGCTCGAGGCTCCATTTGCCCTCGAGATAGTCGGCTATCTGGCGGTAGCCGATGGCTTTGAAAGCGGGACCGCTCCTGGAATGTGCAGACATCAGGGTCTCTACTTCCGCAACAAGGCCGTTGCGGATCATTTCTTCCACTCTGTGATCGATCCGGGCATACAGCTCGGGCCGCGGCCACTCAATCCCTATTTTAAGCCAGCGGAATCCAACGAGCCTGTCTCTCGGACGGCTCTGCCACCAGCTCATGGGCCGCCCGGTGAGCAGGAAGACTTCGTAGGCGCGAATATTACGTTCTGTATCTGCCGCAGTGATCCGCGCTGCCGCTTCGGGATCGACCCTGCGCAGCGCGCGATGGATGAACTTCGGACCCCGACGTGCCACTATGCTGCCAAGCCTGCTCCTCAGTTCTTCCGAGCGTCCCGGGCCTTGGAACAGGCCGTCGATCAAAGCCCGGAGATAGAAGCCTGTTCCCCCCGCAACGATGGGTATGCGCTCGCGTTCGCGGATGCTTCGCAGTACTCCGCGTCCCAGCCGGATGTAGTCCCCGGCCGAGAAATCAACCTGCGGCGGCCGCAGGTCGAGCATGTGGTGCGGGATTCTCTTCTGCTGTTCCGGGCTGGGCTTTGCCGTCCCGATATCCATGCCGCGATACACCTGGAGCGCATCACAACTCACAACCTCGCCGCGAAAACGTTCGGCCAGCGTAATTGCAAGTGTTGATTTGCCTGAGGCGGTAGCTCCGACTATCGCGATGGCGGGGTAATCCAATTGGCCGGCATCCGGCATTAGATCTCAGCCTTCGGCAACGAAACATGCCGGTTCAAAGATAATAACGGATACAGGCCAACAGCAGCATCGCCATCGCCAGAATGATGATCCCCAGGAGCTGCGAACGCTGTCGGTCCGTCATTACATTTCCGGCCCTGCGGCCGCGGCGGCAAATGGCGCTCGTCGGCATCCGGGTGCATGAAAACGCGGGCCCTCAAAAGCTGCCACAGATGTCAGACATTCGAATGGATCTGTGAGTTTTCATGCCGGGTCGCATCTTGGAACCAGCACCCACGCACTCGTCGCCCGCCCTGACCATGGTAACATCCTCACTGCCTGAACTCCCGGACTGTCTTGATCTCTAGTCCGGCGTCCAAGCTCTCTCAATATGCTTTACGCAGCTCGACCCCTTGATAGTATGTCTTGAGGATCTCCTCCGCGCTGCGACCCGCCCTGGCCATTCCGACCGCGCCTGTCTGGCAAAGCCCAACGCCGTGCCCCCAGCCGCGCCCGTCAAAAGTGAAACTGGCAAAGCCGCCGTCGCCGGATGAGGCACGCGTCAGCGTGTACAGGGTATCGCGGAGGCCAAGCGCATTGCGTGCCTTGTACCCGTTGACAATGACGCTGCCACGGCTCCCGACAATTTCCAGCTGTACAACCCGCCCGGAATTGCCCAGACGCGCCGGCTTGAGGTCGAGGATTTCTCCCACGTTTCCGGCGAGCGAACGCAGCTTCGCGGATACATCGGCGCGGCTGAACGTAACCTTCCACGATGCAACCGGAGAAAAGCGGTCGCTGGAGGCTCCGGTTGCGCTCAATTCTACCTCGAGGAAATCGACCTGGCCGTTCGAGTTCTGATGGAAGGCCAGCCTTTCGTTTCCAATCAGGCGGAGCTGCGCAACCGGGGTGCTTCTTTTCCCGTCGGTTCGAAACAGATGCAGGTCCGGTGCGAGGGGAACATGCTCCGTGCGGCTTCCCCGTTTGATGCCAAGGGATCCTCCGCGGCCATCGTTCGAGCTTCCGGGCCCGGGATCGGCGGCCGTGGCACTTCTCAGGGTCTCGGGACGTTCGGAGAGGATCCAACGTGTCAGCAGCGCGAGCGCATCGCTGCTCTGGATCGTGAGTTCAGGCCGTATCGTGTTATCCGGATAAGGGTGCCAGAGATTCCGCTGCACGAGGTAAGCAAGCGCGCGTCGGCAGGATGCCGGTACCTCGCTGCCATCACCCAGATTACCCAGATAGTAGGAGGCATCGGAATCGGAAATCCGGCGCTGGATGTCGCGAATACCGAAAAAACGCTCGGCCGCATAGCGCAGAAACCCGGCGCGCGATGTGATGCCGGTTTCCGTGACCGCGTTTTCAGGATCCTTTTTCCCGGCCAGGAGGCGCGCCCTATCCAGCCAGGTCCTGATTTCGTCCCGCCCCGGGCCAGCCCGGAGGAACTCCTGGCTGAGTCGTTCTCCAGAAGTCAACCCGAGGATCTGCGCGAGCGCCAGTTCCCGGTTTACGGGACTGCCGTCGTCGGCTAACAGCACTCCCTCTGGATGGCTGCTACCGACAACGTTGGCTTCCGGCTCTTCGTGCTGAGAACCGTCCACGGTGCAGGACACGCTCGTCAAGTAGGGGACCGGGGACCCATCGAAAACGTTGGAAAAATCCTCCGTCCGCCCGCCGCAGGTGGAGCTGTACATGGCGTCGATCAGGCTGCCCTGGTAATAGATTGCGATACCGGAGGTCTGTCGCACCGCTTCGTTGGACTGGATTTTTTCCGCGGCGACTCCTCCATAAACCTGGGTCATGGTGTCGTCGGTCAGGTCATACCCGGCATTCCGATACCTCCCCAGGTTTTTCAGCGCATAGGTGCGGGCGGCGATCGCCTGCGCCTGCAGCGCCATTTCCTCGGGATAGGTCGTCGGGCTCAATTCCATGGGGACGACCCCCAACAGGTACTCCTCGATTCCAAGCTCATTGACGACGGTAATGCGGCCATTGCGGCCCAGGCTGACATCCAGTACCCCCCGGTAGGGCCTGCCATTCACGCGGAGATGGCTCTCCTTTGAGCCCGGAAGAAACAGGTACCCGGAACGGCTGATCCGGAACAGGTTCTCCGGACCGCGCAGGGCAAGAGTTGGCACTCCTTCGGCGGCCCGGCTGTCCTCCCGCACGACAAAGGCATCCCGGTAGCCTGCCGGGGAGAGCGTTGCCGCCGCGAAATCCTGAGCTTCTTTGCGGGTGTAGAAACTCCCGATGCGCACCTGGCGCGTGCCGGCGGCAGGGTTCTCCCGGACGATAGTTGGCAGCGAGAATTGTTCATTGAGTTCCCGGCCCAGCCTTTCGGCGGCCTCCTGACTCGAGAGGGATGCGACCTGAATGCGGTAGATCTCGGCGGCTTCGCCTTGGGGGTGTTCGAGATGCACACGTATTTCACCGGTAATCGTGATTCGCGGGGCCTCCGGGACTTTCTCGACCAGGACGAAGCTGCCGGTGGAAGCAACCCGCACTTCCGGCCCTGGGATTGTAAGACTGATCCGTACCGGCGGGCCGGGCAGGGATGGGCCGGCGGGGAGTGCCGGAAGCACGGGTTTCGGCTCGGCGCCGATGCTGACGGCAGGAGGTAAGACTACGGGTGGAATCCTGGGAGTCTCAGGATCCTGCTGTGCGGAAGCGCCGGGTTTGGGCTGCGCCGCAGGCTGGGGCGCCTTCGCAGATTTGTGGCCGCAGCCTGCGAGGATCAGGGCGAAGAACAGGAGCAGGGTGAGGAGCGAGGTCCGGTTTGATTTGGCTGCTCTTCTTCGCATGAACTCGGATCGCCTTCGCTGGGCCGGCCATCGTGCCCGGGGAGCAACATCAGGTCTTTCGGATCACTGGCGTTCGTTGTAAGCAAAAACAAACCTGGCACCCACCCGGTCTGATGGAAATCCTCTGGGTAGCGGCGGGAATGGATTCGACGTGATCACGGCGCTGAGCGCCGCGATGTCGAGTGAGCCGTTCCCCGAGGAGAGTTCAATCCGGACATCGATGGACTGCCCCTCCCGGTTGATGTAGAAAATGACTGTGGTGCTGCCCTGCGAGTTGCGCAGGTTGGAGGGGATAAACCAATTTCCCCTGATCCGTTCCTTGATAAGTTCCGCCCACTCCTGAAGCGGGAATCCTTTTGTGTCGAAGAGACCGCTTTCCAGCTGTACACCGGGTTTCTTCGTATCCTGCGGTGTAGCAGCCGTGCCTGCCTTGGCTTGCGAAGCAGGATTCGTGGTTGTTCCTGACACAGGCGGCGGCAGGATGACGGGATCAGGCACTCCCTTCGGGATCTGTTTTGGCGCCGTGTCCGGGGATGCCGCTGGCTTGACTGGCTCGGTCGGAGGATCCGCCGGCGGATTGGGAGGAACAGCGGGAGGGGCGGCGGCTGTTTTCGTCGATGGGGTTGGAGCACCGATGGAGGCCGCAGTATCAGCTTTGGGAGCCTGCTGAGCCGGCTTGCCGGCTTCACTTCCCGGAGGCAGGTTGACCGGGATAGGAGGTGCCAATTCGCGGGGCTTGCTTTTCAGATCCCAGTCGTAAGTCAGCTTTCTCAGAACTTCCGGAGGAGGCATTTCCAGTTTGGCGCCAAGAACCGCCACGCTGCGCCAATTAGGGGCCTGGGCCTCCGATGAATTGGAATCCGAGACAGGGCGGAACCAGTGAGACATTCCCCCTCGAAGCAGCTGCGGGTATTGCCAAAGGATCAACAGCAAAGCAAAGTGGCCAAGGCAGCTGAGGCACCAGGATGCAAGCAGGCGCCTGCTTGGCGGGTGTTTCCTCTGCTGAGCTATGGCATATTCAAACATGATATCAGGCCAATCTATTAGTATAGAGACATTGGCTGAGTCGTGTCAATTTCAGGGGTGGCTTCCCTGCGACTCGTACAGGAGCGCGGGCAGGACTCCCGCACGCTTGCCCTGTGCCTCTCCGTCTGCTTTCCCTCGCCACATCCCCCCCAGGCCATCGGGTGTCAGTCCCCTCTGGGCGCGGGTGAGACGCCTCCGCTGCTCAGGACTCGATCAATGACATTCGAGCCTGTTGCTGCGCCATTTCCGCCTGCGACAGGATTTGCAGCGCCAGCTCGAGAGTATGCTTTCCCTCCGTGCCGGTGCAAGCAACCGGTGCGCGCCCCCTGGCTGCGTCCAGGAAGGCACGGAGCTCGGCTTCCAGGGGCTCCCGGCGTTGCGGAGTCAGGGTCTTGCCTACTATCTTGGCTGTTCCGTCCAAAGCCTGGTCGAGGCGAAACACGGCAACGTCCTGCCGGGTGTAATCGATCGAGATATACTCCTGAGCCTGGAAGAATCTCAGCTTGCGGATCTTCTCCATGGACACTCGGCTCGCGGTCACATTTGCCACGCACCCGTCGGCAAATTGAATGCGCGCGTTTGCGATATCGATGCGCCCGCTCAGAATGGCGATTCCCACAGCATCGATATGCACGGGTTTCGACGGCACCAGAAGGGAGATGATATCGAGGTCATGGATCATCAGGTCGAGGATGACATCGATATCGAGGCTTCGTGGAGAGAACAGACCCATGCGGTGCGCCTCGAAAAACCGGGGCCGCTTGACGATCTCGCGCACCGCCTGGATGGCAGGATTAAACCGTTCCAGGTGACCCACCTGCAGGACACAATGTTTCTTCTCCGCTGCGCGGATGAGCCGGTCGGCATCAGGCAGGCTGTGGCTCATCGGCTTTTCCACCAGGACGCTCACACCCCGGTCCAGAAACTGTTCCCCGATTTCCGCATGCAGAATCGTCGGCGTGGCGATGCTGACGGCGTCGACCTTGCCGAACAGCTGCCGGTAGTCCGCATACGCACGGGTGGAGAGCGGCGTGCCGATCTCTTCCGCCCGCCCGGGTCTGGTGTCGGCGACGCCAACGAGTTCCACGTCAGGCAGGCTGGCATATACGCGAGCGTGATGCTGCCCGAGGGCGCCCACTCCGATGACTCCAACACGGTATTTCTCCAAGAGGACTCCTTGTACACTCGGGCTTGCCAGCTCATTCCATCGGCGGCAGCCCCAGGATGGTGATGCGGTGGGCGTCGGCGGCATCGATCAGCTGCCTGCGTTCGACCAGAAGGGTCCGGTGTGCGTCCAGCACAAGGGCGGTCGCTCCTGCAGCGACCATGGTCTCGATCGTGGAAGGACCGATTACAGGCACATCGAAGCGCATGTCCTGCCCAGGCTTGCTTACCTTTATCACGGTCAGGTCCTTCCGATTGACCAGCTCGCCGGCACGACGGATGGCGGCATCGGTACCCTCCATGGCTTCCACGGCCACAACCGCGCAGTCACGCACCACGATGGTCTGCCCGATATCCATGAGGGCGATCTTGTGCGCAACGGGACGGCCGAACTCCAGATCCGCCGACTCCCGCTTGTTCAAACCACGCCGGGTCAATGTCCCTTCCGCTGCAAGGTTAGGTTTCAGAAACTCCGTAGAGTCGAGCAGGCTGATTCCGGCCTCTTCGAGGATGCGGGCGATTGCCCCGATGAGGGTATCCGTGTTTTTTTGTTTGAGGCTCGCGAGAGCACGGATCATAGTCAGGTCCGGAAGAGACGATCCGAAGATCTGGGCGTGCTTTACCTGCCCGGCCATGATCGCACTGCTGACTCCAGCCTTCCGGAAGACCCGGATGAGTTTCCCGAGCTGCCCCAGGCCAAGCCAGTGGACCGGGTAGCCACAGGATTCGATTTCCGGGAAGGTCTCCTCCTTGATCGCCGCCACCACTATGTCCAGGCCGCGCTCCCGCGCAGACTCCAATACCATAAACGGAAAACGGCCGTTGCCTGCGATCAGTCCATATCTCACGCTTGCGTGGCTCATCCGACCCACCGGAGCCAAAATGCGGAATGCGGAATGCGGAATGCGCAATTTGTGTGAATCATGGAGGA
>JAFNAG010000593.1 GCA_017860135.1 Acidobacteriota bacterium
GTCTCATAGGAAATTTCTCCGATCTCCGCCCCATGCACGGCCATCAGGTGAAACATCCAAGGCGTGGGCTCGTCCAGGGATCGAGGCCGGCGAGTGCAGAGAATCGCCCTCTGCGGGCGGAGGATTTCGGTTTGAACAAAGAGGTTACTAAACGCCGGATGCAGGGCATCTGCCGCCGGCGAGGCCAGAGCGACTTCTGCGTAACTCGTAACGTCGATCGTCCGGCGCGCGCGAGAGCGGTTGGTGATGCTGATTCGGCGCAGTTCAATATCATCCTCGGGCGAAACGGCGATCTCCATATGGGTATCAAATTCGCTGTGGCGGCGGCGGAACTCCGCCCTCGCCTCTGAGAAAATCACTTCGTAAGGATCCGATCGCTTGAGCGTCGGCTGATAGGCGGTTGACCAGAACTCCCCGCTCGTCACGTCGCGGAAATAACAGAAGGTACCCCAGTTGTCGCAGGTACTGTCTTCGCGCCAGCGCGTAACGGCCAGGTCCTTCCAGCGGCTGTACCCGCCCCCCGCGTTCGTGACCATTACGTGGTACCTGCCGTTCGACAGAAGCTGTACCTCCGGGATCGGAGTGTCGGGACTGCGGAAGACGCGAACCGCCGTCTCCGGCTCGGGGGATGTCGTCCGGGAGTCGGAGAGTTCGGCGGTGTGCCAATAGAATGCCGAGGCCTTGGGAATACGTTCCTGGAGCAACAGCGTGGTCGCCTGGAACAACGGGTCCGACTCGAATCGCTTCTGCATCGGCCGGTCCAGGAGCAGATAAGCCAGGGCGAGGAAGCTCATGCCCTCGTGATGGGCCATGTACGACCGGACCACGGCGCTCGATTGCCCGCGCGGCAGTCGCGACGGGGTATAATCGATGGCTTCATAGAGTCCGTATTCTCCATTCAGCCCTTCCGCGGCGAGTCGCTGCAAATTCAGGCATGCCTCCTCGGGTGCCACCATCAGGGCGAGCGCCGAGGCATACGGGGCAATGACCGAATCCTCGGCGAGCCCGCGTTTGAGCCCCAGGCCGGGCACGCCGAACGCGCGATATTGGTAACTGAGATGAACGTCGATTGAATTGTAGCCGGATTCCGAAATACCCCACGGCAACCCGCGGCTCCTTCCATACTCGATCTGCCTCTCCACCGCGGTCTGGTAGGTCTGGTCGAGCAGGGTGTTTTCGTAGGTCGGCATCACCAGAAGCGGCATGAGATACTCAAACATCGAACCGCTCCACGAAAGGAGGATCGGTTTTCCACCGGCGGTGGTGAGCAATCGCCCCAGGGCAAACCAGCTCTCCTGGGGCAGTTTTCCCTGCGCGATCGCCACGAAAGTGGACAATCTTGCTTCCGAAGCCAGCAGATCGTAGTAACTCGAGTCCCGGCGTCGCTCCGCAACGTTGTAGCCGATCGCCAGCAGATGACGCGCCCTGTCAAACAGGAAGTCATACTCCATATCGGCCAGTTTGCCGGATTGCCGCGCCAGGCGTTCGATGATCGCAATTCTTGCTTTGGCGCGATGACTCGCTTCCGGGAGGCACCGGCGAAGATCACCCAACCACTCGTTTTCTTCGGGGGTTGCCTCCGGGCTGAGGCGATCCTCAATGGCCGGCAGCCACTTCCCCTCAAATCCGGCCAGTTCGCGCAGCGTGGGGATCTCATCGAGGGCGTCAAAGTCGTTTCGTTGGTCCGGAAAGGTCGGCAGCAAGGCCCACGGCGTGAAGAAGGTCAGCTCGTCGAGGGCGTCCTGGCATTGCCGGACGCAGGCGCGGGCCCACCTGCTCGCCTGGTTTGCGGGGTCCGGGTCGAGGCTGCCCACCACCTCCACGGCGGATGTCGCCAGTTGGCCAAGGCACCTCCGTGCTGCTGCGAGCGTAGTTGGTCGGGAAACGGACGTCGAGGCCAGATCCTTCTGGAGTTGAGCGAGCTTGACTGGAACGGCTTCTCCCGCAGCGTCCACGAGAATCCGCAGGGTGTCGCTGAGTCCGTCCAACCATTGCGCCTCCAGGATCCGGCGATCGGGGAGGGTGAGCAGACCCGCCCGCAAAGTCAGCAGGTGGGCCGCGAGGTTTCCGCTATCCACCGTGGAAATATAGGTCGGTTGCAGCGGTTTCAGAGATTGGGTGTCATACCAGTTGTAGAAGTGGCCTTGGTGGCGTTCCAATTTTTGCATCGAGCGGAACGCGTTCCCCGTGCGCTCGATGAGTCGGCCGGCCGAAATATAGCCGAAGTCGTACGCTGCCAAATTTGCCAGGAGCGCAAGTCCCATATTGGTGGGCGACGTTCGATGCCCGACCACGGAGGCGGGATGCTCTTGATAATTATCCGGCGGCAGCCAATGATCTTCCGGACCGACGAAAGCCTCGAAGAACGCCCAGGTCTTTCGGGCAAGGTTCTTAAGAAAGAGGGTTTGATGAGAGGTCAGCCTTGTTCGCCGGCGAGCCAGAGGCCGGCTGATCCACCAGGCGATGGCAGGAGAGGCAAACCAGAGGCCCAGGATGGGCGCCGCAATGCCGAGCGCGGCCGGCCTCGAAACGGTCAGAAAAATCCCCGCAGCAGCAGCCAGGACAGGGGCAAACCACATTGTCCGCCAGGAGGCGGCGAGGTCCGGGTAGCTTTGGCGATCCGCGTCGTTCGACGGGCTCCACTCCAGAAGTCGTTTGTGGGTGATCCACATTCGCCCGATAGTGCGTCCAATGGCATCCAGGCTGAAGAAAGCTTCGTAGGGGAGGCACGCGAGCGTAAAGGCCGCCTGAGCGGATTGCCGACCCGCCGAGCGCACCGTGGCAGCAAGATGCTGACGCAGCAGCACATCGTCCGGCTTCTGAAACAGATCCAGGAAAGAGGCCATCCAGGGAGGAATCAGGATGGCTCCGATCACCGCCAGGGTCCATAACCAGGGCGGCGACAAGACCATCCAGCCGAGCAGCAACAGCAGGGTCAACGCCGAGGGTACGAGACTGCGACGGAGATTATCGAAGATCTTCCATCGGGACAGCCCGGAGAGCGGATTCTTCTGGCGGCTTCCCTCGAG
>JAFNAG010000206.1 GCA_017860135.1 Acidobacteriota bacterium
CCGTTTCTTCCCGATGGCGTTCGGCCTGTTCCGCAAGGCGGGCTTCCACTTCCCGGATCTTCTCCTCCAGCGCTTCCCGCTGCGCTCCGGCTGCCTCCAGCCGCCGCCCCAATTCCCGGCGTTCGCTTTCCCATTGCGCGCAGTCCATGTGGAGGTTTTCTTTCAGTTCCGCATACTGCCGCTTCCATGCCTCCAGAGACTCTTCCAGCGACTTGCGGCTGCTTTCCGATCCGGCCAGAGCGAGCTCGAGGTCCTTACGTGCGGACTCCAGGCCCTCCACTTCCTTTCTATTCTTCTCATCGAGCGCCGCCAGGCGTGCTTCGAATTCATGGATCTTCTGATCCAGTGCGGTCTTTTGCAGCTTTATCTGCGTGAGTTCGACCTTGTGCTCCAGTTCCCACGCATCCCGGATTTCTTTCATATCCGGGGCTGCAGCAGCCTTGTCCTGCTTGCCATCCAGCTGCGATTCTCTCCCGCGGTCCTGGAATTCGTGAGATTCGCCGCCGCCCGGCGTAATCGGTTGCATGACTCCCAATACCGTGTCTTCCTGATCCGACTCGCGCCGGAGGGGAACCGCCCGTAGCTCAAAGTGCCGGTTGGTCCCGTCAAAGCCGGTCCAGGATAGCTCGACGCTTCCTCTTTCCCCGGAGCAGACTCTGGCGATACAGGAGCGAAGCATGTCCTCGCATCCGGGATTCACCAGGGAGCAGATGTTTTTACCCACAACCTGCTCGACGCGATTCGCACCCACGAGGGAGAGGCCGGCCCAGTTCATGGCCTGAATCGTGCCGTTGCGGGCCAGAAGGATGACGCATGCGGGAACGCTCTCGACTATCAGCCGAAGTCCTCTTTCGGTCGCGCGGAGGGCCGACTTCTCCTTTACCAGCTGGCGCCGCTGGACCGCGTTTTCGACGCTGGCAGCTAGGCGCTCGGAATATTCCCCTTTCTTGACAACGCAATCATCGGCGCCCAGTTTGAGTGCCTGGGTAATGGTATCCTCGCGCCCTGCCTCGACCAGCAGGATTACGGGTGTTTCGGGGGTGCGCGCAGTGATCTCCTTGAGCACGCCAAGCACCTGCACTCCCATGCTCTCATCGTCGAGCACTACGGCATCGTATGGGAATTTCCCGGGCAGAACAGCAGGCAGATGACAGGTGCCGTCCCGATCCACGACCGCCCTCTGGATCTTGACCTTGGATTGCAGGGAAAAAAACTGTCCTGCCCGCTCCGGATCGCCGGCAAACAGGACCTGCAGGGGGTGGATGCGCCTCTCCGCCTCGGCACGGCGGCGCTCGACAGCCCGCTGCAGAACCGAAGGGAGCAGTTGGAGGAAATTCGGCTTCTTGACGAGGTAGTCGTCCGCTCCGGCCTCAAGCACCTTCAGCGGCGTTTCCTTGACCGCGGCGCCCACCAGCACGATAACCGGCAACGGAAGGTCCTGCTCGCGCAGGCACGCAATCAGGCCCAGGTCCTCGCCCCCACCCGGCAGCACCGGATCCAACAGGACGGCATCATAGCGGCCCGCAACCGCGAGGCGCGTCATCGCGTCGTCAATTCGGGGAGAAAAGTCGATGTGGATCGTCGTGGTGATTTTGCGGAGTTCGTGTTCTATAAAATCCGCATCACGGATATGTGCCGTTACGAATAAGACATTCATGTTCCTGACTCAGGCAAGGGCCATCTAAAACACGAGCCTCCCTCATCATACATTATCCAAAGCCCATTCCGGAATTGGGGGATCTACCGGGATCCGGCGCCCATTCGAATCTGATGCAACATCACAGCAAGGATCGGTTTGCCGGCGAGACAGTACCTCCATCACCAATTGTTGAGTCCGAATATCTGACGCAGGTCTGGCCCGGATTCAGGTACGGGAACCGTCACTGTCAGGGGATCTGCCGGATCATTCCCGGCTGCCGCTGGCCAGCCGTCGCACGCGGCCTTCGCGGCCTCCTCCAGAGAAGGTCCGGGGTTCTTTTCCGCGACGTTAGGAGCCTCCTCCTCGCTCCTGGGAAGCAGTGGAAACTCTTCGTCGAATGCAATGGCACACTCGTAGACCAGCGCCGATCCGCGCAGCTGTGACGCACGCGAACGCAGCACGCGGCCGCGGAGCAGAAATACCGCGTCCGCAGCCACCAATCGGATGCAGATGTTCGCCCCGGGAATGATCCGGGTATCGCTCTCGAGCAGGGCGCCTCCCCTGGAGAGATTGATAAGCTGGATTTCAGGGCCGGCCAGAAGCCTGGCGCTTTTCAATTCAGGGATAGCGGAAGGGGCCAGCCGCGGTGCCCTTCTGCGATTGAACTCATTTCCCTGAGAGTCCTTCTCACGCTGTCGATGGTCTGGTTTGGCCATTCAGAATCCTTTCTGCCAGCTCGAGCCCAGTCCTGTTTCGTACAGACTCCGGGCGCTGCGCCACTCCCAGCACAAACAATCGGCAGATTTTCGAGAAATATTAGCTGATTAAACAAACCGGAGGCACCCGGACCATTCATCTCCTATGCGCATCGCAGTTGAAAATTGGGCGCCTATTCTACTTCTTTGACATGGCGTTACAGTGAAGACAGCGTGACGGAAGCGGAGGCGGTCCCAGATCTGGCATGCAGACTTTGGAATCTGACTTCGGGAAAGATGCCACAGAGCGGAAGCGGGCGTGGGACATTTCAATGCATTGCAGGAAGAGGGTGTAAAGCCCGATGGCCTCCTCCGTCGTCAACCTCTGGTCCGGAAACCAGCCCTCGCCGGGTTCGCCGGCGCGGTCTTTTCGTGTAACGGAGGCGTACAATCCCTCCAGCGGATCGAGGGGCTCCACGGCGTAATCGGTGCCGAAAGCGATCCTGGCGCCCGCGCTGAGTAATCGGCGCCATGCACAGGCGCCCTGGCTCCTCTCGAATCCAATGCGCTTTTCGCAGAATCGCTTGTCGGTGATGCAGTGCGTCGGTTGCATGGAGGCGATCACCCCGAGCTGTGCGAAGCGGGGGATATCCTGGTCGGACAGGATCTGGGCGTGCTCGCTGCGGCGCCGGCTGTCGCGTTTGCCGTTCACCGGCCAATTGCAATCAAGATGCAGCTTGTGCGCCGGGTCATTTGACAAATAGACTGCGGGTTGCAAAATCCGTGTCCGTGGTCAGGTTGACACCAAGCTTGCGCAGGCCCGCTTCGTCTCCGGGTGTCGGAATGTGCGTCATGTGCACCTCGCAGCCGCGGAGCTTCGGCAACTGCTCCACCGCGGCCTGTGCCACGGGGTTCGATAGCGCGCTGATGCAGAGGGCGATGAGAGTCTCCTCGAGATCCAGGCTCATCATCCGCCCCTGCAACACGTCCTTCTTAAAACGGGTCAGGGTCTGTGTAATGTTGGCGGGGAGCAGCAACAGGGAGTCAGGGATGCCTGCCAGCTGCTTCGCGGCGTTGAGCACCAGAGCCGAGGCAGCGTGCATGAGCGGGGAATTCTTGCCGGTCGCGATCGTGCCGTCCGGAAGCTGGATCGCCGCTCCGCAGAAAATCCCCTCGTTCCCTTTGCCCTTGTCGCGCGCCGTTTCGGACGCCCGGCGGGCCGGCAGCACGACGGAGCGGTCTTCCGGCCTGGCCCCGAGCTCTTCCATGATCAGGCAGGAGCGCTCCACCGTGGCTTTTTCGCACAATCCCATGGCGTACTCACAGGAGTACCGGAAATTGCGCCGGATCACTTCCTGGGTGGCCGCGCGCCGCACGACGGCGTCATCCACGATCCCGAAGCCGGCACGATTCACTCCCATGTCGGTCGGCGATTTGTAGAAGGACGTTCTTCCCGTGATTTTTTCGATGATCCGCCGCAGCAGCGGAAATGCATCCACGTCGCGGTTGTAGTTGACGGCAGTATCCCCATAGGCTTCGAGATGAAACGGATCAATGATGTTGAAGTCGCGCAGGTCTGCCGTCGCCGCTTCATACGCCACATTCACCGGGTGTTTGAGCGGCAGGTTCCAGATGGGGAAGGTCTCGAACTTGGCGTAGCCGGCCGCCACCCCGCGCTGCCAGTCATGGTACAGAAGCGTCAGGCAGGTGGCGAGTTTGCCGCTTCCGGGTCCGGGCCCCGTGACCACCACGATGGGCTTGCTCGTGGGAATGTACTCGCTGGCGCCATATCCTTCTTCGCTCACGACCAGGTCAATGTTCGTGGGGTATCCCTTGGTGAAAGGGTGCGTGTACACATGGATTCCGCGCCGTTCGAGCTTGTTCTTGAAGATCGTTGCGGTCGGCTGCTCGTGATAGCGCGTGATGACCACGCCGCGGACTACGACTCCCCACTCGCCGAGGTCGTCGATCAGTTTCAAGGCATCGGAGTCGTACGTGATGCCGAAATCGGCTCGGACCTTTTTTCGCTCGATATCCCCGGCGTAGATGCACAGGATGACATCCACCTGGTCGCGCAGCGCCTGCAGCAGGCGCATCTTGACGTTGGGGTCGAATCCGGGAAGCACACGCGCGGCATGGAAATCCCAGAGGAGCTTGCCGCCGAATTCCAGGTACAGCTTGTGGTCGAAAAACTCCACGCGCTTCAGAATGGCTTCAGTCTGTTCCTCCAGATACTTCTTGTTATCGAATCCGCTCTTCCACGTCATGATTGGCTCCTCGCGTGTTTGCAGGCACACCAGCCCGGCAGGCCTCGATCCTGAACGGGGGCCTGGGATCGGCAATCCAAGCTGTATTCAAAGCACAGTCCGCAACGCCTCCGGGCTCACATTGGCGCCGCAAAGCACCACCAGGTTGTTGCGGCCTTGCCCGCGGGCTGATTGCAGCAGTCCGGCCAGGGCCGCCCCCGCTGCCCCCTCGATGAGCGTATGGTGGGACTCGATGCACAGCCTCATCGCAGCAGCGATCTCCTCTTCCGAGACGGTTATGCATTCGTCCACCAGGGTCCGGCAAAGCTCGAAGGTGACCGCTCCAGGCTCGACGCCGCCTGCAGAACCGTCCGCCAGTGTGGCCCTGGACTTAAGATCCAGAATGCGGCCGGCGCGCAGGGACTCGATCATGACGCAGGAATTCTCAGGGGAGCATCCGACGACCCGGATGGCAGGATGAACGCTCTTCAGGAAGGCGGCGATGCCGCAGATCAGCCCGCCCCCGCCTACCGACACATAGATCCTGCTGATGTCCTGCAGCGCATTCGCGATTTCTATGCCGAGGGTCCCCTGCCCCGCAATTACGTCGATATCGTTGTAGGGGGATATGTAGGTCATTCCGCCGAGCTTCGCCTGTTTCCGCGCATGCACCTCGGCCTCCACGCAATCCTCTCCGTGGAAGCGTACGTCCGCACCCAGCCCCTGCATTGTCTCGATCTTGGTCCTGGACGCAGTCGTGGGGACAAAGACCGTACTGCGCATCTTCAGTTTTGTCGCGGCAAACGCCACCGCCGCCCCATGATTGCCGGTGGACGCTGCCACAACCCCCTTTTCGCGCTCCTTCTCGCTGAGGATCAGCATCTTGTTCATGGCGCCCCGGACCTTGAAGGAGCCGGTGTGCTGAAGATTCTCCATCTTGAGGTGCACCTTGACCCCTGCTGCGCGGCTTATCGGTACGGAGTACTCGATCGGCGTTTCCCTGATGTGCCGCCGGATTCTGCTTTCAGCACGCAGGATCTCCGGAAGCAGGTGGGTCATGATCTGCCGATTATCCATGGGGATTTGAGCCCGTCACAATCGAACGGGTGGAGAAACGAGTTGCGTAATGTAGACCTTCCCGCCCAGGCGCCCTCCAACAGGTGAAAAAGCAGCGCGGGATCGCGGACGGAGCGGGGCGTCCCGCCCGCACTGCGGCCTGATTCCCAGGTCTGTACGGGCAAGGACGACAGCGCTCCGACACCGATTCCGCAGTGGGTCGTGCCATCCACTCCTCATCACCGGGCGCTCCCGGATATCGCCCGCCCCTCTATGCCCTCCCAAAGCCGGCGGACGACGTGGAGAAGCATCAGGCCGCTGACGACGAAGACTGCGAGAAGCGCCAGCGCATAGGAAATGCGCCCATAAAGGAAATTGCCCACGGTGAACAGCGCGGACCAGATGACCGTGCATCCTGCCGCCCAGCCGAGCAGCGCCATCGGGATATTCTGGCCCCCTTCCGACGCATCTGCCGGAGGAATGCCCGCCTCTTCGCGAATTCGGGCCCATCCCGGGCCGAACGGCCGGACCTTTCTGTAGAATTCGATCAGAGTCCTGCGATCGGTCTCCGGCCCGAGGAAGGACGTCACCAACCAGCAGACTGTCGTAACTGCCACGGTAATCACCAGTGCGGAATGCGTGCTGAACTGAATGCCGTATTTCTTCAGAATCAGGAGGGCGACCGACACGGCAAAGGAACTGCTCATGGCCGCCACTTCGCTCCAGGCATTGACCCGCCACCAGAACCAGCGGACGAGATACAGCAGGCCCGTGCCGGCGCCGACCTGCAGGATAATATCGAACGCGTCCTTGGCCGTGTCCAGAAGATAGACCGTTCCCGACGAGCAGAAGAACAGAAGGACCGTCACAATGCGCCCGACGAACACGTAGTGTTTTTCACTTTCCTCCCTGAACAAAAAACGCCGGTAAAAATCGTGCACCAGGTAGGAGGCCCCCCAGTTCAGGTGGGTAAGAATGGTCGAGGAGTTGGCTGCGATTAACCCACCCACCATCAGCCCGATAAAGCCGACCGGGAGAAACTTCAGCATTGCAGGGTATGCGATGTCGTGCCCGATGAGGCTGGGATCCAGGTCGGGAAACGCCTTTTGAATATCCGACAACTCAGGGTAGACGAGCAGCGAGCAGAGGGCCACGAGGATCCAGGGCCACGGGCGCAACACATAGTGCGCCACGTTGAAGAAGAGCACGGCGCCGAGGGAATCCCGTTCCGATTTCGAGGCCAGCATCCTCTGGGCGATGTAGCTTCCTCCGCCGGGTTCCGCACCCGGATACCAGACCGCCCACCATTGCACCGCGATCGGCATGATGAAGACCGCCACCGCGATGTCCCAGTTGTTCGCAAAATCCGGAAGTATGTTCAGATAATTCAGACCTTCGGGTCCCCTGATGTCGGATAGCTTATCCACCATCCCGCTGAGACCGCCCACCTGTGGGAGCTTGACCGCGAAATAGGCAGCCGCAATCACGGCCGTCATCTTGATGATGAACTGAACCATGTCGATGACCAGAACGCCCCAAAGGCCCGAATGGGTGGCGAAGGCTACGTTCAGCACGCCGACCAGGAGGAGCGTCTCCCAACGATCCAGCCCGAACAGGACTCCGGCGATCTTGCAGGCGGCGAGGTTCACGGTTGCCATGATCATGCAGTTGAAAAACAGACCAAGATAGATGGAGCGGAATCCGCGCACGAAACTCGCGGCCTTTCCGGAATAGCGGATCTCGTAGAACTCCAGGTCGGTCAGGACGCCGGAGCGCCGCCACAGCTTGGCATAGAAAAACACCGTCGCCAGTCCGGTCAGAGTGAAGGCCCACCAGACCCAGTTCCCCGCTACTCCGTTGCGGCGCACAATATCGGTGACCAGGTTCGGAGTGTCGCTGCTGAAGGTGGTGGCCACCATCGAAACTCCCGCCAGCCACCAGGGAACGGACCTGCCGGATGCAAAGAATTCCGAGGTGTCCTTTCCCGCCCTCTTGCCGAAAAACAGTGCAGGGAAAAAACAAATCACGAGCGTGAAAGCTACAATGAGCCAGTCAATAATCTGCAGATGCACGTTCGGTCCCTTTCGCGACGCGCAGAGTTGCGACGCCCCATGTCTGCCAAAACACGGGGATTCAGTTTGAAGCAGGATTCTTAATCACAGAACAACCCCGGAGCAAGCAAAATCCCGATGTCGTTCCGAATGGCGTGCCTGTTCGGCAGCGGGAGATCTCAAAAACCGGAGTTTGGGATCGGAGAAGCTGAAAGCCAAATTCCGCAAGTACATGAGGGCAAAGTTCGCCTCCACAGACGCCTTAGTATCGATTTTGGGCCCGTTTTATTGCGACTTGGCGGCTTCGAACCACTACTGTTGAGGCTGAGCAGCCCCAAATGCATAAATGAGGGCCAAAAATCGAGTCTGAGCCCAGTTTTTGGGCTTGATTTTGCGGCATCCACATGAGCCCATCCAGATTACCACGGTCCGACCCCCTATTCGCAGGCCCGTATACTGACGCCCCCTCCCTCTCTCGTCTTTTCGCTGCTGCC
>JAFNAG010000207.1 GCA_017860135.1 Acidobacteriota bacterium
TGAGCTTGATCCCGATGAACGGCGCCACGATTCCTCCGAATCCGTAAATGAGCAGGTTGTTTCGCAGCAGGACATCGGCTCCCAGAGGGCGATACTTGATCCCGCGCAGCGCCAGCGGAATCAGGGCAATAATGATCAGCGCATTGAAGATTACTGCGGAAAGCACGGCAGACTGTGCCGTCCGCAATTGCATGATGTTCAGCGCATTCAGCACGGGGAAAGTACCGGCAAACATCGCAGGGATGATGGCAAAGTATTTCGCCACGTCGTTCGCTATGGAGAACGTGGTCAGCGAGCCGCGCAGCCGCGCGTCATCAGGAGCTGCTTTCCGATTTCGACAACCTCAATCAGCTTGGTCGGGTTCGAGTCGAGGTCGACCATATTGCCGGCTTCCTTGGCCGCCTGAGTGCCTGTGTTCATGGCTAACCCGACGTCGGCTTGTGCCAAGGCCGGCGCGTCGTTGGTGCCGTCACCCGTCATGGCCACCAACTTGCCGTGGGACTGTTCTTTGCGGATCAAATCCATCTTGTCCTTCGGCGTCGCCTCGGCAAGAAAATCGTCCACGCCGGCTTCGAGCGCGATCGCCGCGGCAGTCAGCGGATTGTCGCCGGTGATCATGACCGTTTTGATGCCCATGGCGCGAAGCTGGGCGAACCGCTCCTGGATGCCGCCTTTGATGATATCCTTGAGTTCGATCACGCCCAGTGCGCCGCGGGTCTTCTCTGCCACGACCAGCGGCGTGCCGCCGGTTCGAGCGATCTGCTCGACTTTGGCCTTCACCTCGGCAGGGACAATGGAGCCGTATTCTCGCAGGTATTTCTCGATCGCGTCGGCCGCGCCCTTGCGTATTTCGAAGCCATTCAGGTTCACACCTGACATGCGGGTCTGAGCCGTGAAAGGAATAAACTGGGCTTCGTGTTGCGCCAATCCCCGTCCGCGCAATCCGTATTTCTGTTTCGCCAGGACGACGATTGAACGGCCTTCCGGAGTTTCGTCCGGCAGAGAGGAAAGCTGCGCTGCGCTGGCCATCTCATCTGCCGTTATGCCGGGCGCGGGGAAGAATGCCACCGCCTGCCGGTTCCCGAGCGTGATTGTGCCGGTCTTGTCCAGCAGCAACGTATCGACGTCGCCCGCGGCTTCGACGGCACGGCCCGACATGGCCAGCACGTTGTGCTGAATGAGACGGTCCATGCCGGCGATGCCGATCGCTGAGAGCAGCCCGCCAATCGTGGTAGGGATGAGACAGATGAGCAGCGAAACGAGCACGAAGACCGTCTGCGGCGCACCGGAGTAAATCGCAAACCGGAGTCTTCTGCCGCTCGGCGCCTTCGACGAGCGCGATCATGCGATCCAGGAAAGTCTCGCCGGCGTTCGACGTGATGCGGACCTTGATCATGTCGGACAGCACGCGGGTACCGCCCGTGACGGCCGAGCGGTCGCCTCCGGACTCTCGAATGACCGGCGCCGACTCACCGGTAATCGCCGACTCGTCCACTGAAGCGATGCCCTCGATGACATCACCGTCGCCCGGGATGAACTCGCCCGCGCTGACGATCACTACATCTCCCGTTCTCAGTTTGGAGCCGGGCACGGTCTCGGTTCCTCCACCCGGCAACAGTCGTTTGGCCATGGTTTCGGAGCGTGTCTTGCGGAGCGAGTCAGCCTGCGCCTTGCCACGGCCTTCCGCCATGGCTTCGGCGAAGTTTGCGAACAAGACGGTGAACCACAACCACAGCGTTATCTGCAGGTTGAAGCCGAACTGGGTCCCTCCCTTGAACAGGAGGATGGTGGTAATCACGGCACCCACCTGCACGACAAACATGACGGGATTCGCCAAAAGGTGGCGTGGGTTCAGCTTTACAAACGAATCCAGAATCGCTCGGCGGACGATCTTCCATTCCCAAATGGCCTTGGGCTTCGGTTTCAGGTGGGACGGCTCAATCTCTTGTGCTGCTTGCCAAACGGGGATGTCGGTCGGCTTTGCTGTCATACGATCTTCAACCCATGGCTCTTCGCCGATTGAAGCCGCTTGTTGTCCGCCACTTCTGAACAGTGGGGCAGTTCCCGCCCTGGACGGACCAGGACTGACGGGTGTAGCCGGCTACTACGGGGAGCATCGCCCCTCTCCCGATTGTCTTGTGTCATGCACAGAACATCCATAATCGCATTCCTCACGCGAATGTCTTTCCCGCCGCCATCAGCAGGTGCTCGAGGATCGGTCCCAGGCTCAACGCCGGGAAGAAGGTCAGCGCGCCTACGATAAGGATGGTGCCCATTAGCAATATGCTGAACAACGGCGTGGTGACCGGAAACGTGCCCAGCGATGCCGGCACAGCCTTCTTGCGCGCCAGATTGCCGGCTATTGCCAGCATGGGAATAATCATCAGGAAGCGGCCCACAAGCATGGTTATGCCGCCGGCGACGTTGTACCAAAGCGTGTTCGTGGTCAATCCGGCGAAGGCAGAGCCATTGTTGGCCGCTTGCGACGTGAAGGAGTAAATCATCTGCGTCAGCCCATGCGGGCCAGGATTTGTGATGCTGGACGTACCGAATCCCCGGACTGATGAGATTGCCGCGAAGGTCAGAATCACCAGAGGAAAGACCAAGGTGACCAGCATGGCCATTTTGACGTCATAGGCTTCGATCTTCTTGCCCAGGTACTCCGGCGTTCGCCCTACCATGAGACCGGCAATGAAAACGGCCAGAACTACGTAAATGAGCATTCCGTACATCCCGGCGCCCACACCGCCAAATATGACCTCGCTCAACATCATATTGACCAGCGGGACCATGCCCCCGAGCGGGGTGAAGGAATCGTGCCAGCCGTTTATGGCTCCACAGCTCGCATCGGTGGTGACGGTGGCCCACAAAGCAGTGTTCGCGATCCCAAACCGCACTTCCTTGCCTTCCATGTTGCCGCCGGGCTGCAGCGCCGTCGCGTGCTGATTAACCACAGCCGGCAGCAGTGGATTGCCCTGTGCCTCCGCCAGGTACGCAGTCGTTACCCCGGCCAGGAACAGCACGGCCATCGTTGCCCAGACCGCCCAACCGTGTCGCTGGGATCCCGTCATACGACCAAGGGTGTAGGTCAGGCCGGAACCGATAGCAAAGATGGAAACCAGTTCAATGAAATTGCTGAGCGGCGTTGGATTCTCGTAGGGATGCGAGCTGTTTGCATTGAAGAAGCCGCCACCGTTGGTGCCGAACTCCTTGATGATTTCCTGCGAGGCCACTGGGCCCTGCGCAATCGTCTGCTCGGTGACGGCGTCCATCAGCTGCTTGCCGTCCGAACCGAGCACCGGCCTGCCGTCGGCGTCCACCCTGGGCACCCGCATGGGCTCGATCAGCTTTACCGTATCGTACGGCTTCAGGTTCTGCGGCACGCCCTGCCACACCAGCACCAACGCACCGATGACACAGACTGGCGTCAGGACCCACAGAGAGCCGCGTACCAGATCCACCCAGAAATTCCCGATAGTCTCTTTCTCATGGCGGGCAACGCCGCGAATAAAGGCTACGGCTACTGCAATACCGACGGCTGCAGACACAAAGTTGTGATAGGCGAGCCCCGCCATCTGTGTCAGGTAGCTCATGGTGGTTTCACCCGAATAGTTCTGCCAGTTGGTATTCGTGGTGAACGACGCGGCGGTGTTGAATGCCAGCGGAGGCGGCACCGCTCCCAGTTTCTGCGGATTGAATGGCAGGTACAGCTGTACCCGTTGCAGCAGGTACAGCGCCGCCATCGAAACCACACTGAACAGCAGCATCGCCACAGCGTACTCTGTCCAGCGCATTTCGCGGTTCTCGTCGACCAAGGTAGCGCGGTAAATGAGCCGCTCCACCGGGCGCAAAACCGGATCAAGAAACGTCCGCTCGCGGTTGAACACGCGCGCCATGTGGCCGCCGATCGGTTTCGTGAGTGCAAGCACCACGAGCAGAAAAGACACAATCTGAAACCAGCCGTTTGCGGTCATATCAGAACTTCTCCGGCTTCAGCAGCGCGTAGGTCAGGTAGATCAATAGCAAAATGCTCACGGCAAGCATGATTGCGGACTCGAGGTCCATCATGTCCCCCTTACTTCACGCGCTCGCAGAAGTAGACGTAGCCAATCGCGCCGATGAAGAACACGATTGTGGCAGCGATGAAAACTAGATCTCCCATGCCATTCTCCCCGGAGAATTCCATAGATAAGCGCACGCCGGGCGCAGAACAAGCACTACATCTTTTCGCGAGTGGAAGCGACAGCCACTCGCGGCCGAGGCTCTGAGCCTGGACCGCAACCCACGGGTCCCGAACGCCTCCGCTCCATGCAGGACGAAGGTCGCGGCGTTCTGTTCTCTGCCCAGGTCATAGCCGTAATCCGTACCGGGTTTTCGCAGGCCACCAGCGCGACAACCCCAGAAGCGTCCTAGCAGGTTTGTCGTCATGAGGTTGGCAGTTGCTGCTTCATACTCCGTCCGGTCAGGCAAGGTGCAGCAGCGTGATAATCCAGTGGATGGTCCAGATGCCAAGGAACGGCGCAAGGAGGCCTCCCGGACCATAGATTAGCAGATTGCGCCGCAGCTGCCTTGCTGCTCTCTGTGGCCGGTATGCAACACCGCGCAACGCGAGAGGAACCAGGGTGATGATGATCAGCGCGTTGAACATCACGACGGCGAGGACCGCGCTCCTGGGGCTGTGCATTCCCATGATGTTGAAGGCTGCCAGGGTCGGATAAGTCCCTGCGAACAGCACCGGAATAATGGCGAAGCACTTGGCCACATCGTTGGCAATCGAGAATATTGTCAGGGCGCTCCGTGTGATCAGCGACTGCCTCCCGCTCATTGCGATTTCGATGAGCTTAGTGGGGTTGCTATCAAGGTCCAGCATGTTTCCTGCTACTTTGGCTGCCGCTGCGCCCGTATTCATTGCCAGTCCTACGTCAGCCTGAGCCAGGGCAGGAGCGTCGTTGGTGTCGTCGCCGGCCATCGCAACCATTCTTCCCCGCGCCTGCTCTTTCCGGATGTACTCGAGCTTCTCTCTAGGGGTCGCCTGCGCAATGAAATCATCCACCCCGGCCTTTTCAGCAATGGCCGCTGCCGTGAGAGGGTTGTCGCCTGTGACCATCACGGTTCGGATCCCCATGGCCCGCAACTCCGAGATGCGATCTCCGATTCCTCCCTTGACGGCATCTTTCAGGTGAATGATTCCGAGCACGCGGGAGCCATCGGCGACGGCGAGAGGCGTGCCCCCGCTCCGGGCAACCTGCTCGGAAAGTTCGAACAGCGCGGCCGGCACCTTTCCGCGATGTTCCCGAACGAACTGCACGACCGCATCGGTCGCGCCCTTGCGGAGTTGCATTCCGTCCGTGTCTACGCCACTGATCCGGGTGCAGGTCGAGAAGGGTATGAAGTGCGTATGGGGTCCGCGCATGTCCCGTCCCCGCAGGTTGTGCTTCTGCTTGGCGAGGACGACGATGGAACGGCCTTCGGGCGTTTCGTCGGCCAGGCTCGCCAGCTGTGCTGCGTCCGCGAGTTCGTGTTCGGAGACTCCTGGAACAGGAAGAAATGCGACGGCCTGACGGTCTCCCAGTGTGATCGTGCCCGTCTTGTCCAGCAACAGCGTGTTAACATAGCCGACTGCCTCCGTCGCCCGGGTGCTCTTGGCCAGAATGTTGCGGCGGACCAGCCGGTCCATGCCATCAATGCGGACGGCAGACAGAAGACCGCCGATCGTCGTGGGGATCAGGCAGACCAGAAGCGCCAGAAGCACCGGGAAGGTCGGTGGGGAGTCTGCCCCGAGGGCTGTCAATGTGGACGTCGAGTGTGGAAGGAGTATGGCTAACAGCAGAAGAAGGATCGAGCTCAGACCGGCAATCAAGATGACAAGGGCGATTCTGTGGGGAGCTTTCCGTCTCCCGGCGCCCTCAACGAGTGCGATCATGCGGTCCAGGAACGACTCGCCGGGATTGGCCGAGATTTGGATCCTGATGCAGTCTGACAGCAACCTCGTTCCCCCGATGACCGCGCTGCGGTCCCCTCCCGGCTCGCGGATGACCGGGGCGCTCTCGCCTGTGATTACCGATTCGTCGACGGTCGCGATTCCTTCAATCACTCCACCATCTCCCGGGATCGTGTCGCCCGCTTCACACAGCACTACGTCCCCGGACCTCAGATTTGAGGACGCAATCCGTTCGATGCGTTCTTCCGCACAGACCAGCTTTGCGATCACGTCAGACTTGCTCTTCCTGAGTGTGTCGGCTTTGGCCTTTCCTCGCGCCTCTACGATCGCCTCGGCGAAGTTTGCAGACAGGACCGTGAGCCAGAGCCAGACGGCAATCTGGAGCTCAAAGGAGACGCCGAGAATACCGGCAACCGCATCGCGAATCACAAGAGCCGTGGTCAGGGCTGCCCCTACCTCAACGACAAGGATCACAGGTTTCCGGACCAGGCTGATCGGATCCAGCTTCCTGAAGGAACCGACTGTGGCTGCCGCGAGTAGTCCCAAATCGCAATGTGGCGGAGCTGGTCGAGCCTGTCCAGGATGGGTTGAGACATAAAGTCGATGCCGGAGAGCGTAATTGTGAGAATGGGCCAATGATGCGGTCTTCATGACTTCCTAAAGAGTAGGACACCCAGATAAGGAAGTTGTAAAGAAGGGCTCAGGATTTTGTCAGTCAGGTGCCAGGGGTGGCAAGACCGATTCCGATACCGGTTTCAGCGCGTGGGTCGCTGCTCGTCACCCTAAGGAGGTGCCTGAGTAGGACTCAAGATGCGGTCAGGGCAGCTGGAACCGGTACCCCACCCAGGGCTCGGTGAGGATGTATTTCGGTTTGGCGGGATTCTTCTCTATCTTTTTCCGCAACTGATTGATGAATGTGCGCAGGTATTCAACCTCGTTTCCGTAGTCGGGCCCCCATACTGCCTGAAGGAGCCTCAGATGCGGGAGAGGAACGTTCGGATGCGTAACCAGGTAGTGAAGAAGGTCAAACTCCTTTGGCGTCAGCCGGACTGTCCTGCCCCGGACAGTGATGTGGCGCTGGACCAGATCAATCTCGACCTCCTCGAGTCGGATCACCTGCGGTCCTCCTTCAGGCGAGAGGGGAACCCTCCGCAAAGCAGCCCGGATCCGGGCGAGCAGCTCCGGTGTGCTATATGGCTTGGTGACAAAGTCATCGGCTCCGGCATCGAGCGCTTCGATCTTGTCCTCCTCAGCATCCCGCACAGTGAGCATGATGATGGCGGCATCTGACGAGGCTCGCAGACTCCGGCACACCTGCAGGCCTCCGACGCCAGGCAGGTTGATATCGAGCAGGACAAGGTCGAATTTCTCCTGTTCCAGTATTTCAAACGCCTGCTCAGCGGAACGCGCATCCCGGACCTCAAATCCCTGCGCGATCAACGTGACCCGCATGACGCGCCGGATCTGAGGGTCGTCGTCCACGACCAGGATTCGCCCCTTGCTCATGCTTTATTTCCCTCCACGGCAATCGGAAGGGTGAAAGAGAACTCGGCCCCTTCACCGGGGACACTTTCTACCCGGATCTGGCCGCCGTGCGCGAGCACGATGTCACGCGTGATCGCCAGCCCCATACCCGTGCCCGGCACGCGTTCGCGGGCACCGGCGCCGCGATAAAACTTTTCGAATATTCTGGACCTTTCCCACTCGGAGATGCCTTCCCCCTCGTTGCGGACGCCGACCAGGACGTAGTCGCCCTCCACCCGAGCCGAGATCGACAGGGGAGATTTCGGAGGCGAATATTTTGCTGCATTGTCGATCAGATGACGAAGCACTAGCTGTATCAGTTCCTCGTCTGCAAGGACGAGCGGCAGGTTCTCCGTGACATGCAGACCGACGTCTCTCCCCTCAAGGTCCGGCTCCATCTGCCGGAGCACGGCTTTGATCGCCGCGCCGACTGGAAACGGCTGTTTCTTGAGCCGCAGGCCGTCAGCCTCGACGCGCGCCAAGCGGATCGCCTCACTGACCAGGTCGCTCAGCCTTTCGGTAGCAACGTTGATTATCTGCAGCATCTCCTGCTGCTGCTGGGGCTCGCTTACGGTCGAGGACAGTATTGCGCTGATTGCCGCCTTGAGGGACGTGAGCGGCGTCTTGAATTCGTGAGCAACCGCGTCGATGAGGGTGGCTTTGAACTCTTCGCTCTGCCGGGCAGCGTTCACGCGGATGACAGCCTCCTGAGCGCGGGTCTTTTCCAATCCCAGCGCTACCAGGTTCGAAAGTGCCTGCAGAGCGGCATCGGAAAGCAGCATCCCTTTCAGTGCTAAGCTCCCGACCGGCTGGACCCCGAAGTTCACGGGGGTAACTACGATTTGGGCATCCTCGTCGCGAAATAGCGTCCCGCTCATCGCGGTGTCCCTGAGTCGTGAGGTAAGATTTGAAACCTCCTCGGGACCTGCCTGATGGATCGCGTCGCTCGAACGGTCATAAAGACCAACGAAGGCCAAGTCATAGATGCGTGCGATCTCCCGTACGATCTGCTCGCCCAACGGCCTCTGGAGATCCGCGAGCAGGATTGCCCGGCCCACGGCATACAGCCGTTCCATCTCCAGCTGACGGGTCAAGGCTTCCCGGGTCCGACGCCGGGCGCGGTCGGAGAGCTGGCTCGCAGTGATGGATGTGATCAGGAACCCCATCAGGGCCACCCAGTTCAGGGGATCGTCAATCCTGAAGGCACCGATCGGGGGGAAGAAAAAGAAGTTGAAGCAGAGCGTTGCGAAAACCGAGGCTGTGAGAGCCTCCGCCAGCCCCCACGATGTAGCGATCAGCAGAACGGAGACGAGGTAGAGAAAACCGACAGTCGTTGGATTCAGGGGGATCCACGCGCTGCAGGCAAAAGTCTCGATGCCGATGAGGGCGGCACTCGCTATGAGTCGAAGGATGAGCGTCCTGGGGTAGACACACGACGTCTGCAACTGTTTCCGCCCCCTATGGAAAAGACTGAGAGCCATCGACCCTTTATAGTCCTCTTCATGACCGGGCACAATGCTCTCCTCGCATGAGCGGAACTCTTGGCCAAAGTCGGTGCGACCGGCCGGTCAGCGACGCGTGGTCCACTTGGCGCCACGATTGCGTCCGAGCCGGCGCGGCGCCGCTACCTGCATCGGGGATTCGGGGACCCAGAGCCTCTGCTGACTGAACTTCCGGTTGGCAGGGGAGCGCCTACTCTTCGCGGATGCAAACGACGCTGCTCTTGCGCAGGAAGATCTTCGGCCCGCCGTCTGCCGGCCCCACGCTGAAGCAGTCGCGGTCGTAGTAGCGAATACGCCCCCGCAACTCTTCGCCCGTGGTGAGTACCACGGTGACCGTTGCG